>DASRAF010000390.1:0-4180 GCA_035638295.1 Pseudolabrys sp.
GACCGGGTTCCTCAAGCGGAAATAGTGTGCGCCCATGGGCGTCGAGTCTCCTGGGAGTTAGCTTTAGTGAGAGTGGCCCCGACCGGCAGGCGATTCAAGGGCACTTTAAGACAATACCACGCGAAGCTGATTTGCACCTCACCCGCGAGCCAACCAGACCACTATAAGTCCGACGAGAGCCGACCCGATTCCGATGAGACGCAGCGAGATGTCAGGCGTTTCCAGAACGCTGGTCATTGCTCGCTTCGCCGCATCCGGAAAGGCCGCAAATATCAACCCCTCGATGACGAACACCAGTCCGAGCGCGGCCAGAAAGTCCGACATGCCACTCGCTGCTTGCTATCGGGCTGGTGCCTGGCCGGACGACGGTGCTTTGTCCCGTGCTTTCCCGGAAGGATCAGAGAAATAGCGGAAAAAGCTTGAATCGGGTTTCAACAGCATCCGTGTATCGTTCGACTTCAGACCATGTTCGTATGCCTGCATCGAGCGATAGAAGGCGAAGAAGTCCTGGTCCTGGTTAAAGGCATCCGCGAAGACCTGATTTCGGGTTGCATCGCCCTCACCACGGATCTGCTCCGCTTTCGAAGTCGCCTCCGCGACCAACACCGTGACTTCGCGATCCGCACGCGAGCGAATTTCCTGCGCGCGTTGCGCGCCCTGCGCGCGGAACTCCGCAGCCTCGCGTTGACGTTCGGTCTGCATGCGCTGATAGACAGCCTGGCTGTTCTGCTCGGGAAGATCCGCGCGTCGAATACGAACGTCGACGACCTGGACGCCGTAGGTGGCAGCCTCACGATCAACCAATTCACGGATACGCGCCATCAGGTCGGCGCGTTGGTCGCGCACGACGTGCGTGAACGTCACCTCGCCAAGCACCCTACGCAGCGCCGAATTGAGGAGGATGGAGAGCTGAGAGTTGGCACCCGCGATTGAGCCGAGTGTCTGATAGAAACGGAGCGGCTCCTGAATACGATATCGCGCGAACGCATCGACTACCAACCGCTTCTGATCGGAGGCGATCACTTCCTGCGGCGGCGCTTCGAGGTCGAGAATGCGCTTGTCGATGTAAACAACGGAATCGATGAAGGGAGCTTTTACGTTGAGGCCCGGCTCATTCACGACGCGGACCGGTTGGCCCAGGCGGATCACCAACGCTTGCTGCGTCTGATAGACAGTGAACAAAGACGAGTAGCCGATGATCAGCGCAGCAACGAAAAGGACCGCTAGAATTCCACCGAAAAAATTCAACCTCATTGCCGGCCTCCCGTCTGCGGTTGGCCGCGCGTCTGTGGTTGGCGCGACAACTCGCTGAGCGGCAAATAAGGCACGACGCCGTTGCCGCCGGCGTTGGAGTCCAGGATGATCTTGTCCGTGCCGCCAAGCACACGTTCCATTGTTTCGAGATACATACGCTCGCGGGTGACATCCGGAGCTTTCTTGTACTGCTCGTAGATTTTCAGGAAGCGCGATGTCTGGCCGACGGCTTCGGCGACCGTCTGCTGCTTGTAGGCCTCGGCGGCCTGGGTGATCTGCGCCACTCGCCCGCGCGCCTCAGGTACGACACGGTTGGCATAAGTCTGCGCTTCGTTTACCGCGCGTTCGAGGTCGGCACGCGCGGCCTGCACATCGCGGAACGCGTCAATAACCTGCGCCGGCGGATCGACTTTCTGCAGCTGCACCTGTTGCACGATGACTCCGGCGCCGTAGTGATCGAGCGTCCTCTGCATCAGGTCCTGCACGGCCGTCTCAATGGTCTGTCGCGCGCCGGTCAGAATCGGCTGGATTTCGGAGCGACCGATAACCTCGCGCATGGCACTTTCCGCTACAGCCTTCACCGTGCCTTCGGGATTCTGGATGTTGAAGAGAAATTCACCGACACCTGTCGGCTTCACCTTCCATAGGACCGAAAAGTCGACGTCGACGATATTCTCGTCTCCGGTGAGCATCAGGCTTTCTTCCGGCACATCGCGGACCGTTGTTCCGCCACGCCGGATGTCGTCGACCACCCGCATGCCGATGTCGATCTTGTTCACGCGCAGCGCCTTTGGCGTGAGCACAGTCTCAATCGGATACGGCAAGTGATAATTCAGGCCGGGCTGTACTTCGCGCACTTCCTTCCCGAAACGAAGCACAACACCCAACTCGTCCGGCTCGACCCTGAAGAAGCCGGAAAATCCCCAGAGCGCGAGAACACCGAGCGCAATGAGAGCGAGCCCGCGGCCGCCCAGGTTGCCGCCTGGCAGTACGCGCCGCAGTCTGTCCTGGCCACGGCGCAGGATTTCCTCGAGATCGGGCGGAGTTGGCCCCGGTGATTGCGGCCCTGAGCCCCACGGGCCCTTGCCGCCACTGCCCCACGGCCCTCCGCCGCCCTGATTGGTCCAAGGCATTGAGTGATATCTCCCGCGCCGGCCATTTACCCGGCTGACCTTAGTTGGAAGGGGTTATAGGGGACCCTAAGGCCCGTTACAACGCGCTCCGATGCCGCGACTATTGGCCGGTTAACGTCTTACATATGTCGCCAAAGTGAAGTTGGCATCGTCGTCCGGCCCAGCAAAGCGATCATCGTGTGTTACCTCTTGCCAGACCTCTGGGTCGATTGGCGGGAACAGCGTATCTCCGTGGGGTGAAACATGCACATGGGTGATTTCGAGCCGATCGGCCATCGGCATGGTTGCGGCGAAAATATCGCCGCCGCCTATAACCATGATTTCATCGACCCCACGCCGGATTGCATCGCTGCGCGCAAAGCCGAGTGCTGCATCGAGGCTCGTGGCCAATACGGTGCCGGGTGCGACAAGACTTAAATCGCGCGTGAGTACGATGTTTGTCCGTCCGTCAAGCAGCTTCCCGATGGACTCATACGTCTTGCGACCCATGATCAGCGGACGATTGAGAGTAAGCTTCCGAAAATGCTCAAGATCCGACTTCAGTCGCCACGGCAGCTGACCCTCGCGGCCAATGACCGAATTGTCGCCGATCGCTGCAACCAGCACGATTTTCATATCGACGTCCAGACGGCTGAGCCCGCTTCCGGGACAGCAACCCTTTGGCGAAATAGATCCGCGCTCCCGTTTGGGAAATCACAGACAAAATTTGTCAAAAGGCACGACATGATCCGGCGATCCGTCATCAATGCTAGAACGATTGTTCTGATAATTCATTACCGATCGAGCACTTTGTGACGAACAAGAGAGCCGGAAGAATCCGATGCGGCCGAGGTTCCAATTAAAATCGTCTTAGCTTGATGCGTAGAAACGGCGACAACAAGAACGCCCTGGGCGATCGCTTACACGGCCACTTCCGCCTTGATGTGCGGATGCGGATCGTAGTTCTCGATCGCGAAATCTTCATATCGAAACGCGAATATGTCCCTCACCGCGGGATTCAAACGCACCGTCGGCAAGTGCCGTGGCGCGCGCGACAACTGAAGCCGCGCTTGCTCAAGGTGATTGAGATACAAATGCGCATCGCCGAACGTATGGATGAAGTCGCCCGGCTTGTAGCCGGTCACCTGGGCCACCATCATCGTAAGCAGTGCATAGGAGGCAATGTTGAACGGCACCCCGAGAAAAACATCAGCCGAGCGCTGATAGAGTTGGCATGAGAGCTTGCCGTCCGCGACGTAAAACTGAAACAGGCAATGGCACGGGGGTAATGCCATTTTGTCGACCTCAGCCGGATTCCACGCGGTGACGACCAGGCGACGCGAATCCGGATTCCGCCGGATCATCCGAATCACATTGCCGATCTGGTCGATCGTCTTGCCGTCCTGCGTCGGCCAGGAACGCCACTGATGACCATAGACCGGACCGAGCTCGCCGCGCTCATCCGCCCATTCATCCCAGATCCGCACCCCATGTTCCTGCAGATATTTCACGTTGGTATCGCCCGCCAAGAACCAAAGAAGCTCGTATATGATCGATTTCAGATGAAGTTTCTTCGTCGTCAGCAAAGGAAAACCTTCGTCCAGCGCAAAGCGCATCTGATAGCCGAACACCGACAAGGTGCCGGTACCCGTGCGGTCGTGCTTTTCCGCACCGCGGCTAAGGATGAGTTCCATCAGGTCGAGATACTGGCGCATCGATCGTCGATTCTTTTACGACTCGGAAAGGTGGGGAAGTTTACTCCCGACGACAACTCCCAGCACGCTTTTATCAACGATCGAAATGCGCTGTTTTAC
>DASRAF010000391.1:0-2282 GCA_035638295.1 Pseudolabrys sp.
ATCTTTCAAAAGACGTAGGTGACTGATTACGTAGACATCGAAAAAAGAAGACGTTAATTGAGGGGAAGCTCTATAAACACCGCAGTATCACTCACGGTCAACGGTTGGCGCTTCAGGATCTGCTATTGTCGTCAGATCGAGTCTGTGTTCAATTTCAAGAGAACCTGCCACGTTAGCATCCGCGGCGCTTCGATTTTCAATTCCTTTTCAATTGTCGTCATTCCGCTTCTAGCCGCATGCATCGCCTGAGTTACCACAAACACTAGATTGATAAAGCGATGGCAATGATTTACATCCTCCAATGCGGACGAGGTATACTTCGGTCACTCCTCAGCGGAGGCGAAGCCTCATGACCACCAAGAATCCATTGACTGGAACCGGCGTTTCTCGTCGCGACATGCTGCGCCTCGGCGCAGGCGGCATAGGGCTCGGCCTGTTCGGTGGCATCGGCCAGGTACCACCGGTGTTGTCCCAGGCAAGCTACAGCGTCGCGGCGAATCAGAGCGGCAAAATTCTCGTTGTCTTCGAATGGTTCGGCGGCAACGACGGCCTGAACACCATCATTCCTTACGGCGACCCGCTTTACTACAAGCACCGGCCTACGATTGGCATCAAAGAGCGGGACGTGCTCAAGATCGACGCGCAGTTCGGCTGGTACAAGTCGATGCGCGGCATGAAGCGCCTCTACGACAACGGTAAGGTTGCTATCGTGCAAGGCGTCGGCTACGACCGGCCGTCGTTCTCGCACTTCACGTCGATATCGTTCTGGCACACGGCGGCACCGAACAGCGGCAACGAGTACGGCTGGGTCGGCCGCGCGGCCGCGGACCTCGATCCCTCCGGCGCTCGCGAGAACATGATCGTGAACATCGCCGAGAGCCAAACGCTTGCGGTCAAGGCGCCGAAGCACGTACCGCTGGTGTTCGTCGATCCGCAGATGTTCAAGCGCGGCATATTTGCGCAGGAGAAACCGGTACTCGATACGCTCGCCGCCGACCACGAACCGGTCGGCGACGCCCATAAATATGTGCTCGAAGTGACGAAGAGCGCAGCGCAAGCGTCCGAGGTCGTGCGCGCGGCGTGGAGTGCATACCGGGCCAAGGCCAACCCGGATCTGCGTCTGCTTGATCTGGACAAAGTCGTCGCACTCATCGAAGCCGATTTTCCCACGCAGCTCTACTACGTGCCGTTGCGCGGCAGTCTCTTCGATACGCACGTCAACCAAGCGGCGCCGCATGACCGCCAGCTTCAATACTGCTCCGATGCCATCGAGGGCTTCTTCTCGGAGATGCAGCGCATCGGCCGTGCCGATGACGTGGTCATGTACGTCCACAGTGAGTTCGGGCGGCGCGTGCCGGAGAATACCAGCCTGGGCACCGACCATGGCACCGCGCAGGTGAATTTCGTGATCGGTAACGCGGTGAAAGGCGGCATGTACGGCAAACCGCCGAGCCTCTCCGAGCTCGTGCTCGGCGACAACCTTCAAAGCACGATCGATTTCCGCCGCGTGTATGCCACCTTGATCAAGGAGTGGCTCGGAGCCGACGCGACGACGGTGCTGGGCCAGCCGTTTGAGACGCTCGGCATGATCAAAGCGCAGCGGGCAGAGAAGCACGCTACACCCTAAGGAGGAGAACGATGACTCCGCGCTTTCAATGGTCCCCGGGACCCGCTGCGTGGCAGGACGACGTTTCGCCGCTGCCGCCGTCTGAGTGGAACTACGACCGCGCCGCACACCTGCTCGCGCATGCGGGCTTCGGCGGCACACCGGAAGAGATCGAGAAGCTGGCCGATGCCGGCCTCGAACGCGCGGTCGAGTCGCTCGTGCGTTACGAGCGCCTGCCAAATCCGAAGATGCAACCGTTCGTCGAGTCGGGGCTCTGGGACCCCACACTCGATCGTTTCCCGGAAAGCCGGCCGGACGCGACCGATCGCGCCGAGAAGTATGGCGCCTCGATGGGCGTGGACGTGAAGCCCGCCGGAAACCGCCCCATGCAGCCGGTGTCGGATCGCTTCTTCTACTGGTTGCGCGCGACGATGCTCGAAACGCGGCGCCTCGGCTACTGGTGGGCGAACCGGATGCTGCAAACGACGCACCCCGTGGAAGAGAAGATGGCGCTGCTCTGGCACGGCCACTTCGCCACGCACGAGAACAAAGTGCGCGATTACCGCAAGATGCACCAGCAGATCGAGCTCTTCGAGCGCTACGCCACCGGCAACTTGCGCGATCTCACGATCGAGGTCGCGAGGAACCCAGCAATGCTCTACTTCCTCGATGCGCA
>DASRAF010000392.1:0-7425 GCA_035638295.1 Pseudolabrys sp.
CGCTGTCGTCGTACAACTTGTGCCAGCCGGTATTGATGATCACGACATCGCGCGGGCGCACGATTTTTCCGCAAGCCTTTTCCAGGTCATCGCCGGTGATCGGCTCCCATTTATTCTTCGGCAGCGACACGACGATGCCCGAGCCGAAGAAGTGCGGCAGCGGCACCTCATCGATAAACGGCGTGCCCTGCACGACATGGGCCGGTGCATCGATATGCGTGGTGTTGTGCATCGAGGTCGTAATGCGCTGCGACAGCACGCCCGACTTGGCCATGTAGTGGATGCGCTCGATCTTGACGTCTTCGAAATACGGCCAGTTCGGAGATTGATAGCCGAAGCGATGGGACAGATTGTAGAACTCCAGTCCCATGCTGTTCTTGAGATCTTCCTCGAACATCACGCCGCGAATTCGTTTGGCCACGGCTCCCTCCCTGTGTTTATGCGACTAGCGGATGTGTCTTTGACTACCGGTGCATGCGTCAGGCAGCGGCAGAATTCATGCAGTTCTCCAATGCGTGTTTGGTGGCGATCAGACGTTCGGCGATCAATGCCTGACGATTCTGAAACCGCTGACTCGGGACCGGCACCGAGATGGCCACGGCATTACCGAGAGGATCGTGCAGGGCGACGCCGACGGCGCAGATGCCGATGGTGTGTTCCTCGCGGTCATAGGCAACGCCGCTCCGCCGCACGGACTTGAGATCGTTGAGCAGCGTGTCGAGCCGCGTAAGTGTCTTTGGCGTGCGCGCTTCGTAAGTGCGCCCGACCAGGGCTTCGATCGCGTCGTCGGACAGCTGCGCGAGGTAGGCCTTGCCGTTGGCCGTGCAATACAGGGGAAACGTGTCACCCACGGCCGACACGGCGCGCAAGCGCTGCGAGCCGATGACCTGGTCGATGAATACGAGGTGATCTTTCTTGATGGTTGAGAGATCGACGGTCTCGTGCAGTTCTTCGGACAGCCGTTCGAGAAGCGGCCGTGCCAGCGTTACGAAGTCGCTGCGAACTGACGCAGCGAGTCGGAGGATCGCGGGGCCAAGCCGTACACGGCCGTTTGGGGTTGCGGCTATGACGAGCTTTTCGGTCTCAAGTGCCGCGACGATGCGCTGAACCGTTGAGCGGGCGAGATTCACCCGTTGCGCGATTTGTCCGAGGCTGAGGCCGGCGTTTTCCTCTTCCAGCGCACGCAGGATGGTGGCGGCGCGCGCGATGACCTGGACCTGACTTTTGTCGTTGGTAACAAGACGACTCATGATGCCTCCCGCCCACTCACACCGGTGGTCTATGCCGCCTTGCATGACGGTACACGTTAGCCCAAAATACGGTACAGAAAAACAGAAAACACTGATCCCTGGGAGGCGTCATGGTCAAAAAGATCGGGCTCGAAGAGCATTTCCTGGATTCTGCGACCGAGGCCTATTGGCGGCCAACAATGGTCGATGTGGCTCCGGAAAAGACGGCTCAGCTCTACGCGTGCCTAACCGATTTCGGCGAACAACGACTGAAAATGATGGAGCAGCACGACATCACGCGGATGGTGCTGGCGATTGCGGGCCCGGGCGTTCAAGTGGAGCGCGATGCAACCACGGCGCTGCGGGCCGCGCGCGCCTCGAACGATTTTCTTGCGGAGGAAGTGGCAAAACGTCCCGACCGCTATTCCGGCTTCGCTCATCTTCCCATGCAGGATGCCAAAGCGGCTGCTAACGAGCTTGAACGTTGCGTGCGCGACCTGAAATTTTGTGGCGCCATGATCAACGGGCACACGCACGGGAAATATCTCGACGATCGGTCATACGATCCGTTCTGGGAACGTGCGGCGGCATTGGACGCACCGATCTATCTGCATCCCGCCGACCCGGTTGCGCCTCTGCCGGTGCTTGCGGGTCACAACGTGCTGGTGCGGCCGATGTGGGGTTGGGGCGTGGAGACCGGTTCACACGCGCTGCGTATCATTTCGAGCGGCGTTTTCCATCGCTATCCGAAGGCCAAGCTGGTGCTTGGCCATCTCGGCGAGACGCTGCCTTTCCTGCTCTGGCGCTTTGACAGTCGTTCGAAACCCTATGGCTGGAACCTGCCGAAGCCGCCGTCGCAGTACATCAAGGAAAATCTCTGGGTCACGCTCTCCGGAATGTATGACGCCCCACCGCTGCACTGTTCGCTCGATGCGGTGGGACGCGACCGCGTGATGTTTTCAGCGGATTATCCGTTTGATGCGGAAGGGGCTGGGCCGTTCCTCGACTCGACGCCGCTGGATGAATCCTTGCGCGCGGATGTCGCCTATAACAACGCCGCAAAACTGCTAAGGCTGAGCTAAGCGTCTGCGTTCCTACTTTGCGTCAATGACACGCACAGGCTTTTCGTCGAGCCACGCGCGGATATCCTCGACAATGTCGGGAAAATATTTGCGGTAGTTCTGCTCGCTAACATAGCCGAGATGCGGCGTGATCACGGCGTTGTCCATTTTCCGGAAGGGATGGTCGAGCGGCAGCGGTTCGACGTCGAACACGTCGAGGCCGGCACCGGCGATGGATTTCGATTGCAGCGCCGCAATCAGCGCCTTCTCATCGACGATGGGCCCGCGCGACGTATTGATGAGGTAAGCGGTCTTTTTCATCAGGTCGAGTTCCTTGGCTCCGACCAAACCGCGTGAGCGGTCGCTGAGGACGAGGTGAATCGTCACCACATCGGCGTTGCGGAAGAGGTCGTCCTTTGAGACGAGTTCCGCGCCTGCGGCCTGTGCCTTCTCAGCGGTCAGGTTCTGGCTCCAGGCAATTGTCTTCATCCCGAAAGCCTTGCCGACCGTCGCAGACCGTTGGCCAAGCTTGCCCAGGCCGAGGATGCCGAGCGTGAGGTCTTCGAGATCGCGCCCGATGGTCACCTGCCAGGACGCACCCGCCTTAAGCCGCGCATTCTCGAAACCGATCCGGCGGGTCAATTCCAGTATCAGGCCGAAGGCAATGCCGGTGGTGGGACTGCCCGCGACGCCAGTACCGCAGACGGTGATGCCGCGTTCGCTGCAGGCTTTGACATCGAACGAGTTATTGCGGGCACCTGTGGTGATCAAAAGCTTCAGGTCGGGGAGGGCCTCGATGACCTTGCGCGGGAAGGGGGTGCGCTCGCGCATACCGACGATGATCGCGAAGCCCTGCAGGGCTTTGATCGCTTCATCCTGGCTGGCGAAAGGCTTGTCGAACACCTTGATCTCGACGTCCCTGGAGACCCGAGACCAGTCGGCGAAAGCCATCGCCACGTTTTGATAATCGTCGAGAATAGCGGCCCGAACCATGCAAAAGTCCTTTCACTGCGCCCGGAAAAGGGTCCGGGCCGCGCCACCTTAGGCATGGAAAGGCGAAATGTAAGGGGGCTTCAGCCGAGCGGCGGCAGATTGTGCTTGGCGCGCCAGGCCGGGCCGGGCCCGCGCATATAGTGCAATTCGGGCCGGTAGGGCCGGATCGCGTCGCGGGTCATGTCACGCCAGAAATCCACGAAGAGGTTGCGGAATGAGACAAAGGGGCGAGGCAGCAGAGAGACCGCGGAACCCGACATAGCCAATATGGCGCGACCCATGACACATCTCCCACATCGACCGCGGACGAGTTTTGTCCGCTTATTCCTTGGTCGCCCCGACAGGCGCCCAGGTTCATGGAGTCGGATGATGTCGTCGAAGCGGTTAAAAACCCGTGCCCGACGGGGCCGCCAAAGAAATTTTCACATCAAGCTTTCCAGAAATTTACCGATACCACTGACGCAGAAAGCGCTACGGCGCTTGCTCTTTCGGTGTTCCACCGCTACATCAGCCCCACTTTCCCTGAAAAAACGGCTTCAAAAACACGATGAACGGTCGGCAATTCATCTATCACATGCAGGGTCTCAACAAGACCTACCCGCCCTCCAAGAAGGTATTGGATAACATCCACTTGTCTTTTTACCCGGACGCCAAGATTGGTGTGCTCGGCGTGAACGGTTCGGGCAAGTCGACCCTGCTGCGCATCATGGCGGGCATCGACAAGGAGTTCACCGGCGAAGGCTGGGTCGCGGAGGGTGCGCGCGTCGGCTACCTCGAGCAGGAGCCGCATCTCGATCCCAAGAAGACGGTGCGTGAGAACGTCATGGAGGGGGTTGCCGCCAAGAAGGCGCTGCTCGACCGCTACAACGAGATCGCCTCCAATTATTCCGATGATACCGCCGATGAGATGGCCAAGCTCCAGGATAAAATCGACAGTCAGAACCTCTGGGACCTCGATAGCCAGGTTGATCAGGCGATGGATGCGCTGCGGTGTCCCCCGGACGACGCCGACGTGACCAAGTTATCAGGAGGTGAGCGTCGTCGTGTGGCGCTGTGCCGGCTGCTCCTCGACCAACCGGAGCTGTTGCTGCTGGACGAACCGACCAACCATCTCGACGCCGAGAGCGTGAACTGGCTCGAAGGCCACCTGCGCAAATATCCCGGCGCAATCCTGATCGTAACTCACGACCGCTACTTCCTCGACAATGTGACCGGGTGGATCCTCGAGCTCGACCACGGGCGCGGAATTCCTTACGAGGGCAACTACACCTCGTGGCTTGGCCAGAAGCAGAAGCGCATGGAGCAGGAGCAGCGCGAGGACGAAGCGCGCCAGCGTACGCTCCAGCGCGAAAGTGAGTGGATTTCGTCTTCGCCAAAGGCGCGGCAGGCAAAATCGAAGGCGCGCTATCAGCGTTATGAAGATCTGCTCAAGATCGCCAATGCCAAGCAAAACACGGTCGCGCAAATCACCATTCCGGTGGCCGAGCGGCTCGGCCAGAACGTGGTCGATTTTAACAACCTGTCGAAGGGCTTCGGCGACAATCTTCTGATCGATGACCTGACTTTCAAATTGCCGCCGGGCGGCATCGTCGGCGTAATTGGCCCGAATGGGGCGGGCAAGACGACCCTGTTCCGCATGATCATCGGACAGGAAAAACCCGACAAAGGAACCATAAAGATCGGTGAGTCGGTTCATTTCGGCTATGTCGACCAGTCGCGGGACTCGCTCGACGGCAAGAAGACGGTTTGGGAAGAGATTTCCGACGGCAACGACATGATCCTTCTCGGCAAGAAGGAAATGAATTCGCGCGCCTATTGCGCTTCGTTCAACTTCAAGGGTGCCGACCAGCAGAAAAAGGTCGGGACCTTGTCCGGCGGCGAGCGCAACCGCGTCCATCTCGCCAAGATGCTGCGCTCGGGCGCCAACCTGTTGCTGCTCGACGAACCGACGAACGATCTCGACGTCGAAACGCTTCGGGCGCTCGAAGAAGCCCTCGAAGATTTCGCGGGCTGCGCCGTCATCATCAGCCACGACCGCTGGTTCCTCGACCGGATCGCCACGCATATCCTGTCGTTCGAGGGCGAGAGCCACGTGGAATGGTTCGAGGGGAACTTCCAGGATTACGAAGCCGACAAGATGCGTCGTCTGGGGACAGATTCGGTGATCCCGCACCGGCTGAAGTACAAGAAGTTCTCCCGCTAGCGCTACGACGCGGAATAGCCAATTTCGTCCCGCATGCCCGGATATCCGGTCCTGTCGATGAGAGGTTGCGGTGGAATGTTGAGGACAATAGCGCACGCTGCTGCGATCGCATTATTTGCATTCGCAGCCACGACCTCCGGCGAGGCGGCCGATGCTGCCTTCCAGCAATGGCTGGCCGCCCAGTGGCCGGCGGCACAGGCGATGGGTGTTTCCCGCGCGACCTTCGATGCCGCGACGCGCGGGCTTGAACCCGATCTCTCGCTGCCTGATCTCGCGATTCCAGGTCAGGCCGAGAAAGCTCCGCAGCAGCCGGAATTCGTGCAAACGCCGTCGCAGTATCTGCGCGAGACGAGCTTTGACCGTCTTGCCACCCGCGGCAAGCAACTTGCCGTGCAGTATCGCGACACGCTGGCGCATCGAAAAGGAATTCGGCGTGCCGGGAAGTGTGGTGCTGGCAATCTGGGGGCGCGAAACTGACTATGGCGGATATCAGCTTCCGAATGATGCCATTCGCGTACTGGCGACCCAGGCCTATATCGGCAAGCGCAAGGAATTCTTCCACAATGAATTCCTGCATGTGCTGAAGATGTTGCAGGACGGCGTGCCGCGCAGTGACCTGCGCTCGTCATGGGGCGGCGCCATGGGGCTCACTCAATTTCTGCCGTCCGAATACTTCAAATATGCCGTCGACTTCGACGGCGACGGCCGCGCCGACATCTGGCGCTCGGTTCCGGATGCGCTCGCGTCGGCGGCAAAGCAACTTGTCGGCAAGGGGTGGCGGCCCGGCGAGTCCTGGGCGATCGAAGTACGGGCGCCGGCCAATGCCGATTGCAGCATCGGCATGCCCGAAGTGACGAAACCTGTCGGCGCGTGGTTGAAGGCTGGGTTCACTCCGACCAATGGCCGCAAGCTCAGTGCAGCCGAACTAACCTACGATGCCTCGCTGCTTCAGCCCGAAGGCAGCTACGGACCGTCATTCCTCACGCCGAAAAACTATTTCGTCCTAAAGGACTACAATTTCTCGGATCTTTATGTCCTGTTCGTCGGGCACCTGAGCGACCGCATATCCGGCGGACGACAATTCGAGACGCCGTGGAGCAAGAACGCTCAACTCAAGACCACGGATGTCGAACTGATGCAGAAGCGGCTGACCGCGCTTGGTCTCTACAAGGACAAGATCGACGGTAAGGCAGGCATGCTCACGCGCGCGGCGCTTGGCGCGTATCAGAAGAAAAACGGATTAAAGGTCGACTGTTGGCCGACCGCCGCCGTGCTTGAGCACATGCGGCGCTGAGTTGGATCAATCGCAAACCTGGACGCGTCTCGTCCGGTAGGCGTAGCCGTCCCACACCTGTTGGCGCTCGATGTGGCAGATCGGGCCTTCATACGGTGGCGGCACGGCATAGACCTGCGGCGGCGCTACGTAGACCGGCGCGGGCTCGACAAAGACAGGGCGGCTGTTTGCGACGGCCGAGCCGACAATAGCTCCGGCAGCAAGCCCGCCGACGACGCCGGCGGCAACGCCGCAGCCATTGCAATTAGCCTGCGCCGGATGCGGCAACGCCGCGGCCAGGGTGGCGGCCGCGGCGAGCGCAATGATCGTATTCTTCATGGGTGTCCTCACGGGCCGAGTTCCAATTCGGCGCGATCATCCACCCTAAATGGTTACGCGATCTTTAAGGGCAGATGAACCGCGGACGGCTCCAGCCGACGAAATTGCCGTAAGGGTCACGCAGCGGCCGGCGAGCCCAGTAACCGCCAGGGCAGGCAACTGGATATGGCGCACCGTAGCCCTGGTACACGACGTAGCCGGGGGCGGGAGCGTAGGCCGGATAAGCGCCAGCGCTGTTGGCGATCGCGCCGCCGATGATGGCGCCGCCGATCACGCCCGCCGCAACGCCCGCGCCGACCGCGCAGCCATAGCAACGGGCTTCTGCGG
>DASRAF010000393.1:0-12307 GCA_035638295.1 Pseudolabrys sp.
CTGACCGGCTCGCTCGGCATGTTGCCTTCAGCCTCCCTGGGCGAAGTCGATCCGAAGACGCGCAAGCGCAAGGCGCTCTATGAACCCGTGCACGGTTCGGCGCCGGACATCGCCGGGAAGGGCATTGCCAATCCCATCGCAATGATCGCCTCGTTCGGGATGGCGTTGCGATATTCTTTCAATCTCGGGAGACAGGCCGACTGGATCGATCAGGCGATTTCCGCGGCGTTGGCCAGAGGCTTGCGCACCGCCGATATCAAATCGGAAGGCACCGAAGTCGTTTCGACATCGGGGATGGGTACAGCGATCCTATCCGAGCTTGAGAAGCTCGCTGCCTGAAAAGCGAAAAGCAAAACGCGGCCCTTCGGCCGCGTTTCATTTCCTGATGTGTCTGGCGCTCAGTATTGCAGCCAGGGATTGTTTTTGCTTGGCAGAGTGAAGGGTCCGGGAAGTGCCGACTGGGTATTGCTTAGACCGGCCGACGTATTGTCGATCACGCTTCCCGCAGTCTGAGTCGCATTTTGCACATAGCCGGTATTGCCGACCCGCTCGCCCGGGAAAGTTTCCGTTCCGGGATCGAGGAACGACCGCTTCTGGATGATAACGCGGGTCCGCGTCCGGCCGTCTTCATCGCGGCTTATCTGAACCGTGTTGTCACGATTGTTGTAGACCACTGTGCGCTTTTTCTGCGGGTTCGTCTGGGCGTCTGCCTGGACGGTCGGCAGGGCCAAGGCTCCGACTAGCGCTATCGCCGCAGTGACGACTTTCAGTTTCATAGGGGTCCTCGACCATTGCCTCGATGTGTCTAACGCAGTGTAGCGGGGTTCTGTTTCCTGGAACAGGCCCGAATAAGAGCAAATGTTTGTAAACCCGAAATAAAGGCCCCGCCGCGCTACGGAGCCTTTTTCGCTCAAAGAGGCAAAAGCCCTACTAGCTGCCGTAGTTTTTCTTCAGGTATTCGGCGATCGCCTTTGCATCGGTATCGTCGATCGGTGCGCCATAGGCCTTAATCATCTTCGTGATCTCGGCATCCCACAACGCTGCATTGGGGAATGGTGAGTTCATTGGGATGTAGTCGAGGCTGTGACAGGCTTGGCACGCGGTGACAGAACCAGCCCCGACAGTTGCACGCGCGGATCGTTGTAAGAGCGCGCACAAAGCCGAGGCAACGACGCGGCGTTCCTAGTGAAGCGACGAAGGGCACGATCGTAATCGGCCCAAATTTGGTTGCGAGCGGGTTGTAGAGATGTTTCACGTCCGCCGGGCCCTATCGGATCGGCGAAGCGGCCAACCTCACCACCGGGGCGATAGATTTCGACACGCAGGAACGGCGCGGCACTGTCCGGCCACCCAAAGTAAGAACTTACGCCCGTTGCCTACTGTGTGCCGTCGGATCGTATAGATTGCCAGCACATCGGCGGCTTCGGGGACGGACAGCGCCAAGGCGGCGAACGGCCGCTCGATATCGATCCATCCTTGATGCACCGGTGTGATGGCACCCATCACTTTTGGCGATTTGGAAAAAATGAGCGCCGGCCATGGAAAGCAGCGCAATAGCACCCAGATATGCGAGCAAGCGCACGATGTTGGGCGGCAGGTCGTTACCATGAGCGCAGGGCCGGATGCATGCGGAGTTGTGCTGTTGTATTGGACGCTGTTCTCGCCTAGAAGCGCTGCCATCCGGTTGCCCCGAGCGGGTTACCGGGCGGAATCCAGTCCGGAGCGTTAACAATGGGTTACAAGGTCGCCGTGGTGGGTGCTACCGGCAATGTCGGGCGAGAGATGCTCGACATCCTCGCTGAGCGCAATTTCCCCGCTGACGAAGTGGTTGCCGTCGCCTCGCGGCGGAGCCAGGGCGTCGAGTGCTCGTTTGGCGACAAGATACTGAAGGTCAAGGCGCTCGACCATTTCGATTTCTCCGACGTCGACATCTGCCTGATGTCGGCAGGCGGTGCCGTGTCGAAGGAATGGTCGCCGAAGATCGCGGCGCAGGGCGCCGTTGTCATCGACAATTCGTCGGCATGGCGAATGGACCCTGACGTGCCGCTCATCGTGCCGGAAGTGAACGCGGATGCCGTCACCGGTTTCACCAAAAAGAGCATCATCGCCAATCCGAACTGCTCGACCGCTCAGCTTGTGGTGGCGCTCAAGCCGCTGCATGACAAGGCGAAGATCAAGCGCGTTGTCGTGGCAACGTATCAATCTGTATCGGGCGCCGGCAAGGACGCGATGGACGAGCTGTTCTCGCAGAGCAAGGCCGTTTTCACGCTCGATGAGGTCGAGACCAAGAAGTTTGCCAAGCGGATTGCGTTCAACGTGATTCCGGGAATCGATGTCTTCATGGAAGACGGTTACACCAAGGAAGAATGGAAGATGGTGGTCGAGACCAAGAAGATTCTCGATCCCAAGATCAAGCTTACCGCCACCTGCGTCCGTGTTCCGGTGTTCGTTGGCCACTCAGAAGCAGTCAACATTGAATTCGAGAACCCGATCACAGCCGATGAGGCACGCGACATCCTGCGGAACGCACCGGGTTGTCTGGTCATCGACAAGCGCGAGCCGGGTGGATACGTCACGCCCTACGAATGCGTCGGCGAAGACGCGACCTACATCAGCCGTATCCGCGAGGACGCGACAATCGAAAACGGGCTGCAGATTTGGGTCGTGTCCGACAACCTGCGCAAGGGCGCGGCGCTGAACGCGATACAGATCGCTGAGTGCCTGATCAATCGCAAGCTTATTCAGGCCAAACGCCGGGCAGCATAGGCCGGCAGCAAGCGTTAAAAGCGCGGTTGCGCGAATATTCGCGCGTGATCATCCTCCGCGACCTGGGCGAACTTCTCGGTCGCGGGATCGCGGACCGAAAGCTGGCCGGTCGCAACGCCGAAATACGCGCCATGGACCAGAACCTGCCCGCGTTCGATCAGGGTGCGCAGGCGCGGAAATGTCATCAGGTTGTCGATGCTGTTGATGACGTTTGCCTGCTCAAGTCGCGTCAGATACTCGTCGCGCGATAGCGTGCCACGCGGTCCCAGCTTCTCCGCCGCCGGCGCAATGAGTTTCATCCAATTGCCGATGAAATCGCCCGGAGAGAGCGGTTCGGCATCCTCGACGAATGCTTTCACCCCGCCGCATTGCGCATGCCCGAGCACGACGATGTGTCTGACCTTGAGGGCACCGACGCCGAATTCGAGCGCTGCCGACACACCGTGAGCGTGCCCGTCCGGCGCGTAAGGCGGCACGATATTCGCCACGTTACGGACAACGAAAAGCTCGCCGGGCCTCGCGTCAAAAATGACTTCAGGCGACACGCGGGAGTCGCAACAGCCGATGACCATGATCTGCGGGGACTGCCCGCTTTCGGCAAGACCCCTGTAGCGGTCCTGCTCGTGACGGAGCCGACCGATGAGAAAGGCGCGATATCCATCGATCAGCTGCTGCGGAAATGTCATTGGCGGCCGTTTATAAAACGGTGATGCAGTCTCACACAATCATGGCTGCATCGTCATTGGCAACCCGCCGAAAGGTGGGAGTGGCATGCAGGTCATGCGAGCGATAGTCTTGGATGCGATGGAGGCTCATGAATGAACGCCCGTCCTCGCCGCAGCGTCCTCTATATGCCGGGCTCGAATGTCCGTGCGCTCGAAAAGGCAAAGGCACTGCCGGTCGATGGTGTGATCCTCGACCTCGAGGATTCGGTTGCGCCTGAGGCCAAGGAGGATGCGCGCCAAAAAGTGACAGACGCAGTCAAATCCAGGGGTTTCGGCGCGCGCGAGGTCTTCATTCGCGTCAACGGCGTCGAGACCCCTTGGCATGCCGACGACCTTTCCGCTGCGGCCCACGCAGCGCCGGATGCGATCCTGATTCCGAAAGTGTCGAACCCGGATACCCTGGAATTGATTGGTCGCCGGCTGCTCGATATGGGCACTCATCACAGGACGCGGGTGTGGGCTATGATCGAAACACCGCTGGCGATTTTCAACGTCCTGCGGATCGCGGCGGCGGCGAGCGATTCCGAGACACGGCTGTCCGGTTTTGTGATGGGCACCAACGATCTTGCCAAGGACACGCGCGCGCGGCTTGTGCCGGGCAGGGCACCGATGCTGTCTTGGTTATCGACTTGTGTTGCTGCCGCGCGCATCTATGGCGTCGATATCCTCGACGGCGTTTACAACGACATCGGAAACGCTGATGGCTTTGCCAAGGAGTGCGTCCAAGGCGTCGAGCTTGGTTTCGACGGCAAGACGCTTATTCATCCCAGCCAGATTGAGCCGTGCAACAAAGCCTTCTCGCCTTCGCAGGCGGAGGTCGAACACGCCCGCAAGATGATCGCTGCCTTCGACCTGCCGGAGAACAAGGGCAAAGGAGTGGTCTCGATCGATGGCCGCATGGTCGAGCGATTGCATGCCGATATGGCACGACGAACGGTCGCGATCGCGGCAGCAATTGCACAACAGAACTAGCGGACAGCGATGCTTCGCTTGCGGGAGAAGGAATGAATTATGCTGCGGCACGGCTGGCTGATCCCCTTTGCATTTTTGTTCTTCTCGTTGCCCGCCTTTGCCCAGGATATCGCACCGGGCGGCACGCTACGCGCAGCCTATCTCGCGAACAACCCAGCCCAAGCGGTGCGTGATCCGGCCAGCGGTGAAATTCATGGCGCATCCGCAGATCTCGCGCGGGAGCTCGCACAGCGAAACAACATACCGCTCGTGTTCATGCCGCTGACGAATCCACCCGCTGTGATCGAGGCTGTAGCCAAGGGCGACGCCGATATCGGCTTCGTGGCGTACGCGCCCGAGCGAGTGGGGACAGTCGAGTTCTCGCAGATCTACATGTTGGTGCAACAGTCGTTCGTCGTGCCGGAAGGTTCTCCAATCCGTGCGGTCGCCGATATCGATGCGCCAGGCCGACGCATCGCCGGCGGCAAGAACGATTCGATCACGCTTTATCTCGCCCGCAATTTGAAACAGGCGACCCTGGTCGAAACCGACAATACGCCGGCCGATGCCAAGCGTCGGCTGTTGGCGGGCGAGGTCGATGCCTTCGGGGCCAACCGCCAGCGCCTCACCAACTTGCTGAAAGAAATGCCTGGCTATCGTCTCCTGCCGGACAATCTGTTCGGCGTGACGCAGACCATCATCGTCCCGAAGGGAAAGCCCAAGGTACTCGCGGTCATTAACGGTTTCATCGACGACGTCCGTGCATCCGGGTTTTTGCAGAACGCCATCGCGAAAAGTAAAGTGGTGGGCCTTGAGATGGCCCCCGCAGGCACCACGCTTCGGCGCTAGTTGCGCCGCCAATATCGTTGAGCGCTCCAAGAATGTCGTGATTAAACAACTTTGTGGCTGGAATAGTACACGCGCTCAGCGATAAAAACGTCGTAACAGCAATAGTTTAGAACACTTTTAAAGAGTGTTTTTATTTTGACTCCTAGCGACACTCCGGGTTAGCGAATACCCCAACAGGGTGTCTGATGATCGTCTGCTCCTGCAATGTATTGAGCGACCACGAGGTGCGCAGTGCTGCAAGCGCAGCGTCACGGCGGTCGACCAGCCACGTGTATGGCTGTCTGGGGTGCAGCGCCCAGTGCGGCCGATGCGCGCGCACCATTCGCAAGATCATCGATGAAACCTTGAACGGCGCGAAAGTCGGTTGCCCGGTCGGTTGCGCCTGCGCGCTGCACGCCGCGGCTGATATGCTCTAAACCAGCCCAATACCGTCCACATGTGGAACGTGCCGCCGGCTCGGGCAGCGCATCTTGAAGTTTTTTGCTAGCGTTGTTCCCGGGTGGACATGAACGCCCATAACAGGAGCCAGTTATGAAGGGTGACGCTAAAGTCGTCGATTTTCTCAATAAAGCGCTGCGGCACGAATTGACCGCGGTCAATCAGTACTGGCTCCATTACCGGCTGCTCGGCAATTGGGGTTACAAAGATCTGGCAAAACAGTGGCGCAAGGAATCGATCGAGGAAATGGAACACGCCGATAAGCTGGTCGAGCGCATCATTTTTCTTGACGGCTTCCCGAACATGCAGGTGCTCGATCCACTGCATATCGGCCAGAACGTCAAAGAGGTGCTCGACTGTGATCTAGCGGCCGAGATGTCGGCGCGTGCACTTTATCAGGAAGCGGCGACCCATTGTCATGCCGTCAAGGACTATGTCACGCGCGACCTGTTCGAGAAGCTGATGTCAGATGAAGAACACCACATCGATTTCCTCGAGACTCAACTCGACCTCGTTGCCAAGCTCGGTCTTGAGTTGTACGCGCAACACCACATCGGCGAGATGGGCGAGGAAGGCGAGGACTGAGTTTTGGAATTTCGGCTGGCCGTCCGGTCAGCCGATCACGCCCAAGGTCTCGCGGACTTCGCTCTGTCTTCGTAGCTCTCGATCTTGCTCTGCTTTTGCTTCGTCAGGCCGATGTCGTCGAGGCCGTTCAGCATGCAGTGCTTGCGGTGTGCGTCGATCTCGAAACGAACGACGCCGCCATCCGGGCCACGGATCTCCTGCTTTTCGAGATCGACAGTCAGTGTCGCGTTGGCGCCGCGATCGGCGTCGTCGAACAGCTTTTCAAGATCTTCCGGCGACACTCTGACGGGCAACACGCCGTTCTTGAAACAGTTGTTGTAGAAGATGTCGCCAAACGAGGTCGAGATCACGCAGCGGATGCCGAAATCCATCAGCGCCCACGGCGCGTGCTCGCGTGAGGAACCGCATCCGAAGTTGTCGCCGGCGACAAGAATCTTCGCTTTGCGATAGGCAGCCTTGTTGAGCACGAAATTCGGGTTCTCGCTGCCGTCGTCATTGTACCGCATTTCAGAGAAGAGGCCTTTGCCGAGACCGGTACGCTTGATCGTTTTCAGGTATTGCTTGGGGATCACCATGTCGGTGTCGACGTTGATGATTTTCAGCGGCGCGGCGACGCCTTCAAGGGTCGTGAATTTTTCCATTTGTCGCTCCGGCCTCACCGGCGGGCAAAGTTAAAACTGACCTGTTTCATAAGGTGTCCAGTGTTTTGGTCAATAGCACCTTCCGACCCGGAGGGCAGATATGCGTTTATTGATAGCCGGTGCTGACGCCATTCAGGCGGATGCACGCTCTTCACGGTTAAATCGGGATTCGCGCACCAGAGTGCACACCTGCACGCAATATTCGGAGTAATATACTTCACGGGCCTGTTTCTGCGCGGCGCGATGTTCGGGGTGCATGCGCCACGCGCGCAGACCTTCCTCGTGTTCAAACTCGACGATAGTCACCCGCTCGCCATCGTCAGCGAAAAAGCCTTTATGCGAAATATAGCCAGGAATGGTGCGGGCCAGTTCGACCATGCGGTCGACCAAGGCGACATATTCCTCACGCACGTCGGGCATCAGGCGAGAGCGAAAGACGGTAATGATCATGGTGAGTCTCCCCGAATTGCATGTTGAAGCAGAGCCCGATCGTCGACCAATTCCATTTTTGAATAGTCCTCATCTGTTTTCGAGATCGCAATCTATTCTGCGGCCGCTTCGATAGCTTCCATATCATCATCGGACAGGCCGAAATGGTGGCCGATCTCGTGCACCAGCACATGCGTGACGATTTCGCCCAGCGAATCCTGATTTTCGGCCCAATAATCAAGGATCGGACGACGATAGAGCCAGATCATATTGGGCATCAGTTGCGGCACAGTCTCCGACTGGAACGGTAGGCCGACACCCTGAAATAGCCCAAGCAGGTCGAATTCGCTTTGAGCACGCATCGAATCGAGAACCTCCGAGGTGGGAAAGTCCTCGACGTGGATGACAAGGCCATCGCAAAGCTTTCGAAACCGCTCGGGGAGACGAGCATAGGCCTCTTCGGCCAACTCCTGAATGTCGGCCAATGATGGTGCCGTCGAGCCTCGCCAATTGAATTGGCCTATCATGACAACGTTGTAGGGCAGGTAGCCATGGCAACCAAGCGGTTGACGGCGGAGATGCGATGCGCAACGTTTGATTGTCCTGACGCGGGGTTCGGGTTTTCGATGGCAAAGGTTGCGGCCGGTCTGGCCCTTTCAGGCCTGATTTTCGTTCTGCTCGGTGGGTCGGTGAAACCGGCACCGGCCGGCTCTGCGAACTGCGCAGACGGTTTAAGGCGCTCCACGCCAGCCTGCGTCGACACGTCGTCCCAGGAATTGGCTGCGCAGAAGAAACGTCCGCGCGTCGTCATTTATGGCCGGCGCAGCTATCCCGGGCCCAATGCCGTGCGGCAGTGCCGCTCTTGGTTGGCCAGGGAGTATCGCGTCAGCGGTCCGGTCATCGTGCCGCAAATGTACTGCTGGTGGGAATAGCTCACTCGACTGACCTACTTCCAGTCGCGAACGTCGACGAAGTGTCCGGTTATCGCGGCCGCGGCGGCCATGGCTGGCGAAACAAGGTGAGTCCGTCCCTTGTATCCCTGGCGGCCTTCGAAATTCCGGTTCGACGTCGACGCACAACGTTCACCGGGAGCGAGCTTGTCGGGGTTCATGGCAAGGCACATCGAACAGCCGGGCTCGCGCCATTCGAAACCTGCGGCCTTGAATATTTTGTCGAGTCCTTCCGCTTCCGCCTGGATTTTCACCAGACCGGAGCCGGGCACGATCATCGCGTTGACGTTGGCGCTGACACGTTTGCCGTTGACGACACGGGCCACTTCGCGCAGGTCTTCGATCCGTGAATTGGTGCAGGAGCCGATGAACACGCGGTCGAGTTTGATGTCGCTGAATTTCTCGCCGCCCTTGAGTCCCATGTAATCGAGCGAGCGTTCCGCCGCGATGCGTTTCTTCTCGTCTTGAATTTCGGATGGGATCGGCACCCTGCCCGTGATGGCGACCACCTGTTCAGGGCTGGTGCCCCAGGTGACCAGCGGCGGCAGCTTGGCCGCGTCGAGTCTGATCTCGCGGTCGAAATGTGCGCCATCGTCCGAGTGCAATGTCTCCCAATAGCGCATCGCCTCGTCCCAGGACTTACCCTTCGGCGCTTTCGGCTTATCCTTGAGGTAGGTGTATGACTTTTCGTCCGGCGCAATGAACCCGGCCTTGGCGCCGCCTTCGACCGACATGTTGCAGATGGTCATGCGGCCTTCGATCGAGATCGATCGGATCGCCTCGCCGGCATATTCTAGCGCGTAACCCGTACCACCCGCGGTACCGATTTCGCCGATGATGGCAAGAATGATGTCCTTCGCCGTGACGCCCGGCGGCAATTTGCCGTCGACTACCGCGCGCATGTTTTTCGATTTTTTCTGGATCAGCGTTTGCGTCGCCAGAACATGCTCGACCTCGGATGTACCGATGCCATAGGCGAGGGCACCGAACGCGCCGTGTGTCGCAGTATGACTATCGCCGCACACGATCGTCGTGCCGGGCAGAGTGAAACCCTGTTCGGGCCCAATGACGTGAACTATGCCCTGACGGTTGTCGAACTCGTCGAAATATTCAATTCCGAAATCCTTGGCGTTCTTGGCGAGCGCGGCGATCTGCTCGGCGCTTTCCGGATCTGGATTGGGTTTCGTGCGGTCGGTGGTCGGCACATTGTGGTCGACGACCGCAAGTGTTTTTTTCGGCGCGTGCACTTTGCGCCCTGCGGTGCGCAGGCCCTCGAAAGCCTGCGGCGAGGTGACTTCGTGCACCAGATGGCGATCGATATAGATAAGACAAGTTCCATCGGGCTGTTCGTCAACCAGATGGTCGTCCCAGATCTTGTCGTAGAGCGTGCGCGGTTTCATGGTCAGGTGACTTTGCTCAAAAGAAAACGGGGAAGCTGTTTGCAAACGTGCGGGTATGGCCTGACGGTCAAAGTCCCGCCTGCACCGCCGTCAGCCGACCGAAGAATCGCCACGGCAATCGCGCGTGGTCAGCCAGGACAATCTGCTGAGCCCTTAAAACCATAGGCGGTATATAGCCAATCGATTTGGGTTCGACAACGAAGCGTCGACCAAGAAAAAGGGGTCGCGCTGCGGCCCCTTGATACATGCCTCCGCGCCGCTCGTGCTAATCCTGCGCGGCGGCCTCGACAGCCTCGGGCCCGGCGGCGCCCTGCGCCTCGGAAATGCGCGCCTTCTTGCCGCGCAGTCCGCGCAGATAATAGAGCTTGGCGCGGCGCACTTTGCCGCGGCGCACGAGTTTGATCGAGTCGATCATCGGCGAGTAGAGCGGGAACACGCGCTCCACGCCTTCACCATAGGAGATTTTGCGGACGGTGAAGTTCTCGTTCAATCCACTGCCCGAGCGGCCGATGCAAACGCCCTCATAAGCCTGCACGCGGCTCTTGTCGCCTTCGACAACCTTCACGTTGACGAGGACAGTGTCGCCCGGCGCGAAATCCGGGATATCCTTGCCGGCCGAAAGCTTCTCGACCTGCTCTTTTTCCAGCTGTTGAATGATGTTCATCGCGAATTCTCCGTCGGCAGCGCCAGCAACCGGCGCGCGGTCTTGCTCTGGTCTGAATGGGTTGGCGAGCTTGTATTACAAAGATTTCGGCTTGTCACCCTTTGGATTCAGGCCGGTTTTTAGGTTTTTTTCGCGCCCGATAGGCCTGCCATAGGTCGGGGCGGCGCTCGGCGGTCAGCCGCTGGGCCTCGGCCAGTCGCCAGGCCCTGACTTTCTTGTGGTCCCCGGAGGTCAGGACGTCCGGGATCGGCTCCCCTTCGAAGACCGGCGGGCGGGTGTATTGCGGATATTCGAGCAGGCCGTCGGCAAAGCTTTCCTCGGCGGCGGAAGCCTCCTTGCCCATGACGCCAGGCAGAAGCCGCACGCAGGCATCTAGCAGAGCCAGCGCGGCGATTTCCCCGCCCGACAGCACGAAGTCGCCGAGCGAAATTTCCTCCATGCGCCGTGCCCGGATGAGTCGCTCGTCGACCCCCTCGAAACGTGCGCAGACGATAACGGCGCCGAGGCCATGTGCGAGTTGCGCAACACGACTTTGCATCAGCGGCGTCCCGCGCGGGCTCATGAGCAGGCGCGGGCGGGTATCGTGCGGGACGGCATCGAGCGCGCGCGCAAGCACGTCCGCCTTCATCACCATGCCGGGTCCACCTCCCGCAGGCGTGTCATCGACGGCGCGGTGCTTGTCAGTGGCATGCGAGCGGATGTCGATCGAGTCGAGTGACCAGATGTTTGACGTCAGCGCCTTGCCAGCAAGGCTTTGTGCCAGCGGTCCCGGGAACATGTCCGGAAAGATCGTGAGCACGGTCGCGCGCCACATATCTATTCGCTCTCCGTCGGGGGCACGACCACGATTCGCCGGGCGCCGAGATCAATTTCCGGAACCGTCGCATCGGTGAACGGCATCAGTAGCGACTCGCCTGCAGGCGGTTTGATTTCAATGACGTCGCTTGCACCAAAGTTATGAATTGCGGACACGGTACCGACATCATCACCGTTCTGGGTCACCGCCTTAAGACCGATCAAATCGGCGTGATAAAAAGTATCGGCTTCGTCGATTTTTGGCAGCCGTGCGCGCGGAATGTACAAATCGACATTGCGCAATTTCTCCGCGGCGTCACGATCCGCAATGCCGACAATCCGCGCCACGAAGTGGTCCTTCGCCGGGCGCAGCGCTTCGATCTCAAAGCGCTGCGAGCCGTCTTGCGTTTCCAGCGGTCCGTAGTCTGCGACAGCCGCCGGATCTTCAGTGAAGGACCAAAGTTTCACCTCGCCGCGAACTCCGTGCGCGGCACCAATACGGGCGACACAAACTTTATCGCGCGAAAGGTCGGACGGCATGGCGAGGCGTATCGTGCAGCGAAGCGTCAGCTTGCCGCCGGCGCGGCCTCGGCAGGCTTCTCAGTCTTCGGTGCCGCCGCATTGGCGCCGCCTTCGGCCGCCGGCGCGGCACCGGCCGCCTTCGCTGCTTCTTCTTCCTTGGCCTTGCGTTCCTTGCGCGGGATCGCCTTTTCCGGATTGTTGCGCTTCGGCCGCTTGATGATGCCCGCGGCGTCGAGGAAGCGCATGACGCGATCGGACGGCTGCGCGCCTTTCTCCATCCATGCCTGGACCTTTTCGAGATCGAGCTTGAGCCGCTCGGTCTTTTCTTTCGGCAGCAGCGGATTGAAATAGCCCAGCCGCTCGATGAAGCGGCCATCGCGTGGCGCACGATTGTCCGCGACAACGACGTGATAGACCGGCCGCTTTTTGGTGCCGGCACGGGCGAGACGGATAATGAGAGACATCTTCAGTCCTTTCGAGCTGTAGAACGGGATTACTTCTTCTTTCCAAGACCGGGCGGCAGACCGCCCGGCAATCCGGGAACCTTTCCGCCCAGGCCGGGTAGGCCAGGCATATTTGGCGGCAGTGTTGG
>DASRAF010000394.1:0-4621 GCA_035638295.1 Pseudolabrys sp.
GGCACAGGCATGGCCGCCAGCCATCATGTGCTCGCTGCGGTCTTCGATCCATTTGACTGGACGTCCGGTTTTCATCGCAAGCAGGGAAATCAACACGACGTATTTGCGAATCAGATGAATCTTCTGACCGAAGCCTCCGCCAACGTCGGGAATGATCACGCGAATATCTTGCAAGCCGAGGGCTTCACGCAAGCCGTCGTAAATGACTTCCGGCACTTGCGCCGTTACCCAAACGGTCAAACGCTTGCTTGCCGCATCGTAGGAGGCGATGACGACGAACGGTTCGAGCGGCGTCGAGCTGTAGCGGTGAATCTTCAAGTTTTCCTTGACTACGCGGTCGGCCGATTTGAAAGCGGCATCGATATCGCCATATTGAAGCGAACCTTGCCACGCGAGGTTCGTGCCCAATTCGTCGAACAAGGTTGCTGACGACGGCTTGATGGCTTCGGGCACGTCGACGACGGCTCTCAGTGGTTCATACTCGACTTGAATCAACTCCAGCGCGTCTTCCGCCGTGCCGCGATCGCGCGCCGCTACGGCGCCGATGGGCTCGCCGACGTACCGGACTTTTTCGACGGCGCCGGCATACTCGTCGATGGGCCGTTTGAGACCGGCGGCATATCTTCCCGGCTTGAACGGCTTCGTAAGCCGTTTGACGTCCTCCGGCGTGATCACCGCCATCAAGTTGGGATTCTTGAGCGCTTCAGATGGGTCGACGGAATTGATCTTGGCGTGGGCATGGGGACTGCGTAAAATCATCGCCTGGAGCATGCCTGGCAACCTGAAATCATCCGTATAGAGACCGCGGCCCGTCACGTGACGGGGACCTTCTTTGCTGCGGGTGCGCGCACCGATGTATTTCTTGTCAGCCATAAATCATTATCCTTTACCGATCGCGTCAAGGCTCACGCGAAAAAAATCTGAAATCCGAATATCGAAATCCGAAGCAAACCGCAGCCAAATAAATCCTAAACTCGGAAAATTCAAAACGCTGATCCTGCTCTCTCCTGTTTGGAGCATTGAATTCGTTTTATCCTTCACTGTTTAGGAATTGTTTCGAATTTCGGATTTCGAGTTTCGAACTTACTGCTTGGTACTCCTTTGCCTTTCCGCCGCGTCCTTCACGGCTTCAACGATCTGCACGTAGCCGGTGCACATGCAAAGATTGCCGGCTAACCCTTTGCGAATCTCTTCTTCGGATGGATTTTGATTACGCTGCAGAAGAGCATGGCTGGTTATCACCATGCCCGGCGTGCAGTAGCCGCACTGAAAAGCGTAGTGTTTAACGAATGCTTCCTGAATCGGGCTCAGTTCACCGTCCGTTGCCAGCCCTTCGACGGTCGTGACCTCGCGGTCATCCGCCTGCACAGCGAAATGGAGACAGGATTTAACAACTTTGCCATCGAGCAGCACGGAGCAGGCGCCGCACTCGCCGACGACGCAGCCCACATGAGTGCCGGTAAGACCGATATTCTCGCGAAGAAAGTGCGACAAGAGTAAGCGCGGTTCAACGTCCTCTTCGTACAGGCGCTCGTTAATTGTAACGCGAATGGTCTGTTTCATAGACACTTAAAATAAACTGAGTAAACTCCTAGTTCAACTGAACATCGCTTTTTGCAAGGCCAAGCATTCAGTCGCTGGTCTTTCCCCAAAACAACGATGATTTTCTCAGGAAGAGAGTGCGAGCCAGGGATAAGAGTCCGTTAAAACCGTCGTCCCTCGCCTTGTGCGGTGATTTACTCTTCACCTGCGTGGTGTGCTCCCTTTGGCTGTCAACGCAATGTGAGAGAATGAGGAGTCGGGCGTGGCCCCGTGCCAATGTTTTTCCTCAGCTGGCATGTGCGCAATATCTCCCACGCTGATGACCTCCTGGCGCGTTTCCGTGGCAATGATGCCTTTGCCAGCGATAAACAGCGCCTGATCGCTGCTATACGTGTGCATTTTGTTCCGGGCGCCGGCTGAAATAGACGACGGCGAGGTTAAAATTGTTGCCCTTCGTGTCCCAGTCGTTCCAGTTGTTCAAGCCGTTCCAAACACCTGGAGCGATTGGAACGGCTGGAACCCATGAACTCTTCAATAGTTTAGCTTCTCCATATCTCGTGGCGAGGAAAATTTCCTGGGCGATGGGAAGAACTCAACATGGGAAGAACTCAAAGTTGACATGACGCGACTTCATCGGATACTGTCTACGAAAAACTAGGGTACGGGCCTGTTTTCTCAGTTAGCCGCCGGAGGTCGTGGAGCTCGCACCAGGTCGTCGCGGTAACGATTTTGAGTGCTCAGTGGCGACCCCCTAAGGCAAATTCGTATCATTCGGAATAGCGGCATGCGAGCTTGGACGGTTGATGCCGACGACATCCAAATCGCCGACGATCTGGACGTCGCGCTTCTCCACCGCACCTCATGGATCGAGAACTTCCTCGAGCAGAAGCGGAGCGATCAGTTCATCGTCACCGCGACGAAGGGCTTCGGGAAGACCCTGCTGCTCAAGGCCAAACGGATCTCTTACGGCGATGGCGCCACGACGTGCATTCCGGGCAACGGCCTTCTCGACAAGCCGATCGGGGATAAGGTCTTCAACGCCGGCATGATCGCCCTTTACGGCGAATCGGCCGACAACTGGAAGCGTGTCTGGCTGATCTCGATCGCGGTGGCGGTCCTCAAGCGCCTCGGCATGGTCGACGGCCTCAAGGTGAACCCGCAGCTCCACGCCGTCATCGTGAACCCCAATTTGAACGGCGTCATCGACCACTTCGTCAATCTGCTCGATTTCGAGCGCGGGGCCCTGTTCCGGTCCGCGAGCGAGACAGACAGCCAGCTGATCCCACGCATCAGGAACATCTCCTCGCCGGTCGCCATCTTCATCGACTCCGTCGACGAGTACTTCAACAAGCACATCGCGACGCAGGCCACCACGCGGGCGAGCCATGCGGGCGAGTTGTCGCCGAACGTCTGGTACTTCTCCCAGATGGGACTCGTCGAGGTCGCCTATCAGCTGCGGCGGGTGAGCCACCAGCTGAAGGTCTTCGTCGCGATCCGCAAGGAGGCTTTCGCCAAGTTCGACGAGACGACCTCGATGGCCCAGCAGTACCGGGGTAGCACGGTCGACATCGTCTACTTGCCCACGAGCCTGCGAGAGATCTTTGTCAACAACATCCGCCGCGAGGCACCGCGAAATCTCGTGGACCCGGGGCGGCTGAAGAGCGACCCACTAGCCGCGTTCTTCGGTACCGACATCGTCACCCACGACCATACTGGCGAACGCGAGGACGTCTTCGAGTACGTCTGCCGCCACACGCTGCGACGCCCGCGCGACTTCATGACCGTGGGCCGCAAGCTCTCCCAGCTGAGCCCCGAGGAGCGGCGGCGCGAGCCCGCGCTCAAGAACGCCGTCCACGACGCGGCGACCGCGATCGCGCGGGAATACATCAACGAGATCCATCCCTACCTTGGCGGAATCGACCTCTACGCGCTCTTCCGGCTGATCGACCGCAACGTGCTGACGCGCGCCGAGTGCGAGGCCATCTTCCTCGAATATGCGATCGCCACGGGGAGGTCGCACGAGCCACCGCACGTTTTTTCAGCCCTCTTCCGTGCCGGGCTCCTCGGATGGGTGGACGTCGACCTCGCGACCGGACGGATGGTGCAGAAGTTTCTCCTGCCGGGCGAGCGAGCGTTCGAACACGGCGACGCTCTGCCCCAGTCGTCGCGCTATCTCCTCCATCCGGTCCTCACCTTGCTCATCGGAGAAGCCAATCCGCGCTACGTCCGCAATCGCGACCACACGAACGAGATCGGCAGCGGGCGTCCCTGGATCGAGCAAAGCAGCGATGAGCTGCTCTGCGCCGTGCGTGCCGACATCCTCCACTTCAGCGCCTTCCTCGGCGACGCCGCCCGGGAGTCGGAGGTTCGGAGGGCGTTGCGAAGGGCCTTGGATGAGCGGCGATCCGGCTGCCTGCTCGTCACCGACGAGGGCGACGCCTTCACCCTCGTCCACCGCGACCCGCGGCAGGTACTGAGCGTCGTGAAGGGCATCCAGGTTGACCTCTATGAAGCGACCGGGGAGGCAGAGCTGCGGGTCGCCATCGACTACGGTCTGATCGGCCTCGAGCGGGACGCTGCCGGTACGGCGGTTGGCATCCGCCGAGGCCACGACGTGCTGTGGAACGTCGCGCGAATCGAGCCGCTCGTCGATCCGAGCCAGGTGTGGGTCACCGAGCGCTTCAAGGATGCACTCGAGCGGACGGCGTCCTTCTATCGAGCAGAGCCGATCGAACCCGATGTGCGGGCCCAGGTGCGATCCTCGGACGGCACGTTCAACGTGAAGAAGCCGGGCTCCCGGGAGGCGGACCACTTCTTGCGGCTGTTTCGGATCGTCGAACCGCGCCGATGAGACTCCCGCGCGCGCTTCTCAACAAGTTGATAACAACAAATGGAAGCCGTAAGAGAAAACAAATAGGTGCCTTCGGCGTTCTTCGATCGTCCAATTCGAATGTTGCTCAAGGGAATCGGTCATTAATCCATTTTGCCGCGTAGTCGAAAAAGTTCTTGGTGACGTTCGAATACGCCGATGCAGGCAGCGCACAATTGGTGCAAGGCGTTACGCCGGTCGTGGCGCCTT
>DASRAF010000395.1:0-2503 GCA_035638295.1 Pseudolabrys sp.
GTCGAAGGTGCGCGACAAGGTTGTCGGCGACGGCAAGCCGCTGGTATCCGGCCACATCGCCTATCGTGCCGTGCTCACGCGCGAGCAGGTGCCGAAGGATCTCTGGAGCCCGGACGTGATCTTGTGGGCTGGTCCGCGCACCCACCTCGTCCACTACCCGCTGCGCCGCGGCGAGATCTACAACCTGGTCGCCGTGTTCCACTCCAAGCGTTACGTCGAGGGCTGGAATGCGGAGGCCGACGCCGGCGAACTGTGGGCCCATTTCGAGGGCCAGCGTCCCGAAGTCCTGCGCATGCTCGAGCGCATCGAGACTTGGCGCATGTGGGTGCTGTGCGACCGCGAGCCGGTGAAGGAGTGGAGCAAAGGGCGGGTGACGCTTCTGGGCGACGCCGCCCATCCCATGCTGCAATATCTGGCGCAAGGCGCCTGCATGGCCACGGAGGACGCGGTCTGGCTCGCCGACAGGGCCGGCGAGAACCCGAACGATTTGCCTGCGGCGTTCCGGGCCTATGTGCAGCAGCGCTACCTGCGCACGGCGCGCGTGCAGATCATGGCGCGCGTCTACGGCGACTTCTACCACGCGCGCGGGCCGGCGGCGGAGCTGCGCAACCAGATGCTCGGCCCGCGCACGGCGGAGGAGGCCTACGAGGGCATGTCCTGGCTCTACGGCGGGACGTAAAGGCGCTGTGGGGCGCGCGCTGCGTCCAAAAAGAGAGCCTTATTGCCCCGCGGTCGCGCGCGCCTCGCCGGTCAACTCCAAAATATGCATGCCGGTATTGGCGCGATCGACCAGGTAGATGTAGCCGCGGTCGTCGGTCTCCACGTTGTTGCTCTGGATCGCGGTCTTGCAGCGGTCCACTCCATCGACCTTGATACAGCGCTTGTCGGTCGCTTCCGTGATCGACGGGATGAAGTAGCCGATCTCCTTCGGCTGATATGGGTTGCGCACGTCGACCGCGCGCACGCCGGCATTGAAGTAGGCGATGAAGGCGATCTTCTTGTTGAAGACCGGCGCCATGCTTTCATTCGAGGAATGCGAGCCGAAGCGTCCCCCGCGCTGGCAGAAATTTCCGCTCGCCTCGGGCACCGAGAAATTCGACACCACCATCGGCCTCGATTCGATCGTGACATCGACAAAGAACACGAGCTGGCGCGCTTCCTGGCATTCATTGAGGATCTGCTCGTCCACGATCATCACGAAATCACGTACTTTGCCGTCCTTGTCCTTGGCGAATTCCGCGATCGGCATTTTGAGCATCGGGACAACCGTGTGCGCGCCGTTGAAGGGCAGCATGTCGAGTTGACCGACAACCGGATAGCGCAAATTTTCCGCCGTCGGTTCCTTCGGACCGTTCAGAAGCTTTTCGCGGTCGACGATCTGCAGCACGCCGCCCTTATTGGTGCCGTAGCCGAAATACACGCGATTGCCCTGCGGGCCGGTCGAGATCGGCCCATGCAACTCGGTCGGCACCGCGCCGGCAGATCCGGGCTCCTGCCCAACCAGGCCGAAGTCGCGGATATGAACCGGCTTTGATGGATCGCTGAGGTCGAAGACCTGGGTCATGCGCCGTACTCGCCAACCTTCGACGCCGGACACGAGATAAGCGATGCCGGTGTCGCATTCCCACCAGCTCTTATGGGTGTCCTTCAACCCTTCGACGATCTTGGTCAGCAGCGCGGGCTTGGCCGGATCGGTGACGTCCCAAATTTCGTGCGCACGGCCGCCGAAGACTCGCAGCATATAGGTCTTGCTCGCATCGCCCTTGGGCAGCGTCCTGCCGTCACAGACGCGCACCATCTGCGCGCCGCCCTCCTCGTAATGGCCTTGCAGACCGGGAATGTGCGCGAGGTATTTCGGCTGCGCCGGATCGGTCACGTCGACGATCGAGGTACCGTTGTTTTCGGCTTGTCCGGTGAGTCGGTTGACCGGCTGCGGCACCTCGGGCGTTCCGCCGTGATGCCCGATATAGGCGATATAGCGGCTGCCTTGATGATGGATCGTCGGCTGATAGGCGCTGCGGCCGTGCAAATCATTGTAGCCGACGAGCCGCATATTCTTGGCTTCCGGCGGATCGCCGATCTTGGGTGACTGGGCGAGTGCTGGGAGCATGAGGATCATCAATCCGGCAGCCGCGCTGGCAGCGCGCGCGCTGCGGATCAAGACACGTCGTTGCATCATGCTTCTCCCTGACACTGCTGCGGGGTTGAGCGATCGGGCAAGACGCGTCGGTTCGACGCGTCTTGCGAAGAGGAAGGCGTGGGCCTCTAGCCCAGCGCCGCCTTGACCCGTTCGGGGGTGAACGGCGTGTGGCGCAGGCGCACGCCGGCGAGCTGCATCACCGCACTCGAGATCGCGGGTGCAATCAGCGGCGTCGCCATTTGTCCGGCGCCCGTCGGATGGTTGTCGGTCGCGATCACCTCGATGTGCATCGCCGGTACCTCGTTCATGCGCGGCACGCGATAGTCGTAGAAGTTCGACTGCTCGACCGCGCCGTTCTTGACG
>DASRAF010000396.1:0-3084 GCA_035638295.1 Pseudolabrys sp.
CTTGGTGATGCACGACGGCGCGCAGCGAATCGATCCATTCGCCCGTTTCCACGGGATCGGCATCCGTCATCGCCAGCATGAGCTCCTCCCTGACTTTGTCAGATTATTTACGGTTTGGTCGCAACCTCCCCGCTCGTCATGAATCGCTTTAGCTTTTGCAGATGGGCCGCGGCTCGCCAGCTCAGCTCAATTCAGGCTCGCAGCCACCTTGGCGATGCCGGCATTGGCGCACGCCTCATCCTTTTCGCCACCAGGGGCACCGGAGACGCCGACCGCGCCGATTACCTCGTTGCCGACCTTGATCGGCACGCCGCCACCGACCGCAACCACGTTCGGGATTTGCTTCAGATAAGCATTCTCCGGCTTATCAGTCAGATTCTTGAACTCAAGCGAGGTCTGGCCGCGAGTGCGAGCCGTATAAGCCTTGAGGCGGCCAAATTCCATGGTGTGCGGATTGGTCCCGTCGCCGCGGACGGACGCAGCGACATTGCCAGCCCTATCAACGACCACGACGGAAACCTTATAGCCATCTTTTGTGCACTGCTCGAGCGTGCCCTCAATGATCATGAGCGCCATTTTCATCGAAACGCTCTTCTCGACTTGCGGAGCCTGCGCACCGGCCATCGCGGTGAACGCGAGTGAAAGCATCGCAATGGCGAGAAACTTACCCATAAATGGCATGTTGTCCTCCCTAAGTGAGCGCCCTCGTGGCAGGACCTTCGGTTACAACACGGTCTTGATACTTTACACGCACAATCAATTTACCTTGGAAACTTGACCTTCGTCCAAGCGAATAGCGGTCACAGACCATCGCGGCGACGGATGGCTGCTTGAAGCGGTTTTATCACGCTGTACCGGCGCGACCGTTCTTTCTTGTGCTAGCCACGAGCGCCCGCCAAACGGGGTCCCGGCCCGCTTTCCTGTTTTCCAGCGGTTGCCCTTGCGCTAACGTTGAGAGAACCCCAGGGGCGACTTACATGAGCGCGACTGGGAAGGTCGGCGCCCTTCATGGACACCCACACGCCGCCCCGCGGGCGCTGGCACCGGCGGCACTTGCCTGCATGGGCGTGGTGTTTGGGGACATCGGGACAAGCCCGCTCTACACGGTGAGCGTCACCCTCAAAGCCTCGAGCTCGGGTGGAACCGTTGCGCCGGAAGCGGTGCTCGGGATCGTGTCACTGATCTTCTGGTCGCTGATCGTCGTCATCTCCATCAAATACGCGCTGCTCATCATGCGCGCCGACAACCACGGCGAGGGCGGCATCCTTGCCCTGCTGGCGCTGATCAGTCCGCGGCGCGCCAGGCAAAGCCGACGACGTGCGGTGATGGTGGTGATCGGGCTACTCGGCGCCACGCTCCTCTATGGCGATGGCGCAATCACACCGGCGATTTCCGTTCTGAGCGCGATCGAAGGCCTCAAGGTTTATGCGCCGCAGACGGAACACGTGATCGTACCGCTGACGGTGGCTATCCTGGTTTTGCTATTTGTGGTCCAGCGCAAGGGCACCTCGTTCATCGGTGGCATTTTCGGGCCGGTGATGCTGGTCTGGTTCATCGCCATCGCCCTCCTCGGCATCGCGGGCATTGCGCGAGCGCCGGCCATCCTTGCTGCGCTCAGTCCGTTCCCGGCGATCACTTATCTTTGGAACGCGGGGCCCGTGGCCTTCGCGGTGATCGGCGGCGCCTTCCTAGCGGTGACCGGCGGGGAAGCGTTGTATGCCGACATGGGTCATTTCGGCCGGCTGCCGATCCGCGTCGCCTGGTTCGGCTGTGCGCTGCCCGCGCTCACGCTTAACTATTTTGGCCAAGGCGGGCTGCTGCTGACCGACCCCGGCGCGGTGGAAAGCCCTTTTTATCAGCTGGCCCCGCAATGGTCGCATTACGGGCTGGTGGTGCTGGCGACGCTCGCGACAGTGATCGCCTCGCAGGCCATCATCACTGGCGCCTATTCACTGACCCAGCAAGCAATCCACCTCGGCTTCCTGCCCCGCATGAATGTCATACATACCGCCGGTCACGAGCGGGGCCAGATTTACATACCGTTCGTGAATTGGACGCTGGCCATCGCCACGCTCGCGGCGGTGATCGGCTTTGGCTCGTCAGATGCGCTGGGCGGAGCCTACGGCATCGCGGTGTCGCTGCTGATGGCGATCACCACGCTTATGGCAACTTTCGTCGCGCTGCACTGGAAGCACAACCGGCTGATCGTCTACACAGTCAACAGCAGCCTGCTTGCGGTGGATCTTGCCTTCTTTGCGTCGACCTGCACCAAGTTCGTCGACGGCGGCTGGTTCCCTGTGCTGATCGCTCTTGCTCTCGCGTTCATCATGCTCACCTGGCGCAAAGGCGAGGAGATGATGGACAAGATTCGCCTGGAAGTTCGGCTCCGCTCCAAGGACCTGCTCGAGCGGCTCAAGGCCGATCCGCCGTTGCGAATTCCGGGCACGGCCGTCGTGCTCGGCCGCATGACCACGGGCGTGCCGCTGTCACTGACGCAGAACCTCAAGCACAACCACGTTTTGCACGAGAAGGTATTATTGGTCGCGGTGACTATCACGGAGACCCCGCGGGTCGCAGACGAAGAGCGCGTGGTGGTGACGCCGATCTCGGACGAGTTCACGCGCGCGGAGTTGCGGTTCGGGTTTATGGAGCAGCCGGATGTGCCCAAGGGGCTTGAGCTCGCAGTGGCGCGCGGCCAGATCGCCAAGTGCGACGCGCGCAAGGTGACGTACTACACCGGGCACGAGACGATCATCGCTTCCGGGAGCCGGCCCGGCATGGCGCGCTGGCGCGAGCAGCTGTTCGCCTTCATGCATCACAACGCGCAACGGCCGGGCGCCTATTTCAAGATTCCCAGCGCGCAAGTGATGGAAATCGGCATCGAATTCGAGATGTGATGTGCGGCGGCCTCACGTCTGAGAGCGTGGAGCGTCAGGCACTAACAGCCCCGTATGGCATGCGCTTTTGGAAGTGCCGATCACCTGTGTGCTGTTTGATGTGGTGATCGCCAAGCGCACGCACGTCTTAAAAAAGGGGGCTGCCACAATTTGTCCTCGAGGCGGTAGACCTGCACGGCGTTGCGCC
>DASRAF010000397.1:0-6559 GCA_035638295.1 Pseudolabrys sp.
ATGGCGGAATCAAAATCCGCTGCCTTACCACTTGGCTACGCCCCAACAGGTGCCCGAGAGCCGCACCGAACTGTCCTCGAACGCGGCGGCCGGACCATAGCGGCGCCGACCGGCCCAATCAACGCCCACTACTCTTATACATAAACCGTGGTTTGACCGGTCTGCGGCCAAGGCTAGATTAGCTGGCCATGAGCTACCGCGCTCCAGTTGGCGACATCGCCTTCACATTAAAGCACGCCGCCGGCCTGAAAAATGCACTGGCCGAGGGTATCTATGGCGATCTCGATGAGGAAACGGTCGATTCCGTTCTGGCGGAAGCCGGGCGCTACGCCAGCGACGTGATCGCGCCACTCAATAGTGTTGGTGACAAATTCGGCACGCCGTTCAAGGACGGAATAGTCACCACCCCGCCTGGCTGGAAGGAAGCCTATACGGATTGGGCTGCGGCGGGTTGGAATGGTCTTGCGGCACCAGCCGATTGGGGCGGCCAAGAGCTTCCGCACGCACTGAATGCAGCGTGCATCGAAATGTGGAACTCGGCATCGATGGCTTTCGGCATCGGACCGGTCCTGACAATGGCGGCGATCGACGCACTGCATGCATATGGCAACGACAAGCTCAAGCAGGAGTACCTCGGCAAGTTGGTCAGTGGCGAATGGATGGGCACCATGCAGCTCACCGAGCCGCAGGCCGGATCCGACGTTGGCGCGCTGCGCAGCAAAGCCCAGCGCGCGAGCAACGGCCGTTATCGAATCACCGGATCAAAAATTTTCATAACCTACGGTGAGCATGACCTCACCGACAACATCATCCATTTCGTTCTCGCCCGCTTGCCGGATGCGCCACAGGGGACCCAGGGGATTTCCCTGTTTCTGGTACCAAAAATACTGCCCGACGGCTCTCGCAACGATGTGCGCGCCCATTCCGTTGAACACAAACTCGGCATCCATGCTTCGCCTACCTGCACGATGGTGTATGGCGATCGTGGCGGAGCCGTCGGCTTTCTGATCGGCGAAGAGAACAAAGGCATGGCGTGCATGTTCACCATGATGAACCGTGCGCGGCTGGCCGTCGGCTTGCAGGGCGTTGGGATTGCCGAGCGTGCAACACAACAAGCACTGGCTTATGCGCGAGAACGCAAGCAAGGCCCGGCGAGTGCGATCATCGCCTATCCGGACGTTAGACGCATGCTGCTTACCATGCGCACCCTGACCGGTGCCGCTCGCGCGATCTGCTATGCGACGGGAATCGCCATCGATCGATCAATGCGCGCGAAAACCGACGCCGAGCGCAAGAGTGCACACGAGCGTGCCTCTTTGCTGACGCCTGTCGCCAAGGCGTTTTCGACTGATATTGGTTCGGAAGTTGCGTCTCTCGGGATACAGGTGCACGGCGGAATGGGCTACGTCGAGGAAACCGGCGCAGCGCAGCACTACCGCGACGCGCGCATCGCCGCGATCTACGAAGGCACAAACGGAATCCAGGCGCTTGATCTTGTCACTCGCAAAGTGCCGTTGGAGGGTGGCAAAACCATCGATATGTATATCGAGGAACTGCGACGCACCGTGACATCGGTGCAGTCGAGCAATGCGCCCGAATTCGGGGAAACAGCAACCCGCCTTGGCGAAGCCCTCGACAGCCTTGAGCGCGCGAGCCGGTGGCTGCTCGCACAAAAGGCTTCCGAAGCAGCGCTTGCGGGCGCTACACCCTATTTGCGGTTATTCGGAAATACGGCCGGCGGCTGCATGCTGGCCGAAGAGGCGCTTGCATCGCTTCGCGCCGGCGACGGAACGGGCCGTTCTGTCCTTGCACGCTTCTTCGCGGAAAATATTGCGATCCAGGCAAGCAGCCTCGAACGCAGCGTCACTGAAGGTGCCGGGAGCATTGCTGACGCTCAGGCGGCGCTGGCAGAATAACAGGACGGCGGGCGATGTCGTTAAAAGGTAAAACTCTTTTCATCACCGGAGCTTCGCGCGGAATCGGTCTCGCGATCGCGCTGAGGGCCGCGGCCGACGGCGCCAACATCGCCGTCGCAGCGAAAACCGTTGAACCGCATCCAAAATTGGAAGGTACAATTCATACCGCCGCCGCCGAGATCGCGAAAGCCGGTGGGCGAGCATTGCCCATTGCGGTTGACGTCCGCGACGAAGCGAGCGTGCAGGCCGGGCTTGATGAAACCGAGGATAAATTTGGTGGCATCGATATCGTCGTGAACAATGCCAGCGCGATCCAGCTAACACCAGTCGCGGCAACCGATATGCGGCGTTACGATCTGATGCAGCAGATCAATGCCCGCGGCACCTTCATGGTCTCGAAGTTTGCTATTCCTTATCTTACGCGCCGGGAAAATCCGCACATCCTGATGCTGTCTCCTCCGCTCGATATGGCGGAGAAGTGGTTCGCGCCGCACACCGCCTATTCGATGGCAAAATTCGGCATGAGCCTGGTCGTGTTGGGACTCGCCGGCGAACTGCGCGGCAAGGTCGCGGTCAACGCCCTATGGCCGCGAACGACCATCGCCACGGCGGCAATCAAGAATCTCCTCGGCGGCGATGCGATGATGCGTCGTTCGCGAAAGCCAGAGATCATTGCCGAGGCCGCATACCGCATTTTTCAGAAGCCCAAGAGCTTTACCGGGAACTTTCTGATCGACGACAGCTTCCTTGCTAGCGAGGGCATCCACGACTTTGATCGATATCGCGCCGATCCAAGCCAACCGCTGCAGGTCGATTTCTTTGTGCCGGACACCAGTCGTCCACCCGAGGGAGTCAGCCTGGACGCAAAGTCGCGATAGGCACTTCCACGAAGGCTCACGAATGTTTAGGTGTAGGCGATGTCTACCCTTCTCCTCAGCCATCCAGCCTGTCTAAACCACCTGACACCGGCCGGGCATCCGGAGCGGCCCGATCGTTTGCGTGCGATTGATCAGGTGCTCGAGGACGAAAAGTTTCAGTCTTTGGCACGAGTCGAGGCCCCGCGCGGAAACCTCGACGTCATCGCGCTCTGCCACCCAATGGAATACGTCGAAGCGATCCGCGAAGCCTCACCCGCCGAAGGCCTTGTCCGGCTCGACGCCGACACCGCGATGTCGCCAGGAAGTTATGAAGCGGCATTACGCGCCGTCGGCGGCGCCATGCAGGCGGTTGACGACGTGATGACGGGCAAGGCCGCAAATGCCTTTGTCGCCACACGTCCGCCGGGTCACCACACCGAGACGGCTCGGCCGATGGGCTTCTGCCTTTTCAACAACGCGGCAATCGCCGCACGATATGCTCAACAGAAACACGCTGTCGAACGTGCCGCGATCGTCGACTTCGACGTGCATCATGGCAACGGGTCGCAGGATATCTTCTGGTCTGACAAAAGCGTGATGTACTGCTCGACCCATGAGATGCCCCTTTACCCCGGCACCGGAGCGATCGGAGAGCGCGGCGACTACAATACCATAGTCAATGCGCCACTCTCGGCCGGCGACGGCGGCGACGCCTTCCGCGAAGCGTTTGAGACCGTTATCCTCCCGCGCCTTCGGGAATTCAAACCTGACTTTCTCATCATCTCTGCCGGCTTCGACGCGCACACCCGAGATCCTCTGGCCAATCTGAATTTGGTCGAATCCGACTATTCCTGGGTCACCAAAAAATTGATGGAAATCGCCGACACGAACGCGAAAGGACGCGTCATATCTTTGCTGGAAGGAGGCTACGATTTGCAGGGGTTGTCGCGTTCAGTGGCAGCCCACGTGACCGCGCTGATGCACGGTTAGAGAATCCACGCTATCTTGGTCAATGCGGGTCACGAATCGCCGGATTTGAACATGGCCGAAAACAATAATGCTGACGTCAAAAAGTTGCCCTTCGAACGCGCGATTGAAGAGCTTGAATCGATCGTCAAGGATCTCGAGGGAGGCAAGGTGCCGCTTGAGCAATCGGTAGCGCTATACGAGCGCGGCGAGGCCCTGAAGAAGCGATGCGAGGAGTTGCTGCGCCAGGCCGAAGCGCGGGTCGAACGGATTACCCTCGATGCCGACGGAAAACCGACCGGAAGCACGCCTCTTGACGTGGATTGACCTTATCTCCCAATCAGAAATGGACTTCTTGCTGAATTGCCCGCGAGGGTACTTTTGGTGTAAGTCATTCGGCCCGACCAGTTTTATAGCACTGGTACAAACCGATCTTTAATCAACTCTGTTGGAGTTGCTCTTGCCCGAGTCTTCGAAAACCCCGCTGCTCGACCGCATCCTTGTTCCGAACGACCTCAAAAACCTGTCGGCCGATCAGCTTAAGCAGCTTGCCAACGAGCTGCGGACCGAAACCGTTGATGCCGTCGCCAAGACCGGCGGCCATCTCGGTGCAGGACTTGGCGTCATCGAATTGACCGTCGCGCTTCACTATGTATTCGACACACCCAGCGACCGCCTGATCTGGGACGTCGGCCATCAGAGCTACCCGCACAAGATCCTGACGGGCCGGAGGGACCGCATCCGGACCCTACGGCAGGGTGGCGGATTGTCGGGTTTCACCAAGCGCGCCGAGAGCGACTACGATCCTTTTGGCGCCGCCCACTCTTCCACTTCGATCTCAGCAGCTCTCGGCATGGCCGTGGCGCGCGACCTCGAAGGTAAAAAGAACAACGTCGTGGCTGTTATTGGCGACGGGGCAATGTCGGCTGGCATGGCCTACGAAGCGATGAACAATGCCGGCGCGCGCAATGAACGTCTCGTCGTTATTCTCAATGACAATGACATGTCCATCGCACCACCGGTGGGTGCAATGTCGGCCTATCTGGCGAGGCTGATCTCCGGCAAGACCTATCGGACGCTGCGCGACATCGGCAAGCAGCTCGCGCAGCACCTGCCAAAGTTCTTCGGAGAAAAAGCGGGACGCGCGGAGGAGTTCGCGCGCGGCTTCTGGACTGGCGGTACATTGTTCGAAGAACTTGGCTTTTACTACGTGGGCCCGATCGACGGTCACAACCTCGACCATTTGTTGCCAGTGTTGCGTAACGTGCGCGATGCGGAAGCAGGTCCGATCCTCGTCCACGTCGTAACGCAGAAGGGCAAGGGCTACGCACCCGCCGAAACTTCCGCCGACAAATATCATGGCGTGGTCAAGTTCGATGTCGCGACCGGTGCGCAGGCCAAATCGAAATCGAGCGCCCCTCAGTACACGAAAGTTTTTGGCGAGAGCCTGATCAAAGAGGCGCGCAAGAACGACAAGATCGTAGCGATAACTGCGGCCATGCCATCGGGCACCGGTGTCGACCTCTTTGCGAAGGAATTTCCCAACCGCTCGTTCGACGTCGGCATAGCCGAGCAACACGCGGTGACTTTCGCCGGCGGTCTGGCGGCCGAGGGGTTCAAGCCGTTTGCTGCCATCTATTCCACCTTCCTTCAGCGCGCCTATGACCAGGTCGTGCACGATATCGCGATCCAGGGTCTGCCGGTTCGTTTCGCAATCGACCGCGCCGGCCTCGTAGGTGCGGACGGGCCGACCCACGCCGGGGCTTTCGACGTCACCTATCTCGGTTGTCTGCCGGGCTTCGTACTGATGGCAGCAGCGGATGAGGCGGAACTTGTTCACATGGTTGCAACCGCGGTCGCGATCGATGATCGGCCCAGCGCACTTCGTTATCCGCGTGGTGAGGGGCTCGGCGTGCCTATGCCCGACGAAGGCAAACCGCTCGAGATCGGGAAAGGCCGGATAATCCAGGAAGGCCACAAGGTGGCCCTGCTGTCATTAGGTGCGCGGCTCGGCGAATGCCTGAAGGCGGCCAAGGAGCTCACAGCGCTGGGTCTGTCGGCCACCGTCGCGGATGCACGCTTTGCCAAACCCCTCGATGTCGAACTGCTGACGCGGCTCGCGCGGGAACACGAAGTGCTGGTGACGATAGAGGAAGGCTCTGTCGGCGGTTTTGGCGCCTACGTCCTGCAATCGCTTGCGGACCAAGGGCTGCTCGACCAAGGCCTTCGTATCCGATGCATGATGCTACCAGACCGTTTCATCGATCAGGATTCACCGTCGGCCATGTACGCGGCTGCTGGCCTCGACGCGAAAGCAATTGTCGCCAAGGTATTCGAGGCCCTGGGCAAGGATATTGACGCGGAAACCGTCAAACTCGCCTGACGGCTTTAGAGCCGGCTTTTCCGGGGTACCTTCTTTCCCTTGCTGCGCGCCTCGGAGAGGCCAATGGCTATCGCTTGCTTGCGGCTCGTGACCTTCCTGCCGCTGCGTCCGCTTCTGAGTGAACCTTTCTTGCGCTTTTTCATCGCGCGCTCGACATACCGCGAAGCGCCTTGTGAATATCTGCGTGCCATACACGTGCTCCTCAAAGAAACCATGACGCCCGTTGCAACTGTCGCAAGCGCCATGATTGTAACTGTCCTACACGGAACTTTGTTCCTCGCTCAACGAGCTGATCGATGACCACACCGCGTCAACGCGCCGACCGACTCCTTGTCGACCGTGGTCTCTTTGAAAGCCGTGCGAAGGCGCAGGCCGCGATAGAGGCCGGCCTCGTGACAGCTGACGAAAGAACGGTGCTTAAGCCTTCGGAACAGATT
>DASRAF010000398.1:0-5118 GCA_035638295.1 Pseudolabrys sp.
GCTCGCCGGGTGTCGCGTCCGCGTCTGCCATGAACCGGATAGCGGCCTCTGCGCCATTTTCGCGCGCCAGATAGAACGGATGCTTGCGGCCGGCCAGACCGATGCCGAGCCCGGCATCGCCGGCCGTCACATGCACGAATACGGTTTTGGCTGCTCCGCCCATGACGTCCTGAAAGGCGGACGGATTCATGAACAGCTGCCAGTCGTCCTCATGCGCGGCAAAATAGAACGACACCTTGCTTGCCTCATCAGCCAGCGTCGGTACGGCCGCCACTAAGGCGCCGGCCAAAAATGCAGCCAGCAACAAGCAAATTCGAGCAAGCGTGAGTAGTTTTTCCGGCATCGCCGCGACCATTGGGTCGCCTTATGAACGCGCCGCCCTGCCGAGTTGTTCCCAATTAGGAACTCTATCCTCTTGCACGGCCACCATACAACACCGAAGGCACAGAATGATGCGAGCAGTCTCGCACTGGCCGGTCGCGCGACGAGGTGAGTGAATAAGTCGATTTCCGCTTGGCCAAGCGGACACGCCCTGTGCGCTGCACATATCAGCTTTCGGGGATAAGGGAGACATGCCGATTGCGTCGCACCCAAACCACTGGCTCGAGTCTTCTCACCACGCGATGGATTTGCCTTCTAAGGCAGCAAGTAATTTGGCGTCGTGCCCGTAAATATCTTGGCGAAAATTTGCGGCACCGTCATCGGCCCACGCTGTCAGATAGGTGATGTGGACGGGCAAAGGCTCATGCAAGTTGACCACGGTAGTTTTCGTCGAGGCAACAACATTATTGATGCGATCCTTGGTCCATCCTTGTACACCGCCCACGCGAAGAACCTGTTCGGCAAGATCGAGAGGTCTGGACAAGCGAATGCAGCCGTGACTGAAGGCGCGTACGGTGCGCTCAAACAGACTGTGCGCGGGACTGTCGTGCAAATAGACATTGTGTGAATTTGGAAACATGAACTTTACACGACCGAGCGCGTTGTTGGGTCCCGGCCGTTGCCGCAGCTGATATGGAAAGTGCCCCGGTCCAACGTTGGACCAGTCAACTGAACTGGGGTCTGTCACCTGATTGCCCCGGACCACTTCAAAACCTTGCGCGGACAGGCCCGCCGGGTTCCTTCGAAGGATCGGCAATTCCTCGTTAACAGCAATATCCGGCGGCACGTTCCAATATGGGTTGAATTCAAGAAATCGGATGCGATCACTGAACACGGGCGTTCGGTGATAGGGTTTGCCGACAACGACTGCCATACGTTCTTCGACTTTGCCCGCGTTTACGCGACGCAGTTCGAAGCCAGCTATGTTCACGATCAGATATTGTTGCCCCAGGTTCTCCGGCATCCATCGCAGACGCTCCATAGCCAGAATAATGCTATTGATGCGCTCCTGTATCGGTACGTTCATGGCTACTATTGTCGTAGATCCGATGACTCCGTCTGCATCGAGGCCCTGACGGGCTTGAAAGCGTTTGACCGCTTCGACCAACGCATTGCCGTAAAGCTGCGTCTGAGTTGCACCGACTTCGTTGCTGGCGCCGTCGGTTATCGAAAGTCGCGCACGAATGGCCGGTATACGCGGGTCGGTCATCCCAGGACGAATAGACTCTCCCAATGGGACCGTCCTCCAGCCACCTTTAGCGGCAAGTGCCCTATATTTTGCGAGCACAGAGCGAAGTGCAGCATAGCGCTGGCTTGGCGGTTGCCACGCGTCGAAAAAGCGATCAATGCTATCGGTCTGCGCGAGATCCTTAAGTGCTGACAGTTGATCGATGGTGCGACTTTCGATAAAAAAATTGGGATCGATTTTGCTCGGCAGGAAGCGGCCGACTTTGAGGTCGGAGGCATATTCAAGAAATGCCGAGGAAAAATAGAGCTCGATAATGGCAAGGCCACGTTTGTCAGTCGACGACCCGGTCGCGGCGAGGGTTGCGAGTTGCTTACTTGGATAGTCGTTTGAATCAAGGCCATCGGCCTCGGCATCTTTTAATCGCGAAATAATCGCGTTCGCACGGCTGCTCGCCAGCCAGAGCAATTCCCCTCCGAAAGTTTGATAGTAGGCCTCTAATGCCTCGCGACGCTGGCGTATTGGAAGCGGTAGATTCGGCTCGCGCGCCAGCAGGTCGAGGAGATTAATTCGGATAACAGCGAGGTCGCGAGGAGAACTGACAATCTGAGCCTGGGCATCAGAAAACTGCAATGCCAGCGCGATACAAAACGGAACAGCTGACGCGAAAATGAGTCGAATCGCTCTTCGTAACATTGCGCTGCTATACCGTGGTGGTTTCGTGATCATCTTTGACGAGTCCGGTCACTGCATTGGTGGTGCATACAGCAACCCTCCTTGTGTCCACAGCGCATTCACCCCACGGCCTAGAGCCAGGGGCGTGTTCTCTCCCAGATTGCGTTCGAATATCTCGGCGTAGTTGCCGACACCGACGATCATCTTGACGAACCAATCATTTGCCAAACCGAGTGACCTTGTTGCGGACGCGCCAAGCTCGATCGCCCGCTGACGCCCGCTGGTCGCAATCGATTTTGAGTCCAACCCGAGTTCCTCTGCATTGATTAAAGCAAAGAGCGTCCAACGTACTAAACCTGTCCATTTCGCATCATCTTTGCGCGTTACAGGCCCTAGCGGTTCTTTGGAAATTACGTCACGCAGAATAACGTGATTTTGAGGCACTGGCAGCAGCGATCGTGCTGCAGCCAACGCGGAACGATCGGCGGTGAACACATCACACTTTTCCGACGCGTAAGCCGCGCGCGCCTCCGTCCCTTCGGTGAATCGCAGAAAAGAGACTTTAAGTTTTTTGCTTTGAAAAAAATCAGCCGCGTTTTGTTCCGATGTGGTTCCGCTACCGACGCAGATTCTAGCTCCATCGAGTTGAAGAGCGCTGTTGGCTCCGAGCAAAGTTGGAACAAGAAATCCTTGCCCGTCAAAATAGCTAATTCCAACGAATTCAAGGCCGAGTTCGAGCTCACGTGACATAGTCCAAGTGCTATTGCGAGACAAAAGGTCGATGCGGCGATCCGTCAGCGCATTGAAGCGAACGTCCGCAGTCAGTGGAACGTATTCGACCTTCGCGGTATCACCAAGCACGGCAGCCGCGACAGCCTTGCAAAAATCAACGTCGAAGCCCCGCCAGACCCCCGATCCGTCCTTTTCCGAGAAACCTGGGAGTCCTTCACTGACGCCGCAGATCAACTTATCCCTTGACCGAACATCATCGAGTGTTCCCGCAGCCGCGCTGAGCGATACGACGAAGCTCTCGATAAAAAACACTACGACGGCACAGACGGAAAAAAAGCGAGTCAAAATATGCGTTAGGAGATTGCGATGGAGAATCTGTAAACTGTGCATCTCAAAAATTGCGTGCTGACCGAAGTGATGGATGATACCCACCGTGCTCAGAGAAGCATAGAAACCATGGCCAAAAAAGGGCTCGCTCGGCCCAGAGCGATGTCCGCTTATGACCCAAAGCAGATATCGGCAAGGGCAGCACCGCACCTCAACCTAATCATGGCACAGTGGCCAGAATCTTTTCCATTTCGGGGGCAGTGAAAGCACGCAACGTCTGGGTGCGAATGTTACCCAGCATATCGGCGGCTAGTAACACGGCGGCGACTGTCTCGTCATCCGGGGCCTCGAAGACGCACACTTGGTCATAGTGGCCCAGTGTCCAATACATCTGTTTAACGCTGACCCCACTCGACTTCATTTTGTCGGCCCAGTCGGCCAGCCGGTGGGTGGTGTCTTTTGCAGACCGGATACCTTGGTCGGTAAATCGAACCAAACTGATATATGTCGGCATAATGTTACTCCTCAGGCATTCCCTTGGTGGGGTTTCGATTGAAGAAACACCTTTCGGTGTCGAGGGCGCGATTGGCCCAAGGTCCAATCATCGCAAGTGTCTGCTTCTGACCCAAAGCGGACACCGAACTGGTAGGGTCGACTGCTCTCGCAGTAGATTTGCGTTAAACTTTCTGCGCCTCGCCCAATAGAAAATGGGTGGGTGTGATTTGTGGATTTGCCGGACATCGAGCAGGTGGATGGGAGGCGAAAGGCGAACGCCCATGAAACACATCATCGTGAAATTGCTGGCTCTTATCACGCTCGCTTGCTCGCTGACTACAACGGCGCGCGCTGAGTCCTTCGCCAAGCAGGTCGACATCGGCAGGGGAAGGATGATGTACATCGAGTGTCATGGCAGCGGATCACCCACTGTGCTGCTCATCTCGGGTACGGATACGGCGTCTGACCTATGGCACGCTGCTGATCAGAAGGGTCCGACGGTGTACGACGACATCCAGAAGACGACGCGGGTGTGCGCCTACGACCGACCCGGTGCACCGCATCTCGACCAAACCTTCAGCCGCAGCGACCCGGTGCGCCAGCCGACCAGCCCTCAAAACGGGGTCGATGATCTCGTCGCCCTGCTGAAGGCGGCTGACGTACCGGGCCCATACGTCCTCGTCGCGCACTCTTTCAGCGGTACGATCGCACGGGTCTTCGCCGGGCAGCATCCTGACGAAGTCAATGGCATAGTATTCGTTGACGTCCTCACGCCCGAGCTTCGCGCGCAGATGACAGCTGAGGAGTGGAAGATCTGGAAGCGCGTCAACGCCCGGCCGGCCAAGGCCCTCGCGGCCTACCCGGATCTGGAACGGCAGGAATTCGATGAAACTCTGGACCAGACAGCCGCAGCGCCAGCACTAAGGCCCATGCCGGTCGTCGTGCTCACGGCCAGCGACAAGTTCATCGATGTTGTCCCGAAGCTCATCCAGACCGGCGATCTGCCACCGGATACACCGCCGGACTTTGGAGCCGTCGTCGACCGAACGAACTCGGCGGCCCAGAAAGAGCTCGCGGCACTCGTGCCCGGCGCGGTTCACATCACCGACACGCACTCGGGACACAACATTATGATCGACAACGCCCTAGTCGTCATCCAGGCCATCCGCATGGTGGTCGATGCGGTAAGAGCCGGGCAGACTTCACTCAAGCGGTGACGGATTAACGGATATCTTAGAGCACTCAGCTGATGTCCGCTTTTGGCCCATAGCGGACTTTGAGTTTGCACCGCACATGTCCGCTTTTGGGTGTAAAGCGGACAT
>DASRAF010000399.1:0-10740 GCA_035638295.1 Pseudolabrys sp.
AAAGGCCTGGCCGGGCCGTTCGGTTGCCTCAACAATGCACGATACGGCATTTCCTGGGGCGCCATGGGCGCCGCCGAGTTCTGCTGGCACCGGGCACGCCAATACGTGCTCGAGCGCAAGCAGTTCGGTCGTCCGCTTGCCGCCAATCAATTGGTGCAGAAAAAGCTTGCCGATATGCAGACCGAGATCGCGATCGGCCTGCAAGGCGCGTTACGGCTTGGCCGCATGCTAGAGGCGGACAAGGCCTCGCCGCCGTCGATTTCGATGATGAAGCGCAACAATTGCGGCAAGGCGCTCGATATCGCGCGGCTTGCGCGCGACATGCACGGCGGCAACGGCATCTCCGAGGAATACCATGTGATGCGCGTGCTCTCGAACCTTGAAACGGTGAATACCTACGAAGGCACGCACGATATTCACGCGTTGATCCTCGGCCGCGCACAGACCGGCATTCAGGCGTTCTTCTGATCCCGGGCCGTGACGGGCGGAATGGCCGGGACAACCCCGGCCATGGCAACTGGACAGCGAACTCTCCCACCCATGGACATTCTGACGATCGCCTTTCTGGCCGGCGTCGGCGTCATCGCAGGAATCATCGCAGCCATCGTCGGCGGTGCCGCGGTCGTCATCTATCCGGCGCTGATCGCAACCGGCGTGCCACCGCATCTTGCGGCCGTATCCAATCTCGCATCGGTCATGCCGGGGACGATGCTGGCCGCGCTGTCGGATCGCTCGCAGTTGCCGCCGTTTGACCGCGCTTTCGTCAGTCTTATTTTTGCGTCGATTATCGGTGCCGGCATCGGTGCGGTTTGCCTGGTGCTCACTCCGGAGCGTGCCTTCGCGCAGATCGTGCCTTTGCTTCTCGGCTTTGCCACGCTGTTGTTCGCTTTTTCCGAGCGGATCAGCCGGTGGCTGCGTAAACGTGCGGAAGGCCGCGGACGCGCCATCGCGTTCAACGTCGCAAGCCTGAAAGTCGTGCTGCCGGTGTCGTTCTACGGCGGCTATTTCGGAGCCGGTGTCGGGATCCTGATGCTGGGCATGTTTTCACTGGCGACCAGGGGCGATTACCGGTCGGCCAACGTAGCGAAAAATTTCGTGTCCAGCCTCAACGGACTCGCGGCCACGATCGTCTTTGCAACGCAAGGCGTAGTGTTGTGGCCGCAGACTCTGGCGCTCGCCGCCGGAACGATCGGAGGCGGACTGGTCGGGGCCTATGTGGCGCGCATCATTCCACGAAACGTCATACGCGTGCTGATCGTCGTGGTGGGAGCAACGCTGACGGTTGCTTTTGCGCGGCGCTACTGGTTCGGCGGCTAGAGCGGCAGGCGGTTGGTGCTCTGCGCCAGTGCCGCCACGCGCGCCGTCATCGCGCTGTCCGGGTCGGCAAGCGGATCGACGACGGTGAAATGGTTCGTGCCGGCAATTTCCTCGTAACGGGTGAGCGTGGTACCGCGCCGCCAGTTTTCGGCGATCGTTCTGCTTTGGCGCAGGAACTCGTCGGACTCCAGCGCGCCGACCACGGCATCGAGGCTTCGTCCGGCGGGAATGCTCCAGTGCAGCGGAGACACGCGGCGTGCATCGGTCTCGTCGAGCCGCAGGTCCTGATTCATGGATACCTGCACGAGCGGCAGAAGATCGAACACGCCGGAAACCGAATATGCGGCAGGGACAAGATCAGCTGGCACGTCGGAAGCAAAAGCTTCCCAGTCGGTCGCCACCATGCAGGCGGCGAGGTGTCCGCCCGCCGAATGGCCGTAGACGAAAATGCGCTGCCGTCGTTTGCGCCAGAGCATCAGACAGGCGGCTCGCATCTGCTCGATGATGTCAGCAATCGATACGTGCGGACACAGATCATAACCGGCCACCGCGACGGTAATGCCGAGGGCATTCGGACCGGCCGCCGACTGCGAAAACATCGACGGCTCGAGCGAGCGCCAATAGCCGCCGTGAATGAACATCGCGAGCGGAGCCTGATCGTCGTGCCTGGCCGGGAACAGGTCGAGGGTCCGGCGTATCGACGGGCCATAGGAGAGGCCGAGTTTGGCATTATGCACTGAAGCGCGGTAGGCGGCCCCTTCGCGCTGCCAGCGGGCGAAGATTTCCGCGTGTTCGGGCACGCGGGCCCGATTGTTGTACTCAACCTCGTAATCGACGGACATGCTGGTTTCCCCGGACCCGGCTTTGCGTGGGGTTCGAAACGACGTTATCTCTTAGCCATGAAAATCGATGGCAAGCAAATGCGCACCATCTGGGTCGAAGGCGACGGCGCAAGCGCCGGCATCATCGACCAGACCCAGCTGCCTCATTGCTTTGCTACCGTTCGCCTGGCCACCCTTGAAGATGCGGCCCGTGCGATCAAGACCATGCAGGTCCGCGGTGCGCCGCTGATCGGCGCCACCGCGGCCTATGGCGTGTGGCTCGCCCTGCGCGCCGATGCATCGGACGAAGCACTGGAAAAGGCATATGACGCGCTCATCGTCACGCGTCCGACCGCGATCAATCTCAAATGGGCGCTCGAGGAGATGCTGGCGGCCGTGCGCAATCAGCCGCGCAATGAGCGCGCCAACGCGGCTTTACGGCGGGCCGGTGAAATCGCCGAAGAGGACGTGGCCATCAACCGGTCGATCGGGGTCCACGGGCTGAAAATCATCGAAGACATTGCCGCGCGGAAGAAAAAAGGCGAGGCCGTGAACGTGCTCACCCATTGCAATGCCGGCTGGCTGGCCACCGTCGATTTCGGAACGGCCACCGCGCCGATCTATACGGCGCACGACAAAGGGCTGCCGATCCACGTCTTTGCCGACGAGACACGGCCGCGCAACCAGGGAGCGGCGCTCACCGCCTGGGAACTGGGCCACCACGGCGTGCCGCACACGGTCATTGCGGACAACACAGGCGGGCATCTCATGCAGCACAAGATGGTCGACCTGGTGATCGTCGGCGCCGACCGCGTGACGGCGCAGGGCGACGTCTGCAACAAGATCGGTACTTATCTGAAGGCGCTTGCCGCCCATGACAACAAGGTGCCGTTCTACGTGGCCGTGCCGTCGCCGACCGTCGATTTCGAGATTGCGGACGGCGCCGACATTCCCATCGAGCAACGCGGCGCCGAGGAAGTCGCGATGATGACCGGCAAGACGCGTGATGGCCGTATCGAGACCGTGCAGGTCGTACCCGATGGTTCTCCGGTCGCGAATTTTGCTTTCGACGTTACGCCGGCGCGCCTCGTCACCGGTTTGATCACCGAACGCGGCGTCATTGCCGCGAGCCGCACAGCGCTCGCACAGACTTTTCCCAATCGCGCCGAAGTCCGGCCAGATTCGAACAGCAGGGTCGGGTAATGGCATTTGCGTCGAACCCGCTCAAGCTGCCCGTCGACGGCCGCCAGTCGGAAACCGCGCTGGCGATCGCGCGCGGTACGGCGCGGCTTCTGCATGCCCATGGGCGATGCGTGGTGAGTGAATTGCCGCTGCCGTCCGGCCGCCGCGCCGACCTCGTGGCGCTCGATCCGGGCGGCGAGGTGTGGATTGTCGAAATCAAATCCTCAATCGCCGATTTTCGGGCCGACCAGAAATGGCAGGACTACCACGCGCATTGCGATCGTCTTTTTTTCGCAACAACGGTCGATGTGCCTTGTGAGATTTTTCCGTCCGATACCGGACTGATCGTGGCCGACGCCTTCGGCGCGGAATTCAGGTGCGAGGCACCCGAGCACAAACTGCCGGCGGCGACACGCAAATCGATGATGTTGCTGTTTGCTCGCGCGGCCGCGATGCGTCTGCAATCGCTTGCCGATCCGACCGGGCCTTACTGGGACACGGAGTGACGAGTTCGCTTGCGATTAGCGCGGCGCGCGCTTCGCCAGAATCCGCTGCAGGGTGCGGCGGTGCATGTTGAGCCGGCGTGCCGTCTCGGAGACATTGCGGCCGCAAAGTTCATAGATGCGCTGGATATGTTCCCACCGGACGCGGTCGGCCGACATTGGATTTTCCGGCGGCTCGATCTTGGCATTGTCCAATGCCAGAAGGGCAGCAACGACGTCGTCGGCGTCGACGGGTTTGGCGAGATAGTCGACGGCGCCGAGCTTCACGGCGTTCACCGCAGTCGCGATGTTGCCGTAGCCGGTCAGAATGATTCCGCGCGCGTCCGGACGGCGGCGCTTGAGCGCAGAGATCACATCAAGACCGTTGCCGTCGCCGAGCCGCATGTCGACGACCGCATAGGCGGGTGCCGATTTCTCCACCTGCATCAAGCCATCGGAAACTGATTCCGCGGTCGTGACGGAGAAGCCGCGCTGCTCAAGCGCCTTGGCGAGCCGCTGCACGAAGGAAAAGTCGTCCTCGACGATCAAAAGCGATCGTTCGCCGGAGATTTTTTCTTTTGCCGCTGGGGTTGCGGCCTCGCTCGTCAACGCGTCCACGTTGTCACCATCATCTGAGCCGATCTTACGCACATATTAGCCTGAGCGAAGCATGTTTCGCACGCAACAAATAGTGATCGCGCGAACCAACCTCAAGCCGCTGCAAACGCTAAGGGTTGCTCGAAATCGCTGCGGCTCCAATGCAGTCTGATAACCGCGCCACGCTCCGGAACTGCTCGATTTTCAAACGATAGCGTGGCGCCTGAGCGCTCAAGCAGCGTTTTCGCAATAAAGAAGCCGAGGCCCAGGCCGGTCGGTTCGTCGCCGGTATAGTTCTGGTGATGCCTTCGGCTGGTCACGTAAGGCTCGCCGATCCGCGCCAAAATTTCCGGTGCGAAGCCCGGTCCGTCGTCGGTGATCGTGACCGCGACGGAATCCTCGCCCCAGTCCGCATCGACCGAAACCCGGTCGTGCGCGAAATCGACCGCGTTTTCGAGCAGATTTCCAAGTCCGTAGAGGATTGCGGGATTGCGGGCGCCAACCGGCTCGGCGGTTCGGTCGGCGGGGGCGGCGACGTCGATCGTGACACCGAAATTGCGATGCGGCGCGACCACCTCCTCGATGAGCGCGGTCAGCCGCATGCGGTCGAACGGCTCACCGCCTGCCGACAGTTCGGTAAGCTTGGCGAGAATATCGCGGCAGCGCGTGGCTTGTTCGCGCAGGAGCCTGACGTCGTCGCCGTGCGGCGCATCCGGCGCGATTGCCCGTTCAAGCTCCTTGGCAATGACCGATATCGTCGACAGCGGTGTGCCAAGCTCGTGCGCGGCCGCCGCGGCTAGTCCGTCGAGCTGCGACAGGTGCTGCTCGCGCGCCAGCACGAGTTCGGTCGCGGCGAGCGCATCGGAAAGTTGCCGCGACTCTTCGGTGATCTGCCACGCATAGACACCGATGAATCCGATCGCGAGCAGAATGCACAACCAGACGCCCATCATGTAAATCGGCGGCAATTGCAGCGGGTCTTCGCTGTCCCACGGCAATGGATAGTGCACGAATACGAGCACCGTCGCGCAGGCGACCGCGAAGCCGCCGAGCACCAGCGTGAAGCGCGGCGGCAGCGCGGTGGCCGACAGCAGCACCGGCCCGAGGAACAGGAACGCGAACGGGTTCTGCAGCCCGCCGGTGAGAAACAGCAGTACTGCAAGTTCGGCGATGTCGAACGCCAGAAGCCAGGCCGCGCGATCGGGCGCGAGCCGTTGCGTCATGTGGAAGCGCAGCCGCAGTGCCACATTGAGCCAGGCCGAAAGGATGATCGCGGCGAGGCAGGCATAGATCGGCAACTGGAAATCGAGCCCGTAGTAAACCACGATCACCGCGGTCGACTGACCGATGATGGCGAGCCAGCGCAGCCGGACCAACGTGTCGAGGCGCACGTTCCGCAAAGGGTGCTGCTGGGCAAGGACGGCCGGCATGGGCGCAGTCTAGCGTGTACGAATTGCCTGTGCATCGCGGGGCTTGCACTTCCTGCGGCAGGGCGTCACACCTTTCGCCTTATGGACGCGCAGAACGCTTCCGCCATAGCGGTCGATCAGCTGGTCAAGCGCTACAAAGGCGTGGCCGCCGTCGATGGCATTACATTCAGTCTGGCGCCCGGCTCGGTCACCGGCCTTCTCGGCGGCAACGGGGCCGGGAAAACCACGACAATTGCGATGATCATGGGACTGGTGACGCCGACCTCCGGCACGGTCACCGTGCTTGGCGCCGACATGCCGCGCCAGCGCTATCGCGTGCTGCACCGGATGAATTTCGAGAGTCCCTATGTCGACATGCCGATGCGCCTCACGGTGGGGCAGAACCTGTCAGTATTTGCGCAGCTCTATGCCGTGCCGGACATCGATCGACGCATCGCGCGGCTCGCCGCCGATCTCGATCTCACCGAATTTCTCGATCGCCCGACCGGCAAGCTGTCCGCCGGGCAGAAGACGCGCGTATCGCTCGCCAAGGCGCTGCTCAACAAACCGGAAGTGCTTTTGCTCGACGAGCCGACGGCCTCGCTCGATCCCGACACGGCCGACTGGGTGCGTTCGCATCTCGAGCGTTATCGCGCCGATGAGAGCGCGACGCTTCTGCTGGCGTCGCACAACATGGGCGAGGTCGAGCGCCTGTGCGAGCGCGTCATCATCATGAAGAAAGGCCGCATCGAGGACGACGACACACCGCAACGTCTGCTCGCTCGTTACGGCCGTGAAACGCTGGAAGAGGTATTTCTCGACGTCGCACGCGGGCGGCGGCAGAACGAGGCCGCGCAATGAGCAGCGTCAGCGATACCGGCATGGAGTTTTCGTTCAACCGCGTCGCCGCCATGGTGCGACGCTACTGGTACCTTCTGCGCTCGTCGTGGCCGCGCATCCTCGACCTTATCTACTGGCCGGCCGTGCAGATGCTGATGTGGGGATTTCTGCAGGTCTATATTTCGCAGAACGCCGGCTTCTTCGCGCAGGCGGGCGGCGTGTTCATCGGCTCGGTGCTGTTGTGGGATATTCTGTTTCGCGGCCAGCTCGGTTTTTCCATTTCGTTCCTCGAGGAAATGTACGCGCGCAACCTCGGCAACATCATGATGTCGCCCTTGCGTCCGGCGGAATTCCTGCTCTCGCTCATGATCATGAGCATGGTGCGGCTGTTGATCGGGATGATTCCCGTTTCACTGCTCGCGATTGCATTCTTCGGGTTCAATCTCTGGGCGCTCGGCCTGGCGCTCGCGGCGTTCTTCGCCAACCTCATTCTCACCAGCTGGTCGGTCGGGATTTTCGTTGCCGGGTTGTTGTTGCGGAATGGTCTCGGCGCCGAGAGCATGGCCTGGACTATCATGTTCCTGTTCCTGCCGCTCACCTGCGTCTATTATCCGGTGGCGATTCTGCCCGGATGGCTGCAGTACTTCGCCTGGGCTTTGCCGCCGACCTACGTTTTCGAAGGCATGCGTGCACTGGTGATCGACCATGTGTTTCGGGCGGATCTGATGGCCCAGGCTTTCGCGTTCAATATAGGGCTGTTCGCGGCTGCATCATTTGCGTTTCTGAAGCTGCTGCAGAGCGCACGGGTCCAAGGCTCGCTTTTGCAGACCAGCGAGTAGTCAAAAAAGCCTGTGTTTAATGGGACTTATCGCCTCGGGGTGCGTTGTAAACCGGGCACGAACGTCTTAGGTCTATGTTGACGCTATGACAGAAAAGCGACAGGCTGCCGCACTGCAGCGAGGGTCGGGGGGCTCAATGGCAATAGGTGAATTCGGCGGGGCGGCAACGCTTTCCGACGAGAGTGGCGCGTTACTGTCGACGCCCATGTACTGGTTTTATGAGATCGGTCACGCCGCTCTCAATCCGGCGCGTGCTTTCGCAGACGCCACCCGGCTTTTCTTCAAAAATCCGGCCAATCCGCTGTCGCACACGGCCTATGGCAAGTCGGTCGCGGCAACGATGGAACTTTTCGAGCGCTCGACGCGCCGCTACCGCAAGCCGGAATGGGGCATCGATTCGACAACCGTCGGTGGCGAGAAGGTCTCGGTCACCATCAAATGTGTCTGGGAGCGGCCGTTCTGCCGTCTGCTGCACTTCGATCGCGCTTGTGTTCGGGCGCCGCGCCGTCCACAGCCGAAACTGCTGATCGTCGCGCCGATGTCGGGCCATTATCCGACGCTACTGCGCGGCACGGTGGACACCTTCCTGCCCAACCATGACGTCTACATCACCGAATGGGTCGATGCGCGCATGGTGCCGCTGTCCGACGGGCGCTTCGATCTCGACGACTACATCGACTACATTATTTCCATCCTGCATCTGATGGGCGGTGACGTGCACGTGATTGCCGTCTGCCAGCCTTCCGTGCCTGTGCTCGCCGCGGTCGCCCTGATGGAAGCGAATGGCGATCCGAACGTGCCGCATTCCATGGTGTTGATGGGTGGCCCGATCGACACGCGGATCAATCCCAACGAGGTCAACAATCTGGCCGAGCGGCGCGGGCTCAACTGGTTTCGCAACCATGTGATCACCAAGGTGCCGTTTCCGCATCCCGGCGTGATGCGCGACGTCTATCCCGGCTTCCTGCAGTTGCACGGCTTCATGAGCATGAATCTCGATCGCCACATCGAGGCGCACCACAATTTATTCCTGCATCTCGTCAAGGGCGACGGCGATTCAGCGCAGAAGCATCGCGAATTCTACGATGAATATCTCGCGGTGATGGATCTCGCGGCGGAATTCTACCTGCAGACAGTGGAGACGGTGTTTATCCGTCATGCGCTGCCGAAAGGCGAGATGACACATCGTGGTCGTCGGGTGGATCCAACGGCGATCAGGCGCGTTGCATTGATGACGGTCGAGGGCGAGAAGGACGACATATCCAGCGTCGGGCAGACTGAGGCCGCGCATGCGTTGTGCGTCAATATTCCTCAGGAGCACAAGGTGCACTACGTGCAGCCTGCCGTCGGCCATTACGGCGTCTTCAACGGCTCCCGCTTCCGCGCCGAGATTGCGCCGCGCATTGCCGACTTTGCACTGTCGCACAACAGCGCGCGTACCGTGCGGACAGCCTTGCTGAAAGTTGTTGGTCAGCGTTGATCTGGTGTTTTCAGGCGTGATGACACACCGCGGGCCTACAAACTGATGCTGTCTATACCCTTTCGAGCCTTGCTCTACCGTCGCAGCCGCGAGCCGTCGGCGATTTCGGTTAAAGTTGACGGCGAGATTCATCCGGTCCGCGTGCGCCGGCATCGACAGGCGCGCCGCTACACGCTGCGCATCCACTCCGTGAGCCGTGAAGTCGTGCTGACAATGCCGCCGCGCGGCAGCGTGAAGCATGCGAGGGATTTTGCTGAAAAACACGGCGCCTGGATCGCCGCTCGGTTGCGTCGCTTGCCGGGCGCGGAGCCCTTCGTACATGGGGCGGCGCTGCCGCTGCGCGGGCATCTGCACCGGATCGAGCATCGGCCAGGTGCGCGGGGTACCGCCTGGGCCGAGACGCGTGGCGGCGAGCATTTGCTGTGCGTTGCCGGCGAGGCACCGCACGTGTCGCGCCGCGTACACGATTTTCTCAAGCGTGAAGCGAAGCATGATCTCGAAGCCGCCAGCCGCCGTGCGGCCCAATCGCTCGGCATCGTGTTCAGGCGCGTGTCGGTGCGCGATCAGCGCAGCCGTTGGGGCTCTTGCTCCTCGACCGGTGTCCTGTCTTTCTCCTGGCGGCTAATCATGGCCCCGACCTTCGTGCTCGACTATCTCGCCGCGCACGAGGTTGCTCATCTTGTCGAGATGAATCATTCGCGCCGGTTCTGGCGCCTGGTCGCTGGTATCTATCCCGATTTCGGCCGCGCCAAGTCCTGGCTCGACGCCCACGGCGCCGACCTGCATCGCTACGGCGCGCAGTCGCGCTAGCCATCAGTTTTGGCTTCTTCGTCATGGTAGGGTTTCCGTGACGTCGTCATGGTCGGGACTTGTCCGGGCCATCCACGCAGCCTTCCTTTTCGCGACTGGATTGCCGCTTGCGCGGGATGAGCGGAGACACTGGTCGTACCATTATTCACCGTCATGCCCGGCCTTGTGCCGGGCATCCATGTCTTCACGACCTTGCAGCGGTAAAGACGTGGATGGCCGGGACGAGCCCGGCCATGACGAGCGAGTTGCGCAGCGCGTGCTGTGTCGCGCCTGGAATGACATTGTGCAAAGGGCGCCTCACCCCGTGCTAAGCCTTGAGTCCCGCCCGGTCCAAGCCCGCAAAAAAAGGCTGGTTTCAATGCTTCGCCCCGGCACCTTCGCGCTCACGACACTCCTTGCGGCGTTGAGCGCGACCGGCCCGCTCACCACCGACATGTATCTGCCGTCACTGCCCGACATTGCGCGACAGCTGAACGGTTCGACCGCGCAGGTGCAGTTCACCATTTCCGCCTACCTGATCGGCTTTGCCGTCGGGCAGATTTTCTACGGCCCGGTGTCCGACCGTCATGGCCGCAAGCCCGTGCTGATGGCGGCAATCGCGCTTTACTGCGTGGCCAGTCTCGCTTGCGCGCTCTCGACCTCGATCGAGATGCTGATCGTGGCGCGCGCCTTTCAGGCGCTTGGCGGCTGCGGCGGGATCGTGCTGACCCGCGCCATCGTGCGCGACATTTATTCGGGCGCACGCGCCGGACGCGAACTGTCTCTGATCGCCTCGGTGATGGCGGCTGCGCCGGTGCTGGCGCCGATTGCCGGCGGCGTGCTGCAGACAGCCTTCGGCTGGCGGTCGGTGTTCTTCACGCTGGTCGTGGTCGGGATCGCTGGTGTTGCGATCGTCTGGGCCGCGCTGCCTGAGACATTGAACACACGCGCGGCGGAGCCTGTGTCAGCATCTTCCATGCTTCG
>DASRAF010000400.1:0-5818 GCA_035638295.1 Pseudolabrys sp.
TGCCGGACCCGAGCACAACCGGCGAATCAACGTCATCTAACGAATCATCGTCGCGATTCGCGGTCAACCGTACAATTTGGAAATTTCATTCCCAGAACTTCGGCCGGGCCTCGTGCAGGATACCTCCGAGCCGAACGGGACCGACTTTGCGCGCGAGACCGGTCGCGTCATCGGTCTCCACCGCGAGCCCACACAATGTCGCCGAACCCAACGAAACTTCGAACTTCGCGCCGGGAAGTTTGCGCAGGAAGCGATTGAGCGGCTCGTCCTTGTTCATGCCGATGATGGAATCGTAGTCGGCGGTCATGCCGACATCCGACATGAAGGCGGTTCCGGCCGGCAACACGCGATCGTCGGCGGTGGGCGCATGCGTATGCGTGCCGACGACGAGGCTCGCGCGCCCGTCGGCGAAATAGCCCATAGCCTGCTTCTCGCTCGTCGCCTCGCAATGGAAATCGATGATGATCGCATCCGCACCTGATTTCAGCGCGCAGGCCGAAAGTTCGCGTTCGATGGCGGCAAAGGGATCATCGAGGGGATCCATGAAAATGCGCCCCATGGCGTTGATCACCAAAGCGCGCTTGCCGTTTTTCGTGTCGACGAGTGCAGCGCCGCGACCGGGCGTGCCCTTCGGATAATTGAGCGGACGGATCAGCCGCGGCGCCCGTTCGATGAACACCAGCGCCTCGCGCTGATCCCAGGCGTGATTGCCGAGCGTGATGGCATCCGCACCAGCATCGATCAGTTCATTGTAGATCACCTCGGTGATGCCGAAACCGCCGGCAGCGTTTTCGCCATTGATCACCACCAGATCGAGCTTCCATTTGCCGATCAGGTCCGGCAGACGTTCCATTACGATTGTGCGCCCTGACCGCCCGACAACGTCGCCGATGAAAAGAATGCGCATGCAGTTAATGCTCGCGAAAATCGATGATCTCACGTTCCGTTAGCACGAGATCGAGCCGCGCGTCGCGCTCGGTTGCAGGCACCGACGGAATTTCCTGCGCGGCAAATGCAATGCCGATGGCAACAACCGGCTTCTTGGCGCGCAGCGCGTTGATGGTCATGTCGTAATAACCGGCGCCGTAGCCGATGCGGTGGCCGGCCCGGTCGAAGGCGGCAAGCGGAACAATGAGAATGTCGGGGTCGACTACGCGCGCATCCGGAAAGGGCTCGCGAATGCCCCACTGGCCGGAATTCAAAGGTTCGCCGAATGTCCAGGCGCGCATCGTCAAGGGATTGCCGCGACCGGCAATCGTCGGCAGCGCGAGGTTCGCTCCGGCATCGGCGAGGCGGCGCATCAATGGAATTGGGTTGATTTCACTTTTCATCGGCGAAAAACCGGAGACCACGGTGCTCGAATCGACTTTCACCGGAAACGGGCGAGCCGCAATCGTCGCGGCGGCTGCCGCGCGCTCGGACGCGGGCAAGGCATCGCGCAAGGCCAGAGCCTGCTCGCGCAGTCGTGCTTTTGGGGAATCGGTCTCAGCAATTTTGGTCATTGCAATCAAGTGCGGAGCCGCGATGGCCGTTGGAGCATCGATCCCGGGTTCCCTACGAAAGTAGGTGGGCGCCATATGACCGAACCCACGAGCCCGGCCAGGGACAGCTCCCTGAAGGATCGATAAGGCCCCGGGGATTGTGTCTCCTGACGCGCCCCGCAGCCCCGCCCTCTCAATGTAGTCGTTATGTGGCGCCCACGCCACTTTGTGGAGCACGTCAGCCGAGCGGCACGCTGCCGCCGTTGCCGACCGTCTGATTGAGCTTTCGGGTAATGCCTTCGATGCGTTCGGCTGCGGAATTGAACGCACCGATCACGGCATCGGATGCGGCCCTGGCGCGGTCGGATGCGACGAGCCGCGCATCCTGCAACGAGGCGATATCTTCCTCGAGGCAGCGCATCTTTTGCACTGTCTCCGCCAATTCATCGGCGACCATCAACGCAGCCATCACCGTGAGACGTGTGTCGCCGATCTCACCGAACTTGCGTCGCAGACTGATGATGCGTTGGTCGATGTCCTTGGCGAGCTCCTGCAGGTGCTCTTCCTGTCCGTCTTCGCAAGCGAGGCGGAATTGGCGGCCGGCGATAGTGGAGCTGATCTGAGCCATGGGTTACTCGTGCGCGTCCAGCACCGATTGGATTGTCGTAATCGCGCTGTCCAGCCGTTCCGCAATTTCCCGGTTGGTCGTTTCGAGCCGGCGTGAACGCGCGGTCTCGCCGTCGAGCGCCGCGGCCAGCCGCGTACGATCAACGCCAAGCGCCTGTACCTGGGCGGCGAGGCCCTCTTCGTTGCGGTCAGCCTGCTTTCGCCGTTCGACTGCGGCATCAAGCGCGTCCAACGCGAGCGCTAGACGCTTGACCGCGCTATCGATTGCGCCTTGCTCCGTCATCGCCTTTGGCCCACACCAAAAACTTGTGCGGCAGCAGCTATTTAGGCGGAGAATCTTACGTGCTGCACGACCACACAGTCAACGCTTGGCGGAGGATTTGCCCAGCTGTTTTCGTCATCCTGTGCATGGAGGGTGCGCGCGGTGGTCGTCACATTGACTCAAGGGACTTACATGGTATCCACCGGCCGAAAGGCCCCTCATGAGTGCAAAAGCCTCTTCGACGGCAGCCGCGGTGCCTCCGGAGCGTCGCGAGCAAGCGCCCGCTGCCCCTGCCATTGCCCACGCGAGCATGGCCAACGCGATTCGCGCCCTGGCCATGGATGCCGTGGAACAAGCCAAATCCGGACATCCGGGAATGCCGATGGGCATGGCCGACGTGGCGACGGTGCTGTTCTCACGGTTTTTGAAGTTCGACCCGACCGATCCAGGCTGGCCCGATCGCGACCGTTTCGTCCTCTCGGCCGGCCACGGTTCGATGCTGATCTACGCATTGCTACATCTCACCGGCTACGAGGCGATGACGCTCGATCAAGTCAAAAAATTCCGCCAGCTCGGCTCGAACACGGCCGGTCATCCGGAATACGGCCACACGCCCGGCGTGGAAACGACTACGGGCCCGCTCGGTCAAGGGTTGGCCAACTCCGTCGGCATGGCGATTGCCGAAAGACATCTCGCGTCAGTGTTCGGCGACGGCGTCGTCGACCACAAGACCTACGTGATCGCCTCGGACGGCGATCTTATGGAAGGCATCAGTCACGAAGCGATCGCGCTCGCCGGTCATCTCAAGTTGAACAAGCTGATTGTGCTGTTCGACGACAACGGCATTTCCATCGACGGTGCGTTGTCGCTCGCGGATTCGGTCGACCAGGTGAAGCGCTTCGAAGCCGCCGGCTGGAATGCTTCGCGCATCGACGGCCACGATCCGGTGGCGATCAATGCAGCGCTCGAAAAAGCACAGACATCGGACAAGCCGATGCTGATCGCCTGCAGGACCAAGATCGGTTTCGGCGCGCCCACCAAGCAAGGGTCCGAAAAATCGCACGGCTCGCCGCTGGGCGCGGAAGAAATCGCCGGTGCGCGCAAAAACCTCGGCTGGACATCGGCGCCGTTCGACGTACCGGCCGAGGTTTTAAAATCATGGCGCACAATCGGAACGCGCTCAAAGGTCACGCACGCGGACTGGAAAAAGCGATTGGCCGGCCTCGAGAGCGGCAAGCGCGCCGAGTTCGAACGTCGCATGAAAGGCGACCTCGCGAAGCAGGCGCTCACCGATGCCGTGCGCGCAGTGAAGGAAAACCTCGCCACGCAACCAAAAGACATCGCAAGCCGCACCGCCTGCGAATTTGCGCTTGAAAGCCTGATTCCCGCGCTACCTGAAATGATCGGTGGTTCGGCCGATCTCACAGGCTCCAACAACACGCGCATCAAAGGCATGAAGGCGATATCGGCCGCCGATTTCTCCGGCCGCTTCATCCATTACGGCGTACGCGAGCATGGCATGGCCGCGGTCATGAACGGCATGGCGCTGCACGGCGGCATCGTCCCCTACTCTGGCACGTTCCTCGTGTTCTCGGACTACTGCCGTCCGGCAATCCGGCTTGCCGCGCTGATGGGCAAGCGCGTCATCCACGTCATGACGCACGATTCAATCGGCCTTGGCGAAGACGGGCCGACGCATCAACCCGTCGAGCACCTTGCCGCGCTGCGCGCAATTCCGAATTTGCTCGTATTCCGTCCCTGCGACGCGGTGGAGACCGCCGAGTGCTGGGAGCTTGCCCTCGAGTCGGAAGACAGGCCGAGTATACTGGCGCTCACGCGGCAGAACCTGCCGCAACTGCGCAACCGCCTCGACGAGGACAACATCTGCGCGCGCGGTGCCTATGAGATCGCGGGACCCGACGGTCGTTCGGACGTATCGATCTTCGCCACGGGTTCCGAAGTTTCGATCGCGGTCGAAGGCGCAAAGCTGCTGGCGCAGCATGGCGTCGCGGCGCGCGTGGTTTCAGTCCCGTGTTTCGAATTGTTCCTGGAACAGGACGCCGAGTATCGTCGCGCCATCATCGGGGATGCTCGCGTGAACGTTGGCGTAGAGGCCGCGATCCGACAAGGCTGGGATGCCATTATCGGTTCCGACGGGATCTTCATTGGGATGCAATCGTTCGGCGCGAGCGCGCCCTACAAGGAACTGTACAAGAAATTTGGAATTACCGCTGAAGCAGTCGCCAACGCGGCGTTGGCGAAGGTTGGGAAGAGCTGACAAGTGATTATATGTCTGTCGTGGTCGCCCGCGGCCACGGCAATTGAAAAGCCGGGAGCGTTTTCATGACAGTACGCGTCGCCATCAACGGGTTTGGCCGTATCGGGCGCAACATTCTACGCGCCATCGCCGAGGCCGATCGCAAGGACATCGAGGTCGTCGCCTTGAACGATCTGGGCCCGGTCGAGACCAACGCGCACCTGCTGCGCTACGACAGCGTCCATGGCCGCTTCCCGGGCGAAGTAACGGTGAAGGGCGACAGCATCAGCGTCGGCAACGGAGCCATCAGGGTCACGGCCGAACGCGACCCTTCCAAACTGCCGTGGAAAGACCTCGGCGTCGATATCGCGCTCGAGTGCACCGGCCTGTTCACGGCAAAGGACAAGGCCTCGGCCCATCTGACCGCTGGCGCCAAGCGCGTGCTGGTTTCGGCTCCCGCCGATGGTGCTGATCTGACCGTCGTCTTCGGCGTCAATCACGACAAGCTGACCAAGGACCACAAGGTCGTTTCCAACGGCTCGTGCACGACCAATTGCCTCGCGCCCGTCGCGAAAGTGCTAAACGATGCGGTCGGCATCGAAACCGGATTCATGACGACGATCCACGCCTACACGGGCGACCAGCCGACGCTCGATACGATGCACAAGGATCTCTACCGCGCGCGTGCAGCCGCGCTGTCGATGATCCCGACCTCGACCGGTGCCGCAAAGGCGATTGGTCTCGTGCTCCCTGAACTCAAAGGCAGGCTCGACGGCGTCGCCATCCGCGTGCCGACGCCGAATGTCTCGGTGATCGATCTCAAGATCGTTGCGAAGAAGGCGACGTCCAAGGATGAGGTCAACGACGCGGTGAAGCGCGCTTCCGAGCAGCAGCTCAAAGGCATTCTCGCCTATACCAACGATCCGAATGTCTCGATCGACTTCAACCACGACCCGCATTCATCCACCTTCCACATGGACCAGACCAAGGTCATGAACGGCACGCTCGTGCGCGTGATGTCATGGTACGACAATGAATGGGGCTTCTCCAACCGCATGGCGGACACCGCCGTGGCGATGGGCAAACTTCTCTAGCGGCTAGGCGTCAGGCGGGTCATGACTGCGTTCAGAACGCTCGACCATGTCGACGTAAAAGGCAAATGCGTCCTGATGCGCGTCGATCTCAATGTGC
>DASRAF010000401.1:0-2038 GCA_035638295.1 Pseudolabrys sp.
GTTGACAGTCAGCTCCGCGTCTACGGCATCGACTGCCTGCGCATCGCCGACGCCTCGATCATGCCGCGCATCACGACCGGGAACACTATGGCGACTTGCGTCGTGATCGGAGAGCAGGCCGCCGACCTGATTCGGCAGACACACGGAATCTGATCTGTCGCTGCGGCTGACCAGGTCGGCCTGCCTTCTTGAATGTCGCTCCCGTCCTCGGAGGTTTTCCGTGAAAAAAGCTCTATTGCCGCGCCTTTGCACCTCACTGCTGGCGTGTGCAGCCTTCGGCCTGGTGCCGCACTCCATGCGCGCTGACACCTGGCCCGCGCGCACCGTTCACGTGGTCATCCCGTTCAGCCCCGGCATGGGGTCGCCCGATGCGGCGGCACGCATGCTTGCCGATGGGCTCGGCAAACGCTGGAAGCAAGCCGTCGTTGTCGAAAATCGGCCCGGCGCAGATACCATGCTGGCCACCCGAGCATTTCTCGAGATGCACGACGGACACTCACTGCTGTTCACGACCCACAGCACGTTTACTGTCGTGCCGTTGTTGCATACAAAGGTGCCGTACGACCCGGTCGGCGATGTTCGGCCGGTTTCGCTTGCTGTCGAGGACTTTCTCGCGGTCGTCACAGCTCCTGCGCTGGGCGTCGGCGCGCTGTCAGATTTCGTGAGACTCGCGCGTCAGAAGCCGACCAGCCTCAATTTCTATGCGGTGCCGGGAGCGCCATATCTCGCTTATTTGGCTTTCCAGAAGCGCGCCGGCATTGAAACAACATTCGTAGCCTACAACAATCCAACGAACGCGATGGCGGACCTCTCGGAGGGGCGCATCCATATCGCCGTGATGCCTGTGGCTTCCGTGCTCGGCGCCGCGCAGGCGGGCAAAATCAAGATCCTTGCTGTCACGAATGAGCAACGTACGCCCGCAGCTCCAGATATTCCGACAGTAAAGGAGGCCGGATATCCGGAATTCACGTTTGGTGGCTTCCTGGGCCTGTTCGGCCCGAAGGACATGCCGATGGCACTGCGCGAACAGATTGCATCGGACGTGCGGTACATTCTGCGGGAGCCCGACGTCCAGGAGCGCCTCACGACGGTAGGTCTTATCGCGAGAGGGACGACCCCTGCGGAATTCGAGAGGGTCATGGACGCACAGCGGCAAAGATGGTCTGCGGTCGCCCGCGACCACAAAATCGAGCCGCAATAACCGCATCCAGCACGTTCTGAGGCCGCGTTTGGGCAGCGTGGCGCTGAACGCAAAACCCTCACGGTGGGAAAACGACGTGCCTCAGCCAACCGAAACTCTTCCGGACCGTATCGTCAGCACCGCCTATTTGTTTCGGCAATCCAAGGTGCTGTTCGTCGCCGCCGAGCTCGACGTGTTCGGCATTCTCGCCGAAGGACCGCTCGACCTCGAGACGCTGAAGGCGCGGTCCGGCGTTCATCCGCGCGGTGCCCGCGACTTCTTCGATGCGCTGGTGGCCCTGGGGTTGCTCGACAGGGACAGCAAGGGCCGCTACGCCAACACGCCCGAAAGCGATTGCTACCTCGTTCGCGGTAAGCCCACCTATATTGGCGGGCTGTTGCGACATCTCGACAAGCGTCATTACGAGAATTGGGACCGGCTCTGCCGCGCCTTGATAACCGGCGAGTCTCAGAGCGCGCTCGGCACCAAGGATTATTCGGAGTTCTATGCCGACGAGAGGACGCAGCAGATTTTTCTCGAAGGCATGTCGGCGAGCAGCCTGATTGCGGCGCGTTCACTGGCGGCGCAATTTCCATGGTGGCGCTATCGAACCTTCATCGACATCGGGACGGCACAGGGCTGCGTGCCGGTCGAGATTGCGCGCGCCCACCCGCATTTGCGCGGCGGTGGTTTTGACCTGCCGGAGATCGGACCTGCGTTCACGAGCTACGTGGCGTCCCAGCAATTATCCGATCGTCTGACATTTTATCCCGGCGACTTTTTTACCGATCCGCTGCCGCAGGCCGATGTCCTCATCATGGGGCGGATTCTTCACAACTGGGGTGTCTCCAGCCGAGT
>DASRAF010000402.1:0-3930 GCA_035638295.1 Pseudolabrys sp.
GTGGATCCAGTTCGCGTTTTCGGGCGCCAGCCGATCGAGCGCGGTAAGTAAATCCGCCTGTACGTCGGGATCGGCATTTTCCTGGATCGTCAACGAAGCCGAGGTGTGCCGCAAAAAGATCAGTAACACCCCCTCGCTTGCTCCGATGCTGTCGATAAAGCCAGCCGCGTCAGCGGTAATATCGATAAAGCCATTCCCCCGCGTATCCGTGCGCAAGGTCGCACTGGCAATGAGTTCTGGTGCGGCCTCGACAATGGCGGACAAACGACCGGGCATGAATTCGGCCTTGCTCGGATCGGCCGTCTAGGTCTTGCGCATGATGTCTTTACGGACCGTGTCGAACATCTCGACCAGGCGACGCCAGGTTTCTTCAAGAAACTCGCGGGCGCGAGTCATTTCTTTCTGTGTCGGCAGCCTGATCGCTATATCAGGGCCGTTCCCGGATTGCGGCGATAGATCTGCCGGCGGACGCGGCGGCGGCTCTCTCAAAGCGGCAACTTCTTTCTTCAGCGACGCAACTTCATCCTGCAAGCGGCCCAGCTTTTCTTCGAATCCCTTCAGGAAGGTAACGCCCTTCTGCGCGTTTTCGCTGCCGCCGGCGGATGGGGCCCGATCGATCGGAACAGTCTGGCAAATCCATCCCGTCGCCTGCGCGCTGCAATAGGCGATCTCGCCGTTCGTGATGTCGAGCCTGATGAATCCGTTGTCGACGCGATTGAAGCTGTAACGGCTCGCGATCGGTGCCTGCGAATTCGATGCGGTGGGCTCCTGGGGCGCGGCCTTCTCCCCTTCGTTCGACGTCTGCGCCCACGAATATCCGCAGGGGCAGATGAGAATGACTGCGAGTGCAAGCGTGGAAACGCGCATGGCGCCTTCCTGTGAACAGCGGTGGGATGTCAGTAGCCTAGCACCAACTCGGCACCAACTGAAACTCAACACCTGCGGCTGTTGCGCCAGTCATTCTGCGGTGCACAGCCAATTTTTCGCCCCGAAATTTCTGCTTTTTCACTTCGTATCAAACACTTATGCCGCAGGTTCGATTCCTTGACTCGATGAAACGCGATAAGTATGGTCCGCGCGGCTTTTAGGGCGGCGGGGACTCGCGAGACCTGAAACCGACGCGAGTCGCAAGCATGGCTGACGGCACGCGCGGCAAAGATGATCGCAACGACCCGCCGGACGACGAGGCTGCTCTCTCCGCGAGGCTCCAACGTCTCGGCAATCGGCTCGCACAGGCGAACCGACCACCCGAAGACGACACCGGTCCTCGTCAGACCGGCGATCCCTCGGCGATCGCCCGTGGTTTTCGGCTGTCGACCGAACTGGTCGCTGGGGTACTTGTGGGCGCGCTGATCGGCTGGCTACTCGACCGGTGGCTGGGAATTTCGCCATGGGGGCTCATCGTCTTTTTGTTGCTCGGCTTCGCGGCGGGCGTACTCAATGTGATGCGGGCGGCAGGAGTCGTTCGCGATAGACAACTGTAGAGCTCATGGCTGTCGATCCAATTCATCAGTTCCAGATCATTGATCTGTTTCCGGTCGCCAAAATTGGCAATACGGAGATCGCCTTCACCAACTCCGCGGCCTACATGGTCGCCGCAGTTGTGATCATCACCGCATTCCTTCTGGGCGGCACCGCCAAGCGAAGCCTTGTGCCGGGCCGCGTGCAGTCGACCGCCGAGTTGACTTACGAATTCGTCGCCAACACCATAAAAAGTACGGCCGGCACCGAGGGGATGCGTTTCTTCCCCTTCGTGTTCGCGCTGTTCACGTTCATCCTGACGGTGAACATCGTTGGGCTTATCCCTTACGCCTTCACCGTCACCACGCACATCATAATTACTGCAACATTGGCGATGTCGGTCTTCCTGACGGTCCTCGTCTATGGATTCTGGAAGCACGGGCTTCACTTCTTCAACCTGTTCGTGCCCAAGGGCATACCGATCTACATCCTGCCGCTCATCGTATTCATTGAAGTGCTGTCTTTCCTCTCGCGCCCGATCTCTCACAGCGTGCGTCTTTTTGCCAACATGCTGGCTGGTCACATCACGCTGAAGGTATTCGCAAGCTTCATCACGCTGCTTGGAAGCGCGGGAATTATCGGCATGGCCGGCGCAACGCTGCCGCTGGCGATGGTCGTTGCACTGACGGCACTCGAACTGCTCGTCGCCTTCCTGCAAGCCTACGTGTTTGCCATCCTCACCTGCATCTATCTCAACGATGCCATCCATCCTGGTCATTGAGACCAGACAAGATCAAGCAAAGGAGTTCGTCATGGATCCAATCGCAGCAAAATACATCGGTGCCGGCATTGCCTGCATCGGTATGGGCGGCGCCGGCGTCGGCGTCGGTGCCATCTTCGGTCATTACCTGGCCGCCGCCTTGAGAAATCCGTCCGCCGCTCAGGGGCAATTCGGCAATCTGATTTTCGGATTTGCCGTGACCGAAGCGCTCGGCATCTTCTCGCTGCTGATCGCCCTTCTGCTTCTCTTCGCGCTGTAAGAAGCAGTCGCGTTTTCAACGATGGCCACGACTGCCCATACCGAGGCGCCGGGCGAACATAAGGGTGCGTTTCCGCCCTTCGATTCGCACACGTTTGCATCGCAGCTCGTATGGCTCGCCATCACCTTCGTATTGCTCTACGTGATCCTCGCGAAAGTCGCGTTGCCGCGCGTCGGCGGCATCATCGCGGAACGGCAAAAGCGGATTGATGACGACCTCGCGCAGGCGAATTCGTTCAAGACGCAATCTGACGGTGCGCTAGCAGCCTATGAAAAGTCTCTGGCCGATGCCCGTAATCGGGCACAGTCAATTGCCAACGATATGCGCGACAAACAGGCTGCCGAAGCGGAATCGACCCGCAAAAAGCTCGAGGATCAGCTCCAAGCCAAGTTAGCCGACGCAGAAAAGACTATCGCTGGAACCAAACAGACGGCGATGACAAATGTGCACGGCATTGCGACAGACGCAGCCAAGGCGATTGTCGAACGGCTTACGGGCAAGGCGCCGGCCGACAATGTGATCGACGCAGCGGTCGCTGACGTTCTTAAGAGGTAACGGGAACCATGGAACTGCTGCGTGAGCCGGAAACCTGGGTGGCGATCGCATTCGCCATCTTCGTATGCTTCCTGGGATATCTCGGCGTGCACAATATGGTGTCGAAGGCGCTGGACGATCGTGCCGGTCGCATCCGCGCCGAGCTCGACGAAGCGCGTAAGCTCAAGGACGAAGCAGCTCAGCTCCTGGCGGAATATCAGAAAAAGCAGCACGCCGCAGAAACCGAAGCGGAAGAAATCATCGCCGGCGCCAAGGCCGAAGCCGAACGGCTTGCCGCGGAAGCTAAGACGAGGATCGAGGATTTCGTGGCTCGACGCACCACAATGGCTGAAACTAAGATCGCGCAGGCAGAAGCGCAGGCAGTGGCGGACGTCCGCGGCGCCGCCGCCGACGCTGCCGTTGCCGCCGCGGAAAAGATCCTGAACGTGGAAGCCAAGGGCAAACTGGCTGGCGAGCTTCTCGCCAAAGGTATCGAAGACGTTCGCAAGAAGCTGAACTAGCTTTTCACATCGCGATCGTGAATGCGCGCCGTCCAACTGGCACTGGCGCTTTCTCAGCTTTGACGTTGATTTGTCCCAGGGGCTGTGCGCGCCTTTGGCTTGCTTGGTGGTTTCTTTCTTCTTTCCTGCTGTGCTCCCGCAGGATCGAATCCCACGTAGACTATGTAAGCGTCGATGTTGGACAGCGGCTGCGGCAACGGGAACGAGATTTCCGGATCAACGTGCACGAAGGAAGCGCGATCTTCTGCGCCTTCCACGACAACATGGACGCTGGCAAATCTTGATAGAATGGTTTTGGGGTTTACTCCCTCTTGAACCACGGCAAGGCGAATCGGTACATCGACCGTACCCGCCCCGCCGGCTGGGCCGGTAAT
>DASRAF010000403.1:0-5011 GCA_035638295.1 Pseudolabrys sp.
GACGATCACTGCATTGACGGCGAACACCATCAGTGTTGCGGTCACGACCGTGCCGATGAAGTCCAACATGTTTTCCTCCTGTTCGGTGTATCTACATTTTTCTTCCCGAGGTGAAGCTGATTGGCCCGAAAGCTCCTGTCATCACCCTAATTGCGTGCGGGAAAGCGCTCTGAGCGCGCCGACGCCCGATGGGCCGATGGCTGCCGCAACAGCTGCCTGCGCGCGCCGCCAAGCATTAAGGGATGCTGATACCGCCGCGCGTCCTTTGCCAGTCACAGAGACCACGCGCGAGCGCGCATCATCACCCGGCCTAATATTGATCCACGCCGCCGATTCCATCAGGGCTAGGTTGCGAGACAGCGTTGTGCGTTCGATGCTGAGTTTGTCGGCCAACTCGCCGATCGTGAGTGGGCCGGCCAGCATCAGCATCACCAAGATAGTGAATTGAGTTATCCGGACCCCATGCGGCCGAAGATGCCGGTCGAACGCGCGTGTAATTTTGCGGGCCGCCCGCCGCGAAGCCCAACATAGGCAATCCGGGCACTCCGAAAGGTCGATGGCCATTCTCACCTCTGTGTAAGTGCATCAGTATAAGTGTATATACATACAATTTGTCAAGCCAGCCGGACAAGTCAGTTAGCCCCGGATGTCAGAGACGCTGGACCTCGCCGCCCGTGATCTTTACCCGGTCCCCGCTGAACTTTCTTACAACGAAACCGTCGAAGTGCTCGTTGTAAGTGCGGCTATAGTCTCGGAGGAGCCCTAGCGCCTGTTGCTCCCCAACGAAGAGGCCATGGATGCTGTCAGAGCGGTAATGCACGCCGGCGGCGTCGCGGCCAAGCGCGATGTTGTTGGCCAGCTTGTCGATCTCGTTGCCGAGGGTGAGATCGGTGCCCTTCCAGGGGTCCAGCGTCGAGCCGTCTGGAGTGGCCTCGACGGGGTGCGGCAGGACGTAATCCGCGTCAAAGAAGGCTTTAAGGATCGTGGCGCAGGCGCCTGCATTGCAGGCGTGAGCCGAGGGATAGGACGGGTGCGTGGGACATCCCTCCGCGAAGGCGACGGGCAGCAGGCGTGTTCCCTGCTGTGAGCGTACCCGCGCGACCGCATCGCATTGTAGGATGTCGGCGTGAATATCGTACTGTCGCTGCCCAACGGCGTGGGTCTCGATCCGGCCGGCGAAGCATTCCGGCCGGAGGCGACGGTGAACCTGCCACTTGTGGAAGTAAGCGCCTTTCTGCCCGAGCAGCGCTGCCTGTGCGAGCAACGACAGCACATTCTTACTGCCCAAAGTGATGTCGCCAAACTGCGTCCGCGAGCCGCGATAAGGGTTGGTGGGCGAAAGCGCGTCTTTGCCCAAAGCAAGCATGATCAGCGCCGCGTTCATGTAGGCCTGAAAACTGAAGTCGCGATGGACGTACTCGGCCAGTTCGCGGGCGCTGCAGATGAAGCGCGGCGTCGCATCAAACTCGATCTTTGATCGTGGCCTGGCACCGCGCTGGCAATCGAGCCATTCGTCAAAGGCGGTGAGGAAGCTCTGCCCGCGTCGCGGCACGATGTAACGCTGCTCGACCGTCTTGATCCCGTACGGGATGTCGACCCACAGAAACTGGCTGAGATAGGGGCCGATCAGGTCGCCCGGTGTCTCGCCGCGGAATACCGTCGCTGGCGTGAGCCTCTCCCCGGTGCCCGACGTCAGCGGTTCCGTGAAGGCGTTCATGTCGGCAACGGCTGCAGCAACGACCGCGTCTTTTTCGTATTCGCGGAACGGCACGTCCCGGGTCAGCGATAACCAATAGATCTCCGCCATCTCGCTTGCCATGAGGGTGCTGGCAAAGGTCGGAGGTGGATCGAGGCTGCTTGCCCCGCTGTCGACGCCAGCCAGATCGAACGAATATGTCGCCTGCGGATCGTTCAACTCGGTCTCGGCGCGGCGGTCGCGCGGGATAGTCTCGAACTTGTCGGGGTCGCCGCTGGACAGGACCGAGACGAATGTCGCATAGGCATCGGCATCAATCTCGCCGGCGTCGTTATGGGGCAAGGTCTTGGCAAAGCTCGCCCGTTTGTCGGGGTAGCGCGCTTCGTCGCCGTTGGACCGGTGCGCCGGCTGCTGCTGGTCGAGATAGGCCTGCGCCGCGGCCTCACGGATGCGGAAGGCCGCTATCTGGCGGGCTGACCAGGCGCCCGGCGCGGGATCAGCCGCGGTGGCGTTGCGCAGATGTAAGGAAGCACCGCCCCAGCCGATGGTCGCGGCGGCAAGGCCAGCGCTGGCGCTCCCTTCGAGCAGCGCACGGCGGGAGACAGGATGTCCACTCGCGCAATCCGGCTTCGGCGGCTCGACGATGTGATGCATGACGACCCTCCGTGAGAGATGGCTTATCCGTCCGGCCTGCGTGTGAAGAAGATCGGCGGCGCCGCTGAGACGGCTTCGACTGCGTCACACCCAACAGGATATCGAATTGGTAGGCGTCAGTCAGCGGGCGCCAAAATGATTTTGCAACCCAGCCATGGGCGAGGGCGTCCGATGTCAGAGCCGAGGGTCAAAGCCGGAAAGTCTCACTGCAAGTAGCGGTCCTATTCGATCACCTCGTCGGCGCTGCACCGCTCACGGCGATCGCTTAGACTAGCTCAACGACGGAGCGGGCATCGATACGTCGCTTGGACTCAGCTCGGCATGTTCTCGAATTGCGGGAGGTCGAGCGGCTTCGCCCATTTGAGACGGCGCTTGGTGAACATCTCAAGCACCGGATTGATGCCCTCAGGGTTATCTAGGCTGCCGAGCGTGACGAAGATCATTCCCGGGAAGCCCTCCAGGTTGCTGGTGAACACCCTAGCGCCGCAATTGGGGCAGAAGTTTCGATCTAGGCCCTTGCCGGACTGCGCGATGTAGTGAAACGCCTTCGGCTCGCCGCTGATCAGCGTAAAATCATCCTCGGGCACGCCGAAGAACGTGGCCGCTTCACCGCCGGACGCCTTCTTGCAGTCAAGGCAGTGACAGACGGCGACGAAGGTGGGATCGGTATTGAACTCAAATTTGACTGCGCCGCATGCGCACTGCGCCGTATACTTCTTAGGCATATGCACCTCCTTGACATCACTTGCTGACGATACTGCTCTTACCTCCTCAAGAAGCTGAGCAGGTCCGCGTTCAGTCGATCGTGGGGCGTGAAGGTCAGGCCGTGCGGCGCGCCCCCATAGCCTTGTTTGGCCTGACACGCTTCGATAACTTCTTAGACCCTTTGGCCATCGCCTCGATTCCTCAAAGCTTGATCTTGATGATGCCGAGCAGAATCCACGCACCCGCGAACGTCGCCGGCAGGGCATAGATCATGATGCGGAATGTCGTTCGCCGGGAAATGCGCGATCGACGATCCGAGAGATACCGTTCATGGATAGACCCCTCGTACTTGCAGATTTCATCGTCCAGCCAGCTGATGCGATTCCCCATTGACTTGGCGATGAGGAGCCAGAAGACCGAGATCACGACTCCGGTCGCCGCCAGCGTCAGCAGCATCGATGCGGGCACGCGCTCGAACTGCGCGATCGCGATCGCCAGGAGCACCGCCTGCGAGCCGATCCACGCGCCGTTGCGCCCGATGAACAGCGGATCGGCATGGTACACCATCGCCTGAAGTTCGCGGTAGTTCTCCGGCGATGGCGCGAGGGGCTGTTCAGAACCCGGGTTGTTCATGGTTACGGACTATACCGTAGCGGATGAGAGCCAGCCTTCGTCCCACCACTCCTTGACTCAAATCGATCCGGCTTTCATCCGTTCGCGCAAGTACTCACCGATCTCCCGAACCGCTCGCGCATTGCGGTGACTGTTTCGGTCTTGCGGGCATGCCCCAGATGACCAAATAGCGTGTGTTGTTGCTCACCACTTCATCACGGCCCTGCCAACAATGTCGCCCGTTCTGAGCAGATCAATGTTCTCGTTGATTTCGTCAAATTTGAAGAGCTTGATGGTGTGGCGAATCTTGTCCTTGGCAGCCAGCGCCATGACCTCGGTCAGGTCGGTATTGTTGCCCCAGTACGACCCGTGAAAGGTCTGTTCGCGAGAAACCCGAGGGAACAGCGGGATGTCGACGCGGTCGCCAACCAGTCCCACATCGACATAGTGGCCGCTGATCGCCAGTAGGCTGAATCCCAGTTGCATCATCTCCGGGGCACCCGCGCAGTCGATGATGGCATCAAGGTCACCCTGGCCCGTGGCGTTGCTGAGTTCCTTGGCAATATCCTTTGAGGACTTGCCCTTGATGTTGATGACGTGGTCGACCCCGTATTCCTCCGCGACGGCGAGCTTGGCGGAGTTGCGCGCGAAAGCGACGACCGTCGCACCGCCTCCGAGCAGCTTGGCGTACTGAACGGCATACCCGCCCAGTCCGCCGATACCTAAAACCCCGACGATGCGGTTCGGGCCGAGCGCGCCAGCATCGCGGAGTTTCTTGATGCCGCGATAGGGTGTCATGCCTGCATCGGTGAGTGGGGCGATCTGCTCGAATTTCAGACGACGGTTCGCCTTGACCAGATAGCGAGCCGGGACGGGCAGGAACTCCGCGAATCCCCCATAAGGCCCAAACCCTGGCCAACGCACGTTGGGACAGATATGCGTATTGCCGACCAAGCAATGGCGGCAGACGCCATCGCCCCATCCGGGCGCGACAACCACGTGGTCTCCCTCCTGAAATCCCGCCACTTTGGGCACTACCCCACCGATCTTGTGTACGATGCCGGTAATCTCGTGACCCAGCGTGATCGGCGGCGGAATGTCGGCATATTTCCGGAAATACCCGTCCACGAGTTGCACGTCGGAGCGGCACATTCCGCACGCCTTGACTTGGACGAGAATTTCATCGGGCTGAATGTCAGGAACCGGCACGTCCTCGAGAACGAGAGCCTTGCCATACTCGTGCATGCGTGCCGCTTTCATATCTGCCTCCTTTCCTCTGTTGGTGCTTGCTTCTACGCCTGCGCGATATCGTCGAAGACTTTTACCGCTCGCTCGGAGGCGCTA
>DASRAF010000404.1:0-2014 GCA_035638295.1 Pseudolabrys sp.
GCTCATCCAACCGAACCTTCCAAAGAGACTGAGATCAGCTTCTGCGCCTCGACTGCGAATTCCATCGGCAATTGCTGCAGCACGTCCTTGACGAAACCATTAACAACGAGCGCGGTCGCCTCTTCTTCGGATAGTCCCCGCTGCATGCAGTAGAACAGCATGTCCTCGGAAATTTTTGAGGTCGTCGCCTCGTGCTCGAACACGGCCGAGGAGTTCTTGGCCTCGATGTAGGGAACGGTGTGGGCGCCGCACTGGTCGCCGATCAAGAGCGAATCACAATTGGTGAAGTTGCGCGCACCGGTGGCGCGGCGGTGCGCGGTAACCAGCCCGCGATAGGTATTGTTGGAATGGCCGGCGGCGATGCCCTTGGAGATGATGCGGCTCGTGGTGTTTTTGCCGAGATGCAACATCTTGGTGCCGGAATCGACCTGCTGATAGCCATTGGAGATCGCGATCGAATAGAACTCGCCGCGCGCATCGTCGCCGCGCAGGATGCAGCTTGGATATTTCCACGTGATCGCCGAGCCGGTCTCGAGCTGGGTCCAGGAGATCTTCGAATTCTTGCCGCGGCAATCGCCGCGCTTGGTGACGAAGTTATAGACTCCGCCGCGGCCCTGCGCGTCGCCCGGATACCAGTTCTGAATCGTCGAATATTTGATTTCGGCGTCGTCGAGCGCGATCAGCTCGACCACCGCCGCGTGCAGCTGATGCTCGTCGCGGACCGGGGCCGTGCAGCCTTCGAGGTAGCTCACATAGGAGCCGCGATCGGCGATGATCAGCGTGCGCTCGAACTGGCCGGTATTGCGCTCGTTGATGCGGAAATAGGTCGACAGTTCCATCGGGCAGCGCACGCCCGGCGGCACATAGACAAAGGAGCCGTCGGAGAACACCGCGGAATTGAGAGTGGCGAAGAAATTGTCGCTGATCGGCACCACCGTCCCGAGATATTTCTTCACCAGGTCGGGATGCTGCTGCAGCGCTTCCGAGATCGGCATGAACAACACGCCGGCTTTCGCCAGTTCCGCCTTGAACGTCGTGGCAACCGAGACTGAGTCGAATACGGCGTCGACCGCGACCCGGCCGTAGCCGCTGCCGCTTTCGGCTTCCCCGCCGTCCTCGCCCTCGCCCGTGGCTTGCGGATTCTGCACGCCAAGTAGGATTTCCTGCTCGCGCAGCGGGATGCCCAGTTTCTCGTAGGTGCGCAGGATTTCCGGATCGATCTCGTCGAGTGTTTTCGGCCCGTCCTTCTTCTTTGGCGCGGCGTAGTAATAAATGTCCTGGTAGTCGATCGGGCCATATTCGACCTTGGCCCATTTCGGCTCGCGCATGGTTAGCCAGCGCTTGAAGGCCTCGAGCCGCCACGCCAGCATCCATTCCGGCTCGTTCTTTTTCGCCGAGATGAAACGCACGGTATCTTCGGACAGGCCCTTGGGGGCCTTTTCCGATTCAATCAGCGTCTCAAATCCGTATTTGTACTGATCGACGTCGATGCGCCGGACCTGCTCGACGGTCTCTTGCACTGCCGGCATTCGTCCCTCCGCTCACGGGGTCAAGGCCCGCGGGTTGGATTAGTCGGTATGGTCAGGTGGGCCTATCGCTTCGGTTACCCCCTAGGGCCATTTCTCAGCCATTTGCGCGCAATATCAAAAGCTTCAATGGCCTAGTTCAGTCGGCTCCTGCAGCCATTAAGCTGCAATGCCTTGTCGCTTCTTAGATAATGCACTTGCGAGCTTTGTCCAAGCGGCGAGGAACTTCTCGACGTCGGCGGCGGTCGAGTTCCAGCCCAGGCTCACGCGAATGGCCCCCCGCTGCAACGGTCCGGACACGCCCATGGCTGCGAGCACATGCGAGGGCTGCACCTTACCCGAGGAACAGGCCGCCCCCGATGACACCGCGATGCCTTCAAGATCGAAAGCAATCACCGCAGTTTCCGCCTTAATACCCGGCAGAGCCAAGAGCGTGGTGTTCGGTAGCCGCTCGACCACTTCGCGGCCGAATACCGTTACCTCAGGCG
>DASRAF010000405.1:0-2389 GCA_035638295.1 Pseudolabrys sp.
CGCAGATCAGATCGCTTCTCTCAGACCCTTTGCAACTCGGAATGCAACTTTCTTTGAGGCTTTACTGGCTTTGATCTTGATCTCCTCACCCGTGGCCGGGTTGCGCCCCTTGCGTGCCGGGCGTGCTGGTCGAATTCGCACTTGTAGGACGCCAAGGTTGGGAATGCGGATTTTGCTGCCCTTCTTCAGCACGCGACCGATATCGGCCACAAAGCCGGTGAACATCTCGATCGCCTGCTTCTTGGCTACTCCGTGATTATAGCCCGCCCACTCAGCGAGATGGTTCAACGTGACGATCGGCGGCAATGGCCCGGTCATCGAAGCGGGTTTAGGAGCAGACGTCGCGGTCCTTTCCTTGTTGGCCGCTTTCGTGGTGACCAGCTTTACCACGGCGGGTGCAGCCTTCGGTTTACCGGCCGTCTTTCGGATTGGGTTGCTACGTGCCGCAGGCGCTGTCTTTGTCACTGTCTTGACTTGACGTGTAGCCATAGAGGGCTCTCCGAGCTTGCCTTTTCGAGCGCAGAGAATAGCGAAGCGCGTCAAGAACCCGTCACCTTTGCGCGGAAACGCATTGGTTGACGAGGCGGAACGCCCGCTGGGGATGTGCGTGCCGCCCTGCTGATCTCTCCGCCGTAGCCGAATCACCGGCAAAGTTCAAAGCTCGCCCTCTCTCCAGCCGCTGCGCAAAGGTCCGGTTTCGGCGCGTCTCGCCGATAGCGGCGCGTTCCTACGAGTGTCTCTTCGCCGAACCAACAGCTGCTGTTCAGCCTAGGCGTTTGGAACTCGTCTTCATGCCCGAGGCTGTGTGAAAACACTAGATCTGGTATTTTGCCGGGTGGAGATCCGGGGGGACCAGGGTGAAGCGTTTTGTCGAGGGCCAGGACCGAGCCCAGCTCGTGCTGCTGCCCGAATGTTTGGACGACTTCGTCGGGGAAGACAATCCGGTTCGGGTTGTCGACGCCTTCATTGAAGAGTTGGATTTAGCGCTATTGGGTTTTGCAGGCGTCGTGCCGGAGGCGACCGGCCGCCCCTCATATCACCCGGCGACGCTGCTCAAGATTTACCTCTACGGTTATTTGAACCAGGTTCAGTCGAGCCGGCGGCTCGAACGGGAAGCGCAACGCAATATTGAGTTGATGTGGTTAGTCGGGCGGCTCGCGCCTGACTTCAAGACGATTGCTGACTTCCGCAAGGACAATGGCGCGGCGATCCGGGCGGTGTGTGGGCAGTTTGTCGAGCTGTGCCGTCGGCTCAAGCTCTTCACTCATGCCGTTGTTGCGATCGACGGCAGCAAGTTCAAAGCGGTGAACAACCGCGACAAGAATTACACGGTCGCCAAGGTCACCGGGCGGATGGAGCAGGTCAACGCCAGCATCGCGCGTTACCTGAGAGCGCTGGACCGAGCCGACCGCGAAGAGAGCGATGTCGCCGAGGCCAAGTCGGTCCGGCTGAAGGAGAAGATTGCCGGCCTGCGCCGGCAGATGCAGTCCTTGAAGGAGATGGAGCAGACGGTTCAGGACGCACCCGACCAGCAAGTCTCGCTGACCGACCCCGACGCCCGTTCGATGGCGACCAGCGGCAAAGGCACCGCTACCGTCGGCTACAATGTACAGATCGCCGTCGACGCCGAGCACCATCTGATCGTGGCCCACGAGGTGACTAATCAAGGGTACGACCGCCACCAGCTTGCGCCCATGGCGTTCAAGGCACAGCAGGCCACGGGCTGCGAGCAGATCACCGCCGTGGCCGACCGGGGCTATTTCAACGGCGATCAGGTATTGGCATGCGAGAACACCGGCGTATTGCCCTGTGTGCCAAAGACACTGACATCTGGCAACGCCAAGCGCGGCCTGTTCACCGGGCAGGACTTCATCTACAACGCTGAGAAGGATCATTACACCTGCCCGGCCGGCGAGCATCTGACAAGAGGGCTTGTCCGATCGGACCGCCGCGGCGATGTCGACCATTACCGCCATCTGACCGCTTGCTTCACCTGTCCTCTCAAGCCCAAGTGTACGCTGGACAAGCTGAAGCGGATCAAGCGCTGGCAGCACGAAGGTGTCCTCGACGCAATGCAAGCCAGGCTCGATCGGATGCCAGATGCCATGGGCGTGCGCCGGCAGACCGTCGAGCACCCGTTCGGCACCATCAAGGCCTGGATGGGCTCGACCCACTTCTTGACCCGCACCTTGAAGCGGGTCCGCACCGAAATGAGCCTCCACGTCCTGGCCTACAACCTCAAGCGCGTGATCGGCATCATTGGTGTCGGACCGCTGCTGCAGGCGATCCGGGCCTGAGTACCTGGATCAGCTCGCAGACCCTGCCGCAATCTGACTGCGGAGGTCGACCCGCCGTCCTCCGCGGACGCGTTTTTCCACGGCCTCGCCCC
>DASRAF010000406.1:0-2159 GCA_035638295.1 Pseudolabrys sp.
TTTTTGGCGTTTTTCTGGCTCGCGTGAGGGCGTGCGATATGATTCGCTTTGGCTGTCTGATTCGGGGGGACGGATGGTCAAGTGCACCAAGAAGCAAATCCGGCAATTGAAAACAGCGCTGCGATGGAAAATTCCGGCTGCGCAGCGCGAGCGCATCCAGATGGTGCTGCTGCGCGAAAGCGGGATGACGCAGCCGGCGATCGCGGAGGCGCTGGGCGTTTCGTTGAGCACCGTGAACCGTGCCCACATGGCCTATGACGGCGGCGGGATCAAGGCGCTCAAGCCGAAACCGATCGGCGGGCGCCAGCGCGAGAACATGACGTTTTCCGCGGAAAAGGCTTTGTTGGCGTGCTTTGCCAAGGCTGCCGGAGCGGGCGAGATGCTCAACATCCACGATCTCAAGGCGGCCTATGAACAGGCGATCGGGCACCCGACCAGCAACAGCACAATCTACAATCTTCTGAACCGGCATGGCTGGCGCAAGCTGATGCCGCGTCCGTTTCATCCCAAGCGCGACCCTGCGGCTCAAAAAGCTTTTAAAAAAACGGCTTTCCAAATGCTGTGAAGCAAGCCCGGCGGGTTGCTGCCAGACGGGGTTGCGGCTTGCGCATCATGTTTGCCGACGAAGCGCGCTTTGGCCGCATGAACCGCCCGCGACCGTGCTGGGCTCCCGATGGGACGAGGCCGCAGGTCGCCTGCCAGCTCGTTCGCGAATACGTCTATTTGTATGGCGCCGTCAGCCCGAAGGACGGCACCTGTGTCTATCTGATCATGCCGGCGCCCGACACGCAGTGCTTCCAGATTTTCCTGGAGACATTGGCCAAGAAGTATCCCCGGCAACTCATCCTGCTGTTCGTGGATGGTGCCGGCAATCATCAGAGCGAAGAGCTTGAAGTTCCCGGCAACATCATGCTGCATGTTCTCCCGCCCTATTCTCCCGAGCTGAACCCGCAGGAAAATCTGTGGGACGAGATTCGGGAAAAAATCTTCAAGAACTACGCTCTCAAATCCATCGACGACGTCTACGCAAAGCTTGAGGAGGCTGCACTCTACATCGAACGCAATCCGGCGCTCGTCAAATCCATCACCTCGTTCCCCTACATCGCTAAGTCAATCTGATATGGAAGTGGTATCAGGCCCTTTATGCAGCGCTGCCGCCAAGCCCGCCCGCGTCGCGCCACGGACCGTGGCGACTGTGCCAGATCGAATGGATCGCGGTGCCGGAAATCTTTAGCCTAGCGGCCGGCGCCTCGCGAGCAGCGCATCGTCGTCGGGCATTGCTTCAGAAATCCGGCTTGTCGGCCGTCGGAATCCTGGCGTCCTTATCAGAGTAGTACAGCGCTCCGGCGTAGTAGTGCTCGACATTTTCCGCGCAAACGCGTTCGTGCCAGTCTGTGTGCCCGGCGCGCAGATAGGTAATGGTCGCCGACCAAGGCATCGTGAAGACGCCGTCGTCCTCCACGGTAAATTCGAGCTGCAATCCCTTGCCCCTGTAGTTGGGATCGACAGCATAGGCGCCGACGAGCGGCCACTCTTTCTGGCCGCGGTCCTGCGCTTCTTTCGCGGCTTCGTAGTCAAGGAGCCGGTAACGCTCGACGACGTGCAGGGCCTCGGTGTACGGGGTGCCGAAACGGTCGACCATGGCATATCGCCCGACCTTGATCCCCACGGTATCGATCACCAGCGTGTCGCCTTCGTAATGACCAACGGAATCCCCGTGGGCGGTCGGAGTCACCTTTGCGGGGTGAGGCTGGTTCATGCGTATCTGGCGGTAATCTTGATCGTGGGGGTAGAGGATGGTGACCTTGTCCGGCTGCTGGAGAATCTGGATTTCAAAGTTCCAAAAAATATAGGGCACGGGTTGAAGGAGACACTGATTATCCGGGTCCGGAAAAACCTTGCCGGATAACGAGATTTCGCCGTTCTTCTTGACGATATCCGCCGCATGAGACTTCAAGATCGGGTTGGTATAATCTCCGACAAGCAAATTGAAGTTACTCGCGCCGGACGGTGTACGTGACCGATTCCGCACCGGGCCTGGTCCCGATATCGGATTCTCAAATCCGAGAGACGGATGCGCCCAAGTGCCGGAAAAATCCGGGATGGACGCGGCGCTTTGCGTCCCGCTGCCGGCCGGCCCAGCTGAGGGCGCCGCCGAT
>DASRAF010000407.1:0-4992 GCA_035638295.1 Pseudolabrys sp.
GGTAGATGACCTCTACGCGTTCGGCGCGCAACGCACCTATTTGGCGATCGAGGTTTTGATGGGTCGAACTGACCCGGCAGTAGCCGACCTTTCGCGCCGTTTCCCTCTTTCGTTTCGCGCCAGATTTTTTATCCACCGCAGACATAAGAAAACCGGGCATTTCCGGCAAGTCGCATCACTTAGGAAATTTGCGACAGTCTGACTCACCGCACCGATCAGGTGTCCTGCACGCGCGGCCGAGTCCGAAATATGGGGGTCATCTGACGCCCCAGGATGGCCTTTGGGATCTGGCCGCGGTGACCGAGGTTGACCCAGAGCGGTCCTCGAACCCGCGCGATCATCGCGCTGCAAAATCCTGATTGTTCTGGTAGCACGCGGTCAGTCGCGTGCCATCAGTCTTACTTTTCGACAGGTGCGAGGTAGGCACCGTTAGCGTGCCGCCGTTCTCCAGGTAGGCGGTGATCCCCGTGCCTCGGAAGGTGTGGTTGCACACCTCGAGGATGGCTCGAGCCGTCGCGCTCAATCATGCCAACACTCGCGGACTTGCAGCTGGTGGCAGCCCCGATCCGACTAGGTCGTTCGACGGCTGCCTTGGTCTCCGGCCGTCATAAACCGAGAGTCAATTGGCTATCTCCCCTCGACATGCTTGATCTTCTCATCAATCTGCTGCTTGACGGCCTCGAGGTTGAACGAGGCAGGTGCCTGCATGGGCGGATAGTCGATCGCTGTCTGCGCCAACTCGAGTACCCGTTTTTGGACGTAGACAAATCGCCAGAGTTCGCGGCCCATGAACTCGTTAAAGTAACCGGCAGCCTGGTCGTTCAGGGACTGACGCTGTATCGACGGGGTCCGCTCGAACGGGTCCTGGCGGATATTGACTGGCGTCGGCATGTCCGTGTCGAGCTTCTCTCCCGGCCAACCGTTGGGCTGCTGGTAAAACAGGAATTTGTAGTTGTCGAGCCGGAGTGCGCCGAGCTTCGGCCCCCCGAAGTAGAAGATTTCATGCCGCACCGACGATTTTTGACCCAGCAGCAAGTCCATTTGATTGTAGCCGTCTAGGTGGTTCTTGTAGGTCTGCTCACCGAGCGTCACGCCTTTAAGGAGCTGATCTTTGATGTTGGGGTTTCCTGCCGCCGCAGCGAGCGTGGGCAGCCAGTCGAGGCCGGAGAATATCCCGTTCTCGATCGTGCCCGGCTTAATCTTGCCGGGCCAGCGGATGAAAGCCGGTACCCGGAAGCCGCCTTCGAAGATGGTGCCCTTGGTCGACTTGAATGGCGTCATGCCACCGTCTGGCCAGGTGAAGACTTCTGCGCCGTTATCGGTGGTGAAGACGACAATGGTGTTGTTGGCTTCGCCGATATCCTCCAGGTGCTTCATCAGCGCGCCGACATTGTCGTCCAGTTGAGCCATGCCGGCCTCTTCTAGGCCGAAATTGGTCTCATTGTTCATCATCGCCTGGTACTTGGGCGAGAGGAACGTGTAAGCGTGCATGCGCGTAGGGTTATGCCAGATGAAGAATGGCTTGCCGTCCCTCTTGGCCTCATCCATGAAGCGGTTCGTGTTTTCGACCAGCACCTCGTCGAATGTCTCCATGTTGTATTTGTATGGCTGGCCAGTCTGCCAGGTCTGGCGTCCGGCCATGTTCGGGAACGGTGCGAGCGGACCTTCGTCGACGATCCGCTGCTTTCCGACTCTGCCCCAGCGCGGCATCACAGTGGCGTCGTCCGCTTCAGTCGCCCAGGAATGGACGAGGTTGCGCGGACCGATCTCGTTGATTTGGTTTTGCGGAAAGTCGGACTCGTAAGGGTTCGACATCGCATCCAGATGATACAGGTAGCCGAAATACTCATCGAACCCGTGAACTGTCGGCAGGAACTTGTTTAAGTCGCCGAGATGGTTCTTGCCAAACTGGCCGGTTTTATAGCCCATCGATTTCAAGACCGTAGCAAGCGTGATGGCCTGGGCCGGAATGCCCACGTCGGCTCCAGGCTGACCCACGGTGGTCAGGCCCGTGCGGATTGGTAACATGCCGGTGATGAAATTGGCGCGACCCGCTGTGCAGCTTGCTTCCGCATAATAGTCAGTAAAGCGCATGCCCTGCGCGGCAAGCTGGTCGAGGTTCGGCGTCTTTCCGGACATGATGCCCTGGTGATAGGCGCCGATGTTGAACCAGCCCACGTCGTCACTCATGATGAATAGGATGTTGGGCTTGCGCTGCTGTTGCTGCGCGAGCGTCGGAATGGTTAATGCGGTCATGGTCGCAACGAGGGCGGCCAGACCGAACCCAAGATTTCGTCCGCGCTTCATGGTGATGCCTCCTGGCGGTTGGCTCGTGGCAGACGGCGATATCCATCATCCAATGCGGCGCCCTTGTCCGGCGTCCGATTTGGATGTTCGAGCTGGCGGAACCTACAGGACCCGTCGATAGGTCCATGTCCGCGTCGGCTCTCAGTAGGTGGCTTTCAGTATTGGGGACGTCTGCGGTGCTGACTATTCATTTTCGGAATCTTTTGGGGGCCGATGAAAATTTTTTTGGAAGGTCCGTTGAGGGTTTGAACGTCCTCGCAATGTCTTTGAGGGTGACTCTCCAAACAAACCCTGATAGGCGACCGCGAAACGCCCCAGCTGCCAAAAACCATACTGGGTGAGGAGTTGCGTTACGCAAGTTTTAGCTGGATCAGCATCGATGAGTGCGCGTCGTGCCAGATTCATCCGCCGCAGCCACAGATACCGAGCGGGCCCCATGCTCAGTTGTTCATGGCAGCAGATGCGGAGCATGCGTTCGGAGGTTCCGATGGCTGCACAAATGTCTTCGACGTGCAGAGGTCCATCACAATTTGCAACGAAGTCCTCAAACCGCTTCATGATCGCTGTGTGATGGCGCCATCCGGCTGTAACCTTAGCCCGCGTTTCATTCTCTAGGCACCTCACCATCGCATAGACGAGTTCGTGCTGTATGGCGTTGGGCACCTCGGGATGTTTGAAGATCTCGGGCGCCGTCTCGGCAAGTTGCCGAGTGGTAGCATGGAGGCGCACAAATCTTGCCATGTGCGCAGGGTCGGGATGCACGAGGCGTGTGGGTGGTCCCTTGTGCAGCAGTTCGCGACTCAGAAGTGCTGAGCTCGCCGCAGAGAAATCCTCTTGGGTGAGGGACAGGCTTGCCCACTGACAGGGCTGGTGGCTACGAATGTGACGTGTCGAGCCAGGGAGGCCCACAACGATCGCGTCTGAAGTCAATTCCATCCCGGAGTAATGAATAGGTGCTTGGCGTTGATCGGTAAGGAAGATGATAACGAGTCGCTTCGGGTTTACCGTGGTATGGACGGCCCGGGGCAAAGCTTCGCTGGCGTACTGCAGCCAGAGGCGACCGCAATCAAGTCTTGTCCACTCGGCGCGGAAATTACCTTTGCCGGTAGGGATGATCTCCGCCTCCCCGCTGCGGATGGCAGCTTGGTAGGGAATCGGATCGTCAAAGACGAAGGTGGCGTTTCGAGGCATCGTCAATGACCACGCCGCGGGGTTCTACGCCTGTCGCAAGGCGTGACAAATTCGAGCTATCGAGCCTATCGGCACGAATCCCTAGTCACCATTGCGATCACTTGTGAAATCGACGATCAGAAACCCTTAGGGGAAGCCGTGGGGCCAGCACGCCAAAGTTGTGGCGCGGGCCATGTGCTGTTGCCGCAGCCGGATATATCGGCTTGGGCTCACGCCCAACAACAACGTGCAGCACATCCTTAGGGTTCGTTCCGTCACGCCGAGCACCGTGCACAGTTGGGCGATGCTTGGTCCGCGACCTGTGTGATCCACCAAAGCGTCCTCGAACCGAAGCACAATGTCTGCGCAATTTTGGCTCATTGGAACGTTCACGTGGGTACCCTCAGCTGTCAGGCAATGGACGAGGGCGTGGACATAATCGTGCTGTAGGGTTCGAGCGACCTCTTCATGGCCGAGGATCTCGGGCTTCGTCTCCGCCACGCGAATTGCCGCCGCATGAAGATCCTGTAAGCGTGTTACCGCATCTTTCGGAGGACGCACGATGCGCGCGAAGGGCGGGATGATCAACTCATGACCCATGAGGCTCTTGCTGAACATGGTCAGTTGGCTAAGCGGCAGCGATACGAGAGCCCACTTGCTCGCCCGCTCGGTCCTTTGGTGGCCGCGCTCTCCGCGGGAGTGAAACAGAATATCGCCCGGCTTCAGCTCAACACCACCCCATATCAGGGCTGTCTTCACGCTCGCGGGAAACGAAACAAACGCTCGCGTGGGCGCCAAGGAAACGCAGGCGATGCGTGGAACGCTCTCTCGACAGAGCAGTAGGTGGAAATGACGCTGCTTCAGCCAGGTCAGGCGAGCGCTGAAATTCCCGTCACCGGTAGGGACGAAATTGACGTTTGCGCCGCTAATGCCAATGCCGGCTCGGTAGTCGTCTGGATTGGTAAACGCGGCCGAGCCACTCTGAGCAACCATAGTCTTTGCCTCAAGGGCGAAAGCTCGACCCGCGTGACAGCAGTCCTACAGGCAACGGGCAGTGTGGGCTGGGTATCGGCTGCTGACTATTCATTTTCGGAATCTTTTGAAGTTAAAGATCGCCTCTCCGACCTAGCGAGCAAAGCGGGTCGGCACCTTCATCCAAGCGCGCTACGACGAGGCCAAGAACCAGGGCTGGACGGTGATTAGGCATGAAGAACGACTGGAACCGTATCTTTGCCTTTGAAGCGGCCGGGTCGCGGGCGCTGCAATAGGTGAGGGGAGCGATTAGCTCAGTTCCCTAGGCATTTCGCTGCGGTGCATGAGTCTGCACGTGGCACAGAGCGAACTTCCCGCGCCAGCGGCGGCCGTGTCTGGAATATGGGAGGTCATCTGACGTGCCAGGATACCTTCGGGATCCCGCCGCGGTGACCGAGCATGGCCCGAACCGGCCCTCGTTGCTATGAAAACAACTGCTAAGCAGGTGCCAGGACCTACTCGGGCAGCCCCGCTACGCGGAGC
>DASRAF010000408.1:0-5780 GCA_035638295.1 Pseudolabrys sp.
GCCGAACCGGTTGGTGACCCAGACGTTGCCCTGGCTGTCGATGTTCAGACCGCTGTTGACGATGCCGGTCTTGAAATTGTCGGCTTTGCTCGGATCCGCGGCAGGGAAGCGCGTCACTTTATCGCTGGCGTTCGAGACCCAGATCCGATCCTGCTGATCAATGGCGAGGTGAAATGGCCCGAGGAACGACTTGCACGGCTCGGCGCTGTCGCCTTCGCAGACGATCCGGCCCTTGGTCCAGTCACCCTTGGGGATGTGGATGAGCTGGCGCTTCGAGACGCCGAGAGCCCACACGTCGCCGCTCGGCGTGGCGATGATGCCCTGCATCAGCCCGAGCTGGCCATTGAAGGTGATGCCCTCCTGCGGTGTCAGCGGCTTGCCGTTCTTGTCGAACACCGCAATCGACTTGCCCCCATAGGTAGAAAACCAGGCGTTGTCCTTGGCGTCGACCGCCGCGCCGAACGAGCCGCCCTGCATGCCGCCCCCGGCAAATCCGGTGATGTTCGGTGACAGCGGTTTGCCGTTCGGATCGAACTTGGTGGCATTGCCCTGCCACAACGAATCCTGCCCCTGCCAGCCAACGGTGAAGTTGTCGCCGACCCAAAGGTTGCCTTCGCTGTCGAACATGGCCCCGCCGCCTGCCCGATAGCCGCCGCCGTCGAATTTCAGCGGCAGAACCCACGCGCTCGGCGAGAAATTCAGATACGGCATGTACGGCACCCCGCGCATCGTTTTGCCCTGCGGGACCGGGTAGAGCTCGCCGAGCAGCGCGAAGAGCCGCTCGGGCTGGTACCAGGGATAGCGGGCAATCGACTGCGCCGCCGTCAGGGTGTCGGTCGGGGCGGCGCCCTTCGGCGGCGTTGCCGCTCCGAAGAGCTTGCTGCACGCATCGGCCGTCACCTGCACGACGCAACCCGCAAGCAGATCGGCCAATGTAGCGAAGTTTGCCATCGTCGGCGTTTGACCGCTGTTGAGGGGATCCTGAATGGTCGCACCCCATCCACCCGTTTGCAGGTCGACGAAGCTCGGCACGTTGCCGGCCGCGATCTTCAGTTGCAACGGTTGGCCCTTGATCGCGGTGCCGTCGAGGAACTGCGCGTGGGTCCACACCGACGCGAGGGTCGTGAACTCGTTGATCGTGACCTTGCCGGGCGGCGTCGCACCCAGCACCGTCATGAGCGCGATGCGGGAATTGTCTCCGCTCGCCTTGCTGGCCGCGGGCCGGCCGCGCTGGGCGACGAGGTAGAGGCTCGCGCCCTTCTCGGCCGTGCCGGGAACGGCCATCGAGAAGCGACCATCGGCGCCCGTTCGTGTCTGCGCCAGTTCCTGCGGATTACCCGCGCTCGCCGCCCACAATGTGACCGTCGAGTTGGCGATCGGTGCACCTGCTCCCGAGACCTGGCCGCTGATCGCTGCTGCGCTTGATACGTTTGTGCCGACGTAAACAGCGGACACGGCAAGCACCAAGACAAATCTGCGCATAGCGTCCTCCTTGCAGAAGAACGTTCGTGTGCCGACGCGCGTGAGCGACGCAAGGCGGCGATCGCGATAAGCCGGCGGCGCGGGAACGCTACGCCGTTGGCTTCAGAGGGTCAAGAAACGCGCCGCCTTTACTGACTCGCGTACGAGTGCGCGACTGTGATGCGCCTGTAGTGCGCAACTCGCCGATCGTGTGGTGCCTGCCTGTTACTTTGCCCGACGGCAGTGATTGTCCGGGAGTCTGGTTTCAGGGGAATCGGACGACGCTCAGCGCCGATTGCGCCGTTGAGAGTCCGCTTAACGGCGCGCCTCTCAACTTCCGGAACTGGCCGGCTGCGGCTGCCCCGCAATGATCGCCGAAAGCGGTAATCTGAAAACGGGCTCTCGGCGCGAAGGGCAGCTCGCGCGCTTGCTTGCTAACTCACCCTGCCGGCCACTACCAGCCGCATGGCCCGCCTCCCCTAGGTTGCCCCGGAGCGGACGTTCGTTAGAGGCGTGGGTCGTCGAGGCGGCTCCGTACGCCCGCCCCACGCTGCGCACGTGTCCGTGGTCTGTGACCCCGCCAACGCGGCGTACAGCGCGCCGTGGCGTGCGCCTTGGCCCGGGGCCGGCGTCCGCCGGCCGTCGCCACGCCGCAGCGAAGGGCCTGCCTCTTGGTGCAGCGCCACCCTTGTACCAAAAGCCAAGTGACACCCCTGCGACCCTGATGAATCATTCATTTCCGACTCATCAAGCGTCAGTGTCGTTCGCCGGCATGGATGCGGGAGCCGCGCCCGATCGTCGGCTGGGAAAAACTTCGCTGAACGTGCGAAAAGGAGAAGTTCATGGCGACGAAGTCCAACGGGAAGACGGGCAAAAACAGTGGCGAACCCGGCAAGTTGAAGGAGTATCAGCCGGGGCAGGCATTCAACGGCGTCATCGGCAGGACGTTCGATGTTTCCAAGCCGGCTTGGCCCGCGCCGCAGCGCGCGAAGGAAGGCGCGCCGAACGTGCTCTTCATCGTGCTGGACGATACGGGCTTCGGCCAACTTGGCTGCTATGGCGGCATGATCAACACGCCCAATCTCGATGCCCTCGCGAAGGACGGATTGCGCTACAGCAACATGCATACGACGGCGCTGTGCTCGCCGTCGCGCTCGTGCATCATCACGGGCCGCAACCACCATTCCAACGGGATGTCGTGCATCACCGAAGGCTCGACGGGATTTCCCGGCGGCAACGGCATCATCCCGTTCGAGAACGGTTTCCTGTCCGAGATCCTTCTGCAGCAGGGCTACAACACCTATTGCGTCGGCAAGTGGCATCTGACGCCTACCGAACAGACATCAGCAGCGGGACCTTACGACCGCTGGCCACTTGGGCGTGGCTTTGAGCGCTACTACGGCTTCCTGGGCGGCGACACGCACCAGTACTACCCCGAGCTCGTGCGTGACAATTCGCAGACAGAGCCCGAGAAGACGCCGGAAGAAGGCTATCACCTCACCGCAGACTTGACGGAGAAGGCCAAGGCGATGATCGCCGACGCCAAGCAGGTCGCGCCGAACAAACCCTTCTTCATGTACTTCGCGACCGGCGCCAACCACGCGCCGCACCATGTGCCGAAGGAATGGGCCGACAAGTACAAGGGCAAGTTCGACGACGGCTGGGACGCGTATCGTGAAAAGGTGTTCGCCAAGCAGAAGGAACTGGGACTGATCTCCAAGAATGCGAAGCTGTCGCGGCACGATCCCGACGTGCAGGACTGGGGCAAGCTGTCGGCCGACGAGCGCAAGCTCTATGCGCGCATGATGGAGGTGTTCGCCGGCTTCTGCGAACACGCCGACCACCATATCGGCGAGCTGATCGCGTTCCTGAAGGAGATCGGCGAATACGAGAACACGCTGATCATGGTGATCTCGGACAATGGCGCGAGCGCGGAAGGCGGACCGACCGGCTCGGTCAACGAGAACAAGTTCTTCAACAACGTTCCTGACAATCTGCAGCAGAACCTCGCCGCCATCGACGACATCGGCGGGCCGAAGTATTTCAACCACTATCCTTGGGGCTGGACGTTCGCGGGGAACACGCCGTTCCGCCGCTGGAAGCGCGAGACCTATCGCGGCGGGGTGTCAGACCCGTTCATCGTCTGCTGGCCGAAGGGGATGAAGGCGCGCGGCGAAGTGCGTACCCAATACTGCCACGCCATCGACATGGTGCCGACGGTGCTCGACTGCCTCGGCATCGAACCGCCGACGCAGATTCGCGGCGTGACCCAGTCGCCGATCCAGGGGTTCAGCCTGAAGTCATCGTTCGACGACGCCAAGGCCGAAGCGCTGCACAAGACACAGTACTTCGAAATGTTCGGTCACCGCTCGCTCTATCACGAGGGCTGGCGCGCAGTGTGTCCGTGGCCGGGGACGTCATTCACGGAATCGGGCCTGCAGTTCGGCGCGCCGATGGATCACGACAAGCTCAACGAACTCGACGCCAAAGGATGGGAGCTCTACAACCTCACCGACGACCCGTGCGAGACCAACAACCTCGCCGACAAGGAAAAGCCGCGCCTGATCGAGATGATCGGCATGTGGTATGCCGAAGCCGGCAAGTACGACGTGCTGCCGATCGACAGCCGCGGCACGCTGCGCCTCGGAGAACCCAGGCCGCAGATCGCCGCCGACCGCAAGAAGTACGTCTACTATCCCGGCACCCAGGGCGTGCCCAGCAATGCGGCGCCGCGCGTCCTCAACGTCGAGCATTCGGTGTCAGTGCACGCGAACGTGCCGAAGGGCGGCGCCGAGGGCGTGCTGTTCTGCATGGGTGGCAATGACGGCGGCTTCGTCTTCTACATCAAGGGCGGGAAGCTGACCTACGGCTACAACTACGTCGCCGACCAGCGCTTCAAGGTTGAGGCCGGCAAGGCAGGCATTCCTGAAGGCGATCACGTCTTCACCTTCGAGTTCACGCCCACGGGTAAAGCCGATATTGGAAAGGGCAAGGGCACGCCGGCCGACATCAAGCTGATGATCGACGGCAAGGAAGTCGGCGCCGGCAAGCTGCCTGTCACCATCCCGAATCAACTCGGTCTCGGTGCATTCGTCGTGCTCGGCGCCGATACCGGGTCTCCTGTCATGCTCGCGGAGGACTACAAGCCGCCGTTCGCCTTTACCGGAAAGGTCAAGAAGGCGCTCGTCGATATCTCAGGCGAAGTCACCGAGAACCTCGAAGCCAAGGTGAAGATGTACCTGGCGCGACAGTAGCTGGCGACAGAACGCGGGAGGGGGATCGACAGTACCGCGGTGCACGCGGCCGCCCGAGGCACGTCGATCTCTCGCCTCTTCCTGAACGCCGAACTGAGAGCGGCCAGTCTGCTTCCTCGGTTTCGTGCGTCCGCTTTCGGCAGTTTTGACCTTCCGCTTCGGGTCGCGAGCACGCGGCCGCGTTCTTTGAGAGCGGCCGGTCGGTCGGATTATTGTCCACGTCGCCGTTTGAAATCTGCGAGTGTCCGGTCCACGCGAGCTCTGATTTCGCCGACGAAATGGGCGAACGGCCGCTTGCAACGACACCGGTCAGTCGGCCAGAGAAATCGCCGATGCCGGCTTAGGGTCGGTAGGACCATTTCGATCTACTGAGCAGCTGACATTCGCGCAGCCTTTCGCGCCAGCTGGTGTCGCAGATCTTCAGATGTCAGCTTCGGAGATTTGGTCACCGCATGTGCGACATCGAGCTACGCCCGGTGTCGCTGTGGGACCGGTCATTCCCGACGTGGTCTTTCCGAGCGCGTGAATAGCCGCTCATGGCCGACAGCCGCGGTTCCTTATGTTCGCCGAAAGCGGGTTTTGGAGGACTCAGGCTTTTGCCGCGAAAGGCAGCTTACGGGCTTGGTTGCGAATTCACGCAACCGGCCCAACAGCGGCTGTTCAGCCAAATCGCTGAGACCAGTCGTTCGACGGAGCTATGACCCGTTTCTGCCGGTCGAGCCCTGGAAAAGCAAACCTTCTCGGACTTCGCTGAACGGCCATTTGCGGTCCTTTGAGCGGCGCCGAGAACGTCCAGAGCGTTTGCGAGCAACGACACATACGGCTAACCGCGCAGCCCTCAGCCAAACGGCCGATAGCTCCCTCAACTTCCTCGGCATAGGATTTCTGGTGCTTTGAGCGAGCTTAAGCGCTGGGCCCTGGCGGCGCCGATCTCACCGGGAGTACTAGCCCTGGGCGCTCGGGTCGCGTTCCGAGAACAGTGACCCACACGATTGGGCGGTAGCGCACCAGCCCTTGGCTTCTAGGAAGGGGGAGTTCATGCGCGCTCTATCGCTTTTTTTTGCG
>DASRAF010000409.1:0-5880 GCA_035638295.1 Pseudolabrys sp.
AGCACTTCGCGCGTGAGATCGATTACGCGCTTGAGCTTCGCCTTGCCGATCTTGGATCGGTGTGAGCGTCCGAGGAGCGCGTCAGTGAGGTTTTGGAGGCTCCAGCCGGGGCGCTTGGCGCATGGGCCGGATGAGAAGTGCGGGGTGGCCGGCCGCACGCCGGGCTGCGTCGCTGTCATGCTTTCTACCCTTCCAGATAGGCGCCCCTCGTTGGGGAGGGGTGTCCCACTGGTGGGAATAGGCGACTTGCCCGGCGAGGTCAATTCTGCCGGTTCAGGCAAAAAGTCTGAGACTGAAGATTGGCTGGAATTTTACGCCGATGGCGAGTTGGCCGGTGTTGACCTGAGCCATCGTGCCGTTCAGCGTGGCTTCCCACTCGGCGCGGACGAAGACCCCGGGGGTGATCAGCCAATCAACTCCGAGGCCGGCCAGGAAACCAGCATTGAAGGCGTTGTTCCTGCCGATACCCGTACTCGGGTCGCTGTAATTGAAGCGCCCGATCGCTCCGCCGAGCAAGGCATATGGCAGGAAGGGGCTAATGGCATATCCGGCGCGCGCCCGGACGGACGGCAGAAGGATGCCAGCAGGTTCTTAATCACCGCTTAACCTTGTCTATTAAAAACGCTCGTTAACAAGTCGGTCAGCACGTGAGAAACGGCTGCGGCGCACGCACATGTCGCTACACCCAAAATTCTGTCGCTGAAGAATTGGCTTAGAAGCGTTCGTCCACGCCTGAAGGGACTTGTTAGGCCGCGATTTCGCTCAATGCTTCGACCACGTCATCGACAACCGATTCGACAAGGCTTCTGTCGTCGCCCTCACCCATCACCCTGATAACCGGTTCCGTCCCCGAAGGGCGGACGATCAGGCGTCCAGCGCGGCCCAGCTTCCGCTCGGCGCTGGCAATCACCGAACGCAACTGGGCGTCATCAAGTGGCTTGCCCTTCTGGTAGCGAACATTCTTGAGAATTTGGGGCAGCGGTTCGAAGCGGTGGCAAAGCTCCGACACCGGCTTATCGCCGCGCTTGACCACTGCCAGCACCTGCAACGCAGCAATCAACCCGTCGCCGGTCGTCGTGTAGTCAGAGAGAATGATGTGACCCGAAGGCTCGCCACCGACGTTGTACCCGTGCGTGCGCATGTGCTCGAGCACATAGCGGTCGCCGACGGGCGTGCGCACCAGTTCAATACCCAGGCCGCCGAGGTGACGCTCGAGGCCGAGGTTGGACATCACGGTCGCGACCACGCCGGGACGCTGGAGCCTGCCGTCTTCCTTCCAGCTTTCCGCAATGACAGCGAGCAATTGATCGCCATCGACCACATGGCCGCGTTCGTCAACGATCAGCACACGATCGGCGTCACCATCAAGCGCGATCCCGATGTCGGCGCGCATCTCCCGCACCTTGCGGCAAATCGCGGCCAGATCGGTAGAACCGCAATCCTTGTTGATATTGAAACCATCGGGATCAACGCCAATGGAAATAACGTCCGCGCCAAGCTCCCAGAGCGTGCCGGGCGCAACTTTATATGCCGCGCCATTTGCGCAATCGATCACCACGCGGAGGCCTTCGAACGAGACAGCCTTCGGCAAGGTCAGCTTGGCGAACTCGATGTATCGATCTTGTACGCCATCGATGCGCTTCGCGCGCCCGAGGTCGTCACTTTTGGCGAGCTGCTTGCCGAGATCGGAATCAAGCAGATCCTCGATCTTGCTCTCCGTCTCGTCGCTGAGTTTGTAGCCGTCCGGACCGAAAAGCTTGATCCCGTTGTCGTCGAAAGGATTGTGCGATGCCGAGATCATGACGCCGAGGTCCGCGCGCATCGAGCGCGCAAGCATCCCGATCGCCGGCGTGGGAATCGGACCGGTAAGCAGGACGTCCATGCCGACCGACGTGAAGCCGGCGACCAAAGCCGTCTCGATCATGTAGCCTGACAGGCGCGTGTCCTTGCCGATCAGAACGCGATGCTTGTGATCACCATTTCTGAAGATCAGCGCGGCAGCCTGACCGACTTTCAACGCAAGCTCCGGGGTAATCACCCGGTTGGCCCGGCCGCGAATTCCGTCGGTGCCAAAATAACGACGCGCCATACAGCTGATCCCTGACGCAAACTAAGGTTTGATTCCCCCGGCCGGCCGGATGTCGCGATCGGCCAGTCGCTTTAGCGAGCGCATAATAATGTCAGCCCGGCCAATTTGCCTCAAAAATCGTGACCGATCCCTGCGCGCGTTAACCTTAAAAGCGACCGAAAACCACCTATTTCGCCGCAACCCGCCGCTGTGCTACCCGATTTGGAAACGATTGGACGGCCGGGCCACTTCCCATGAAGCCTATTACCTGCATCGAAGACCTGCGTGACATTGCCCGGCGCAAGGTTCCCAAAGCTTTCTTCGATTACGCCGACAGCGGTTCCTATAACGAAGAGACGCTACGCGCGAATCGCGCTGATCTTGAGAGAATCAAACTGCGTCAGCGCGTTATGGTCGATGTTTCGGAGCGAAGCCTCGCCACCACCATCATTGGCCAGAAAGTCAGCGCGCCAATTGCGTTGGCACCGATCGGCCTTTGCGGCATGCAGCACGGCGACGGCGAAATTCTCTCCGCGCAGGCGGCGGAAGAGGCCAATGTCCCGTTCACTCTGTCGACCATGTCGATCAACTCGATCGAGCAGGTGGCGGAAGCAACCAAAAAGCCGTTCTGGTTTCAGCTTTACGTTATTCGCGATCGTGGCTTCTCCCGCGACATTCTCTCGCGCGCCGTCGCTGCCAAGTGCAATGCGCTCGTGCTCACCGTCGATCTTCAGGTGCTCGGCCAGCGCCATCGCGATCTTCGCAACGGCATGACGGTGCCACCTGAAATTCGCCTGAGAAACGTCGTCGACATTGCCACCAAGCCCGCCTGGGCCTTCAGTATCCTGCGAAGCAAGAGCAAGAACTTCGGCAATCTCGCCGGGCATGTGAAGGGTATGGAGGATGTCACGTCGCTGGCGCAGTGGACCAACGAACAATTCGATCCGGCGCTGAACTGGAAAGACGTCGAGTGGATCAAGAAAGTCTGGCCGGGCAAGCTCATTATCAAAGGAATCCTCGACATCGAAGACGCGAAAACCGCGGTCAAGCTCGGCGCGGATGCCGTCGTTGTTTCAAACCACGGCGGGCGCCAGCTCGATGGCGCGCCGTCCTCCATTTCCGCGCTTCCGGCGATCGCACAGGCCGTCGGCTCCGACACCGAAGTGCTGTTCGATGGCGGTATCCGCACCGGTGCCGACCTTTTGCGCGCGCTCGCGTTGGGGGCACGCGCCTGCATGATCGGCCGAGCCTTCGTCTACGGGCTGGGCGCACGCGGCAAGGAAGGCGTAGCCAAGGCGATCGACATCCTTGAGAAGGAGCTCAGCGTCGCCATGGCGCTGACCGGCACCACGCGCGTCGCCGATATCGGGCCGCAGGTGCTGGTGGACGGCGAGACGAAAAAACCGGCGCGCAAGCGCAAGGAATGACGGCTAGTCTTCCTTCAATCCGTAAGCCAGGGCATTTCCCGTGGCGCCGTAATATTTGAACGGCAGGAACTTGCCGGTCATGTTGATCTTGACCCGGTCGCCTTTGGGATCGGGTTGACGATCGATCGTCATATCGAAGTCGATGGCCGACATGATGCCGTCGCCGAACTCTTCTTCGATCAGCGCCTTCCACGCGGGTCCGTTGACCATCACCAGTTCGTAGAAACGGTAGATCAGCGGATCGGTCGGCGGCATCGTCGTGCCGGTGCCGCGCATGGGCACTTCATTGAGCAGCGCCTGCTCGCTCTTGCTGAGGCCGAACAGTTTGGCGGCGGCGGCGGCCATCGGCTTGGTCATTTTCTGCTGACCAAGCACACTGCCCGTGATCATCACGGGCGACATGCCCCCGATCTGCTCACAGATGTATTTCCACGTCCACCCCTTCTCGCGCTTGATGTCGAGAAGCTTTTCGGTGAGATCGGACCGGTTCATGATGTTTCCTCCTCTGCAAGGGATCAGTGCGCGGCGACCTGCTGACCGCGGCTCGGTTTGGCGGATGGATCCTGGGCTCTGGCAATCGTAGGCTCCGGCAGCCCAGGGCGCACCACAGCCACGTTTCGCGGATCATATGTGTCACGCGCCTTCTCGATAAAGGTGCGGCTGCGGCTGACCAGAAAATCGATGATGTGATTGCGCGTCGCGTAATAGAGCGGATGCTTGTGGAATTCATTGCGGGTCCGCTCCCTCGGCAAGGGATTTTCCGCGATCTCCGCCAGCACCGCGCCAGGTCCGTTGGTCATCAGTACGATCTTGTCGGCGAGATAGATGGCTTCGTCCACGTCATGGGTGATCATGAACACAGTCTGCCCGGTTTCCTGGCAGACGCCGCGAACCTCATCCTGCAGCGTTCCCCGCGTCAGCGCGTCGAGCGCGGAGAACGGCTCATCCATCAGCATGATTTTCGGTTCGATCGAAAGCGCGCGCGCGATGCCGACGCGCTGCTTCATGCCGCCGGAAAGTTCGGCGGGCCGCTTGTGCTCCGCGCCCTTGAGCCCGACGAGGTCAATGAATTTCTGCGAGTGCGCCGCCACCTGCGCCGCCGACCAGCGGCGCCACTTTGACGACACGGCATAAGCGACGTTGCCGATGACCGTACGCCAGGGCAGCAGCGCATGGCTCTGGAAGATCACCGCCCGGTCGAGGCTCGGGCCTTCGATCGCCTGCCCGTCCACGATCACCGTTCCGTCCGACGGCACATCAAGCCCGGCGAGGATGTTCAGCACCGTGGTCTTGCCGCAACCGGAATGGCCAATCATGCAGACAAATTCGCCGCGCGCCATCGACAGCCACAGGTCTTCGAACACTGTCGTCGTGCCGCCGCCAGGCGCGGGAAATCGCCGCGCAATGCCCTCGACGGAAATGAACCGATCCGACATGGCTCACTCGGGAAAGGTGACCAGGCGCGTGAGCCGCGCGAGGATGAAGTCGAGCAACATGCCGACGAGGCCGATCAACAGAATCGCCGTGATCACGTTGGTGATCGACAGATTGTTCCATTCGTTCCAGACGAAGTAACCGATGCCTGTACCTCCGACCAGCATTTCGGCGGCGACAATGACCAGCCAGGCGATTCCAATCGAGATGCGCATGCCGGTCAGGATCGTCGGTGCCGCCGCCGGCAGGATGATAGTAAACGCGCGCCGAAAGGTCCCGACTTCAAGCGTCTTTGCGACGTTCAGCCATTCGCGCCGCACGGCGGCGACGCCGAAGGCGGTATTGATCATCGTCGGCCACAGCGAACAGATGAAGATCACGAAGATCGCCGACAGGCTCGAGTCCTTGATCGTGTAGAGCGCGAGCGGCATCCAGGCGAGCGGCGAGATTGGCTTGAGCACCTGAATGAATGGATCGAGCGCCTTGCCCATCAACGGCGACATGCCGATCAGGAAACCGACCGGTATCGCTACCAGCATCGCAAGCAGATATCCGATCAGCACTCGCGCGATCGAATAGGCAAGTTGAATGCCGACGCCTTTGTCGTTCGGCCCGTTGTCATAAAACGGCCGGCGGAGGTGCTCCCAGAGCTTTGCCCCGACATCGATCGGTCCGGGCATCGCGGATTTGCCCTGGGTCGCGGTCGCGCCCATCAGCTTGGCGTATTCGGGATTCATGTGGTGCACCGTTTTCGAACCACACGTGGCCAGATGCCACGCCAACAGGAAAGTGAACAACAGCGTGAATGAAGACCGCAGCGCGCCCGGTCAGCGATGCCGTCTTCATTCAGACAACCTTCTTGATCTTGAAGCCCTTGAGGTAGTCCTCAGGTTTGGCCGGGTCGAATGTCTTGCCCATGACCACAAAGGTTTTCGACGTTGCCGCAGGCGG
>DASRAF010000410.1:0-2327 GCA_035638295.1 Pseudolabrys sp.
ATATCACCCCCAATAAAGCACAACACGGCAAAGTCGTCCCGCTTGGAACTATGCAACCGTACATGCGTACGGCCGCTTAGAAGTGATGGAGAACAAAGACTGGCTGCGCAAGCACGTCGACGAGCTCACCACGCAGCAAGAGCAACCCAGGCCAGACCTTGGGCGCCTTCGGACGCACCTCAATCTTTCATCGATGCCATGCTGCGCGGCATCGTGGGCTTCCGCTTCGTCATCACGCGCCTTGAGGGCAAGTGGAAGATGAGCCAGAACCGCGAGTTGAACGATCAGCTTGGCGTTACGAAAGGCCTAGATCAGCGAGCCGAAGGCGACGATCTGGAAATTGCCGACCTGATTCAACGCAATCTCAAGACAAAAAATTAGGCGATGATCCTCGCGGCGCAATGTCCCCTTTTGGGGGTGAAGCGGACATTGATCAGCACTGCGGTGATGTCCGCTTTTGACCCGAAGCGGACATTGGAAGGGGCGGGAGTTCTGTCTTCGAGCTATGCGCAGTAACAAGAGCGAGGTGTGCTTTGGCGGTGCGTCAGCAGCTTGGCCTTAGATTGCGAAGACCTGCAGCACGCGAATTCCGCCCAATCAGGTCGCAATCGTCTCGCCGTAAGCTGTCTGCCAGCCCCAGGCACCGGAGCCATACCCGCGTCGCGATACGCGCTCCTTGTAGATCTGCGCGATCACGTCGCCATCGCCGGCAAGCAGCGACTTAGTCGAGCACATCTCGGCACATAGCGGCAGTTTGCCTTCGGCGAGGCGATTGGCACCATATTTCTCGTACTCGGCCTTGCTACCGTCCGCTTCCGGCCCGCCGGCGCAATAGGTGCACTTGTCCATTTTACCGCGCGAGCCAAAGTTGCCAACCTTCGGATATTGTGGCGCCCCAAAGGGACAGGCGTAGAAGCAATAACCACAGCCGATGCACAGGTCCTTGCTGTGCAGCACTACGGCGTCTGCCGTGGTGTAAAAGCAATTTACCGGACAAACTGCGGCGCAAGGTGCATCGGTGCAGTGCATGCAGGCCATCGATACCGAACGTTCGCCTGGTTTCCCGTCATTAAGCGTGACAACGCGGCGGCGGTTGATGCCCCACGGTACCTCGTTCTCGTTCTTACAGGCGGTGACGCACGCGTTGCACTCGATGCAGCGGTCGGCGTCGCAGAGGAATTTCATTCGAGCCATGATCCCGCCTTCTCAAGCCGCTGTGATCTGACACAGGGTGACCTTGGCTTCCTGCATCCCTGTCGCAGGATCATAACCGTAGGTCGTGATCGTGTTGGCGCTCTCACCGAGCACGATAGGATCCGTCCCTGCCGGATAGTTGGCCCGCAGATCCTGACCTGCGAACCAGCCGCCGAAGTGGAATGGCATCCAGGCAACGCCCCTGCCGACGCGCTCGGTAACGAGCGCCGTGACCTTGGCCTTAGAGCCGTTCTCCGCTCCAGTGACCCAAACAAGCCCGCCATCCTTGATGCCGCGATCAGCCGCGTCGGCGGGATTGATTTCGATGAACATCGTCTGCTGCAGCTCGGCCAGCCACTTGTTAGATCTAGTTTCCTCGCCGCCCCCTTCGTACTCGACCAATCGGCCGGACGAGAGGATGAGCGGAAACTGCTTGGCGACGCCCCTCTCGACAGCTGCCTTTTGTACCGAGAAACCCATGTTGGGCAGCCGGAACTGTTTGGCGTCGGGCAAGGTCGGATATTTGGACACCAGCTCGACTCGCGGCGTGTAGATCGGCTCCCGGTGCACTGGAATTGGGTCCGGCAGGTTAAAGGCGTTCATGCGTGCCTTGGCGTTGCCGTAGGGGACACAGCCGTGAATCAATGCAACGCGCTGAATGCCGCCGGACAAGTCAGTAGACCATGATACGGCGTCCGGAGTGGTCGGATTGATCTTGTTGATCACCGCCATCTCCGCCTCGGTCAGGTCTTTGTCCCAGCCGAGCTTCTTCAGCACCGCGAGTGTGAACTCGGGATAGCCATCCTTGATTTCCGAACCTTTTGGATACGATCCGTCGGCGAGCAAGCTGACCTTCACGGTCGTGCCATCAGGCTGCTTTTCCTCGCGTTCGACACCGAACCGGGCCCGGAAACAGCCGCCGCCGTCCATGACCGCGAGATTCGTGTTGTAGAGCAGCGGTGTCCCCGGGTGCTTGACCTCGGGCTTACCCCAGCAAGGCCAGGGCAGACCGTAATAATCGCCCTTGTTCGGGCCGGTCGTCGCACGCTGCGTGAGCATGTCGAAATCGGCCTGATGGGCCATATGCGACTTGAGCCGCTCCGGCGACTGGCCGCAATAGCCGAGCGAGAAGC
>DASRAF010000411.1:0-7170 GCA_035638295.1 Pseudolabrys sp.
GTTGAAGCCTACCACGACCAAAAGCGGCAAGACCGCCATCACGATCGACGGGGCGGCATCGGTGCGCATGCCGTGCGAAATCTCGGCCGGGTCGAACTCGTGCGCCGTCGTGGCGCGTTCGCGGATGAACTGATCATCGGCGACGTCTTTGGTCGCGACATCGCCGGTACCGCCGAAGCCTTCGCCAGATCGCCGCGCCGAAGCTTCAGCGCGGCCGAGCCACCACAGCCCGAATATGAGCATGATGATCGAGGCGATGATGCCCAAGCCAGGCGCTGCAAAGGGCGTCGTGCCGAAGAACGGCATCGGAATCGTGTTCTGGATTGCCGGCGTTCCCGGCATGGCCGACATTGTGAACGTCGAGGTGCCGAGAGCGATCGCGGCCGGCATCAACCGCCGCGGTATGTTGGCCGCCTGGAATAGTGCCCGCGCCATCGGCGCCAGCACGAAAAAGGCGACGAAGAGGCTGACGCCACCATAGGTGACGAGCGCGCCGGCCAGCACCACCGCAAGGACTGCGCGCTGGTGCCCAAGCTTCTCACCCATGAAACTGGCGATCGTCTGCACCGACCCGCTGTCGTCCATGAGCTTTCCGAACAACGCACCGAGCAGGAATATCGGAAAGAATTGCGCGATGAATTGCGCCGCACTGCCCATGAACGTTTGCGTCCAGTGGGCGAGCAGGGGTTCTCGTGCGGTCGCGGCCGCAAACAGTGCAACGGCCGGGGCGAGCAGGAGGACGCTCCAGCCGCGAAACGAAAGCCAAATGAGAAGCCCAAGGGCTGCAAGAATACCAAGAAGACCCATGCGTCAGACCTGCTGCAGCAGAACGTCGAGGTCGATGGACGATTGCTTGCCAATGTTGTCGGCTTTCCCGCTGATGAACGCTTCGGCCGCACGTCGGCCTTCGTCGCGCAGCATGCGCAGAAAATCCCATTCGGCGTTGAACTTGGATGATGCCCCGAGCGTGGAAAGCAGCTCACTCGCGATCAGGTGAATACGCATATGCGCCCACTGCGCGCCCTCGCTGCTTCCTGCATCGGCGACCTGCCGCAACAGCGCGATCATGCGCAGCTCCTTGAGCAGAGTGGCGTTGAACGAAACCTCGTTCAACCGGTCGAGGATTTCGCGCGCAGATCGCGGCGTGCCGGGCCGTTCGACGGGATTGACGGCGACGAGAAGCGTATCCTGCGATTTGCATTCGCGGACGAGGGGCGTGATCGTGGGATTGCCAGAATAGCCTCCATCCCAATAGGGCTCGCCTTCAATTTCAATGGCCTGGAACAGGGTCGGCAGACACGCCGACGCCAGAAGAACGTCGGGCGTAATTTCGGCGTTGCGAAAAACGCGCCCACGTCCAGTCCGGACATTGGTGGCCGTGACAAACAGTCTGATCTGGGCGCGCGCGACCTCACCGAAATCGACGGACTGGGCGAGAACGTCGCGCAGCGGGTTTGTGCCGCTCGGGGTCAGATCGTAGGGAGAGAAAACGCGGCTCGCCAAATCAAAGGCGAGATAGAACGGTGAGGTGTCAAGCGTCCACCGTCCCAGCATGACATCCAGCGGGCTCCGTCGGATGGGACTGAATCGCGCCGAGTGCGAAACACGTTTCCAGAAAGCATCGAGCGCGGCTCTCGCGCCTTCGGCACCGCCCGCGGTATATCCGGCGACCAGCACAGCGCCGTTCATGGCGCCGGCGGATGTACCCGATATGCCGTCGATGCGCAGCCAGGGTTCTTCCAGAAGACGATCCAGCACGCCCCACGTGAAGGCGCCATGCGAGCCGCCTCCCTGCAGGGCAAGGTCGACAAGCACCGGATCACGATCAGACTTCGGTTGTTTCGCCATGCGTACTCACATCACTATGCCGACATTGCGTCATTTCGCCGTCGCGAGTTTAGCGTTCGAATCCCCTTCCTTCCCGCGGAACCACGCGACATAAAGCGTCGGCAGGAAGACCAGCGTGAGGATTGTGCCGACGAGCAGTCCCCCCATGATGGCAAAGGCCATTGGCCCCCAGAACACTGTCGGCGCAATCGGTATCATGCCGAGAACTGTCGAAATCGCCGTCAGCATGATCGGCCGGAACCGCGTGCTGCTGGCATCAACCGCCGCCTGCCACACGCCCTTGCCCTGACGTCTTTCAGATTCAATCTGGTCGATGAGGATCACCGCATTTTTGGTGATCATGCCTAGCAGCGCTAGAATTCCGAGAATGGCGACGAATCCCAGCGGCTTGCCGGACAGCAGCAAGGCTCCAACGACACCGATCAGCCCGAGCGGCCCGACGCTCAGAACGATGAACAGGCGAGAGAAGCTTCTCAGTTGCACCATCAGAACGGTGAACATGATCAGCAGCATTGCCGGCACCACCGCGACGACCGAGGCTTGCGCGTTGGCGCTGTCCTCGACGACGCCGCCCACGGCGATCCGGTAAGGCCGCCGCAAAGTCTTGTTCAGTTCCGTGATCGATGGCCCCAGGGCTTCAACGACCGTTGCGGGGAGTACGCCGGTATTAACGTCTGCCTGAACCGTGAGAGTCGGGACGCGGTCACGCCGCCAGATCAGCGGTTGTTCCTGGTCATAGGTGAAAGTCGCAAACTGGCTGAGCGGCACGGTGCGCCCGTTCGCTAGCGGCACTTGGATCGACCGCAGCGTATCGAGGGATACACGCTCTTCGTCGGTCGCGCGCGCGATGACGTCGACGAGATAAATGTCGTCACGCACCTGCGTGATGGGGCTGCCGGTAATGACCGTGTTGAGCACGCTCGCGAGCGCCTGCGAGCTCAGCCCCAGCAAGCGCGCCTCGTTCTGGTCGATCTGAATGCGCACCTGCCGGGCAGGCTCAAACCAGTCGTAGTTGACATGCACGACCTGCGGATTTTTCGCCATCACCTGGGCCAGCTTCAGGGCGATCTCGCGCACCTGTGATATCTCCGGACCGCTGACGCGGTACTGGATTGGCCAGCCGACCGGGGGGCCAAGTTCAAGCGTGGAGACGCGGCTAACGAGGTTGGGAAAATCATTGGCCAGGACATTTTCGAGCTTCACCCGCAGGCGCTCGCGCGCGGCCACGTCCTTGGCGACGACCACGGCCTGGCTGAAGAAGTTATTCGGAAGCTGCACGTTGAGCGGCAGATAAAAGCGTATCGCGCCGCGTCCGACATTGGTGCTCCAGCGTGCGACGTCGGGGTCGTCCTTGAGAACGTCATCCAACCGGCGCGACACGGATTCGCTCGCGAAAATCGAGGCGTTTTGCGGCAGCGTCATGTCGACGAGAAGTTCGGGCCTGTCGGAAGTCGGGAAGAACTGATTGGGAATGAGGCGTATCGCGAAGAGCGAAGCGGCAAACAGCGCGAGTGTCGCGGCAATGGTCAGCCATTTTGCGCGCAGAGCCCAGGTGAGGAAGGCGCGGTAGGTTCGGAAAAACCAACCCGGCTCGGAGGACGCTGTCGCCTTGGGCGGAGCGAGAATCGCTACGCCCAGCAACGGTGCGAACAGCACGGCGACGAACCAAGACACGATCAATGCGATGGCGACGACGGCGAACAGCGAGAAGGTGTACTCGCCGGCGCCGCTCGCGGCAAAGCCGACAGGAACGAAGCCCGCAATGGTCACGAGCGTGCCGGCAAGCATGGCAGAGGCATAGGTGCGAAAGGCGAATGTCGCTGCCTGAACCTTGTCGTCACCCTGCGCGAGCCGCGTCAACATTGCGTCCGTCGTAGTCATGGCATCGTCCACCATCAGCGCAAGCGCGATGATGAGCGCGCCAAGCGAAATACGCTGCATGTCGATGTTCGAAATCTGCATGATGGAAAAGACGACAACGAGCGTGAGCGGAATGGCAGAAGCGATCACCAGGCCGGGACGAAAACCGAGGCTCACGAAACTGGCGAGGAGGATGATCGCCACCGCCTGCCACAGCGATGTCATGAACTCGGAAATGGCGCTGTCGACGGTGGCTGCCTGGTCCGCGACCAGTCTCGGTTCCACGCCCAACGGTAGATCCGCAGTGGCCTCGTCAATGGCGCTCTTGATATTCCTGCCAAGAGCCAAAATATCGCCGCCGTCTCGCATGGCGACGGCGAGGCCGATGGCTGGTTGGCCATTGACGCGAAACAGCGGTTGCGGCGGGTCGGCAAAGCCGCGCCGGATCCGCGCAATGTCGCTCAAGCGCAACATGCGGCCGCCGACGGCGAAGTTGACGTTCGCGACGTCTTCCTCGGACCGGAAGGCGCCCGACACGCGCAGCGAAAGTGTTTCATTGCCCGTCTGTATCGTGCCGGCGGGCTGCACGACGTTCTGTGCCTGCAACGCCGCGATCAGCGCCGAGCGGTCAACGCCGAGGCTGGCCAGCTCTTCCATCGAGAATTCAACAAAAATCTTTTCATCCTGTGCGCCCAGAATCTCGATCTTGGATACGTCGCGCACATGCAGCAGCTTCGAGCGCACATCTTCGACATAGTCGCGAAGCTCGCGATGCGTAAATCCATCGGCGGTGAAGCCGTAGATAATTCCGAATGTGTCGCCGAATTCATCGTTGAAGCCCGGTCCGACAACGCCCGTGGGGAGGGTGTGGCGCATGTCACCGATGCTTTTGCGCACGTGATACCAGATATCGGGAATCTCCCGCGCGCCCGTGCTGTCCTTGAGGTTGACGAAGATCGTGGTAACGCCGGCGCGCGTGAAGCTGCGGAGGAAATCGAGCTTCGGCGTTTCCTGCAGCGTACGTTCGAGCCGCTCGGTGACCTGCTTGAGCATGTCATCGACACTGGCGCCGGGCCATGCGGCCTGCACCACCATCGTTTTGATGACGAAGGAGGGGTCTTCGTTGCGGCCAAGCTTCACGAAGGCAAAAAGGCCGGCGACCACCGCCATAATCATCAGATAGACCGTGAGTGACCGGTTACTGAGTGCCCACTCAGAAAGATTGAAGCCCATCCTACGGCTCCAGCCCGAGCAAGCGGACCTTCTGGCCCGGGTGCAGGGCTTGTACGCCCGCAGTAACGACGACGTCGCCAGTTGTCAGGCCGCCTGAGACTGCAACGCGCGCAGGGTCGTAGCGCAGGACATCGACATTTCGGATCGAGACGGTGCGGTTTGCGGGGTCGACGATCCAGACGGCGGGCTGGCTGTTGGCTTTGGTCAATGCGGTTGCGGGAATTTCGATCACGGGCACGGAATCGCCTTGCATGCGTCCCGTCACGGTCGCGCCAAGTCGCATGGCCGGCGGGGGATCGTTCAAACCGACCTTGACCGCGAAAGTGCGGGTCACCGGGTCGGCCTGCGGCGCGATTTCACGCACACGACCGGTCGTGCTCACCCTTGGATCGTCCGTGAGATTGACCGTGACGCGGGGATCGCTTGGCGCAGTCCTGATAACCTGTGCCGGGACGTCGAAGATGGCATCGCGTCCGTCTCGCCGGGCGACGCGCAGGATCATCTGGCCGGCTTGCACCACTTCGCCCGCACCGGGGCCTACCAGTGTGACCACGCCAGGCGCGTCCGCCTTGAGCTCAGTAAAGCTCACCTGGTCGTAGGCGGTTTTCACCTGCGCTTCGGCCGCATCGACCTGCGACTCCGCGGTCTGCAAAGCCTGCGTGGCCTGGTCGTGATTGGCGCGGGTGGTCCAGCCTTGCTTGAGCAGGGTATCCTGCCGCTCGAAGTGATTACGCGCCTGCGTCAGCTGACTTTGGGAAGCGACGAGATTGGCCTGCGCGGCGCGTAACGCATTGCGTTCATTCTGTGCCTCGAGACGCGCGACGACCTGTCCGGCTTCGATCCGGTCTCCGAGCTTACGATCGTTTTCCAGCATCCGGCCTGAAATTCGGAATGCCAGCGCCACTTCATCCTCGGCCTCGATCCGACCGGTCAGGGTTACGGTGGCTCCGGTTGCCCGCTGTTCGACCGTGACGGTGCGCACAGGGCGAGGCTGTGGTGCCGCGGTTTCTGCTTCCTGTGAACACCCGGAAAGCACCACGAGCGCCACGAACATCACCAATAAAGGCGCAGTGGCGTGCATCGCGCCATTTGTTGCGCTTGCATGGTCAATGCACGTAGCCATGGTCAAAATCTTCCTTTGATTGATCAATCAGCAACGGCAATGCCGCCCCCCCAGCGGACCTGCGGGGTCCGGATCGGTATACCTTCTGGGGAGACTAGATCAGTCCCGCAGTGCACACCTATTGGACCTCAGTCCCATCGTGCGCGCTGACGATGCATGCTTTGCTCAAATACCTGCAAACGTTGCAGCCTTTCGTCGATATGAAATCGGACGAGAAAACGCGCATAGCCCTTGGGTCCAATGGGACCCAGCGAACGATCTTGTATCGATCTTTGCATGCAGATGAATTCAGCCGATTCGTGAGGCAGATCCCCACCACAGAGCGAGTTGCCGAATGAACAAGCAAGTTTCTGCGCAGGCTGCTGATCGCCCGTATATTTCGACCGGGCATTTGCCGGCTCCAGACCTCGTTGAAACGCTGGTGGCCGAGGCCCACGCCAAATTCAAATCCACGTCTGACGGCGAAAACTCACAGGTCTATCCGGCGTTGGCGAAGGTGCCCGCCGATTTGTTCGGGATCTGCGTGGTCGAAACGAACGGCATCATCCATGCCGCTGGCGACACCGACCACGAATTCTCGATCATGAGTGTGTCGAAACCCTTCCTGTTTGCGTTGATTTGCCAGCTGCTCGGTGCCGAGGAAGCGCGGAAGAAACTCGGCGCCAATGCCACCGGCTTTGCGTTCAATTCCGTTGCCGGCATCGAACGCACGTCTGACGGTCGCACCAACCCAATGGTGAATGCCGGCGCGATTGCGACAACGAGTTTGGTGCCGGGCGCGACGCACGAGGCCAAGTGGAAGTTCATACATGAGGGCCTGTCCAGGTTCGCCGGCCGCAAGCTTCCGATGAATGAAGAGGTGCTGAAATCCGCGCTGCAGACGAATTTCCGTAACAGGAGCATCGCCCAGTTCTTGCTCAGCGTCGGCCGGATCTACTGCGATCCGATGGAAGCTGTCGATCTTTATACGCGGCAGTGCTCGCTGAATGTCAGCGCAAAGGATCTTGCGGTGATGGGCGCGACGCTCGCCGATGGTGGCGTCAATCCGATGACCAAAGAGCGGGTGGTCGATCCGATCGTCTGCCACTATGCGCTGGCGGTGATGA
>DASRAF010000412.1:0-3463 GCA_035638295.1 Pseudolabrys sp.
TCCGCGCGAGATGGAAAAATCGACGATGCGGCGAACATCGGTTTCGGGCAGGAAGCTCAACAGGTAGACGCCTCGCGCCGCCACGCTGACATCGGTGGAGAACGCGATGACCGGGATATTGCTCGTGCGCGCAATCTGCCCAACCGCACTGACCGATTGCGCGAAAATTGGACCGATGATGATCTCCGCACCTTCAGAGATCGCCTGCTGGGCGCCGGCCTGTGCACCTTGCACCGTGCCACCATCATCCTTCACCAGCAGTTGAATGTTGGGACTTTTGAATTCCGCGAGTGCCATTTCAGCCGCGTTCTTCATCGATTGTCCGGCAACGCTGGCATTGCCTTGACCGGAGAGCGGCAGGATCAACGCGACGCGCACTTGGCCTTCGCCGACGGCAGCATTCGCGGCAGTCGCCTCGCCAGGTTGCTGGGCTATAGGCGGCCCGCCCCCGCCCAGTTGCGTGCTGCATGCGGCGAGGAGCGCAGTCAACCCCAAAAGGGATAGGGTGGCGCGCAGACGCGTCCACGCCTGCGTCAAAATCCCCACTTTGTGCGACATGACCCGCATCGTCGCTCCCCGTGCGACATTTCTGTGTCTGTCGTAACCGGTATCGCCGATTTTGTCGCGCGAAAGTTAACGGGTACGAAAAGCACCGAAAATTGTGACACATGACGCGGCGCGAGCGGCCGTTTAGAGTTCCGACCATGGCGAACGAGAGCAAACGACTGCGCCGTTACGCTCCATTTGGCAGTGCGATGGGCGCCGCCAAGGCAGAGCCCGGCCTCTACCTGGTAGCCACGCCGATCGGAAATCTCGGCGACATCACCTTGCGCGCGCTCGAAGTGCTGGCAGGCGTCGACATAGTCACCTGTGAAGATACCCGCGTTACCCGAAAACTCATGGATCGCTACGGGATAGAGACACCGCTCACGCCCTATCATGAGCACAATGCCGCCGAGGCGCGGCCCAGGCTATTGGCGCGGCTCGCCGATGGGCAGGCAATCGCGCTTGTCTCTGACGCCGGCACGCCGTTGATTTCCGATCCGGGCTACAAGCTGGTGCGGGCGGCGTGCGAAGCCGGCCACACCGTGACTGCTTTGCCAGGGCCTTCGTCTGTGCTGGCTGCGCTTTCGGTCGCCGGCTTGCCGACTGACCGTTTTTTCTTCGAGGGCTTTCTGCCGGCGAAGCAGGCTGCCCGCCAGAAACGTGTTGCTGAACTTGCCAGCATTCCGGCGACACTCGTTCTGTTCGAAAGTGGATCGCGTCTGGCGCCAACGCTTGCCGACCTCGCGGCGGCGTTCGGAAAACGAGCTGCCGCAACCTGTCGCGAGCTGACCAAGTTGCACGAAGAGGTCAGGCGGGGAGATCTTGAGACGCTTGCGCGCGACTACGCTGCCGGCGCGGAGTTGCGAGGAGAGTTTGTCGTCGTCGTGGCGCCGCCCGCCGACGACGATGGGACCTCGGACAATGTCGACGAATTGCTGCTTCAGGCGTTGAGGCGCGTTTCGGTTAAGGACGCTGTCGGTGAAGTCGCGCTGGCCACCGGACGCCCGCGCCGCGAGGTCTACCAGCGCGCGTTGATCCTTGCCAAGGATGCGGTGAATGAGGGCAAATGACAGCCCCCGTTCGTCGGTGACGCAAGGTCGCGGCCGGAACGACGGCAAGCGCGCAGCGGCGCGTCGGCGCGGTGCTTCGCGGCCATTAACGCAAAGATTGCGTATAGTCTGGCGGCAATCGAAAGCGTTGGCAGTTTCACCGGCGGCCGTGCAACAGCGGCTCTGAAGCGGTTATAGTGCGGGTAATTTGTTAACGCTTTATTCGTCTAAAGGGCGTCATGAGCCTCAAAATCGCTGTTCAAATGGATCCGATCAAGCGGATCAACATCAAGGGCGACTCAACCTTCGCCCTGCTGCTGGAAGCGCAAAAGCGTGGACATCAGCTCACTTATTACACGCCCGACCGGCTGGCACTTCTCAATGGTCAAGTTTTCGCCCACGTTGAGTCCCTCGCGGTCCGCGACAAGCCCGGCGACCATTTCACGCTGGACAAGCCGAGGCGGGCGGCCCTCACGGAATTCGACGTCGTACTTCTGCGCCAGGATCCTCCCTTCGATCTTGCGTACGTCACGACCACACACCTCCTTGAGCGCATTCATCAGAAGACGCTGGTGGTTAACGATCCAGCGAGTGTCCGCAATGCTCCCGAGAAAGTATTTGTCACCGAGTTTTCCGATCTGATGCCCCCGACCCTGATTTCGCGCGATCTTGCCGAGATCAAGGCGTTTCGGACTGAGCACGGCGACATCGTGATGAAGCCTCTTTACGGAAGAGGCGGCGAAGCGGTGTTTCGGCTTGAGCGCGAAGACCTTAATTTCGGATCGCTTTATGATCTTTTTTCGACGACCTTTCGCGAGCAGTGGGTGGTACAGAAGTTTTTGCCCAACATCAAGCACGGCGATAAGCGCATCATTTTGGTGGACGGCGAATATGCCGGCGCAGTGAACCGCATACCGGCGGCCGACGACCTGCGATCCAACATGGTTCGCGGCGGCGCACCGTCAGCAACGGAATTGACGAAACGCGAAGCCGAGATCTGTAAACGGATCGGTCCGGCGTTGCGCGATCGCGGTCTTTTGTTCGTCGGCATTGACGTTATCGATGGCTATCTCACCGAAATCAATGTGACTTCGCCTACGGGAATTCGAGCCATCAAGAACCTGGGCGGACCTGACGTAGCTGCGATGATCTGGGACAGAATCGAAGCCAAGCGGCGCGCATGACGCGGCGCATCAATTCATGAGCGTTGCTCTCACCATCGCCACCACCGATTACGACCACTTCCGTGATTTCCGACTAGGATTGGTACGCGCCGAAGGCGTTGACGCCAACTGGCTTACGCTAGGCCATCACGAGATTTTCTCGCGCTTCACCTTCAACCGGGAATGGGATGTATCGGAGCTTTCCTTCGCCAAGTTCATGGCGCAGGTGACCCGGAATGATTCCGACATCACCGGTCTGCCGGTTTATCCCTCGCGGCTGTTCCGTTTCGCTTCGTTCTATGTAAATCGCAAGGCAGGCATCAAGACTGCAAAAGACTTGCGTGGAAAACGCATCGGCGTTCCGGAATGGGCACACACCGCTGCGGTCTACATGCGCGGCTGGCTAATGCACGAAGAGGGCCTCTCTTTGTCTGATATCGACTGGGTACAGGCCGGCACCAACGAAGCTGGACGCATCGAAAAGGTCGAGTTGTCTCTACCGGTCGGCGTCCGGCTTACGCGTATACCTGAGAAAACGCTGAGCGGCATGATTGCTTCTGGGGAGCTCGATTGTGTCATAATTGCCCGACCGCCCAATTCGTTCCGCGAAAAGCACCCGGACGTTGTGCGCCTGTTTCCCGATTACGAATCTCTTGAGCAGCAATATTACGACCAGACGCGCGTCTACCCGATCATGCACATCAT
>DASRAF010000413.1:0-17226 GCA_035638295.1 Pseudolabrys sp.
GACCCGTCTTGTGCCGAAACCGTAGCGGTTGGACAGCAGAAAATACCATGCCACGATGCCTTGCTCGGGTGTCTGATAGATCGCGGTAATGTTTCCGGCTGCATCAGCGGACGCCTGCCCGACAAAGCCCGGCCGCGACCGCTGCCAGGTGGATACGTTGAGCGCGCCAGGATTGTTGGTGCGCGCCCTTTGTTGTAGACCGATGTCGCCAGCCCGTCGGCAGGAACAGCCTGTCGCACCGCCTTGGATCGCGTTCTTTTGGCCATGGGGATTTCGCAGAACCCGGTTCCTGGCGCTTGCTTTATAGCAGTCGCTGAGTAATGGCAGCGGTAGAACACTGCTCCTTTTTCGGATGGGCATCAGGCTTGCCACGGCACAGGCGCCGCGTTGATGATGGTTGGTGTTGAATCGTTTTTGCTTGAGGCAGACTGTGACGCGCATACTCGTGACCGGCGCATCGGGTTTTGTTGGCCGCGCCCTGGTCACCGAACTGGCCAATATTGGACATCCGGTGCGCGCGGCGATGCGCCAGCCGGCTGATGTTTTCCCCCGGTCGGTCGAGGTGATTGCCGTCGCGGATCTGACGCGTCCGGTCGAATGGCGCACGCTGCTCAGAGATGTCGGGACGGTAGTTCATCTGGCGGGCATCGCACACGCCGGGCCCGACATTGCCGAACAAGCGTACGATCGCGTTAACCGCCTGGCGACCGCCGAATTGGCGAACGCCGCGAAGGCAAGCGGCATTGGCCATCTCGTTTTCATGTCATCGATACGCGCGCAAAGCGGCGCGGCATCGGCAACCGTCCTGCGGGAAACCGATCGGCCGCGCCCGACCGATGCCTACGGACGCTCCAAGCTGGCCGCGGAGGAGGCGGTGCGGGCGGCCGGTGTGCCCTTCACCATCCTGCGGCCGGTGCTGATCTATGGTGAGGGCGTCAAAGGCAATTTCGCGCGGTTGATGGAGCTTGCGCGCAAGCCCTGGCCACTGCCGCTTGGTCTCTGCCGCAATCGCCGCTCGCTGCTGGCGCGACGAAACCTGATCGATGCCATTCATCTCGCGCTGGCATCGCCCAGGGCCAAGGGCGAGACCTATGTCGTGGCCGATCCATCACCGCTGACACTTGCCGAGATTGTCGCGGCCTTGCGCGCAGGCGAAGGGCGAAGCGCAGGTTTGTTGCCGGTCCCGCCGCCGTTCATCTCGCTTGGCGCGGCCGCGCTCGGACGCACGGACGAATGGCAGCGCCTCCGCGGGAAGATGATGGTCGACCCGGGGAAGCTTCTGAATGTGGGATGGAAGCCTACGCTCGACACGCGCGCGGGCCTTGCGGCTTTGGCCCGCGCCAACGCGTCTTCGACTATGAACTGAATTTGCTGCGCAGCCCAGTCGTTACCAACCGCAATGACGGTGGCCGTGGCGCCACCAGCAGTGACGATGGTGGTGATGGTGACGATGGTAATGCCGATGGTAGTAATAATGTGCCGTCACACGAGCATCGTTCGCATTTGCGTTGCCGACCGGTGCAATTGGAGCCGCGACGGCGCCGGATGTCGCCGCAAGAGTCAAACCGGCGGCACAAAGTGCCGCCATTACGTACGACCGCATGTTCTCCTCCCAGATAGCTGCGGCCATGCGCTAGCTGAGAACTTGCAGCGGCTGTTTTGGTTCCGGTCGTAGAGCTGCGTTCAATCGGCCAGCGATGTCAGCACGGCGGCGTAGTGACACGAAGCAGCGGCAAGGACGAAACCGTGCCAGATCGCATTCTGAAAGCGCAGACTTCTCCAAACGTGAAAGATCACGCCGATCGAGTAGAGGGCGCCGCCGGCCGCGATGAGCCAGAGCGTGCCTGGTGTGAGCGCGGCGACGATCGGCCGGACTGTAAAAAGGCAGCTCCAGCCCATTGCGAGGTAAAGTCCGATTGATGTCCCGTCGAACCGGCCGGGCCAGAAGACCTTGATGGTGATGCCGGCGAGTGCGGCGAGCCAGATGGTTGCCAACAGGACGGCAGGAGCGGTGCCGTGCATCGGCAGGATGAACGCGGTGTAGGTCGCTGCGATCAACAGATAGATCGCCGAGTGATCTAGACGGCGCAGCCACCATTTGATCGGCGAGATCGGCCACAAATTGTAGGCGGCGGAGAAACCGAACATCGCCAGGAAACCGGCGATGTAAACGATGACCGCGACGACCTCGGTGACATTGTCGTCGTGCGCGGCCACCACCACGAGCAGCGCGGCAGCCGCAATCGCCATTGTCACGCCAAGGATATGGACCACCGCATCGGCGACTGTCTCCCCGCGGTCATAGTCCCATGAGAATTGGATAGTCATACCTCCAGCTTGGTTGTGCATTGCGGCAAGGAAAGGGCCAGCGGTACCGCACTATCGGAACGAAAATCCCGGGACTAGAATTATTCGAAGGCAACGGGCTCTTTGCGAGATATACGGGCCATGAAGCTTCAGCCAGTCATGCGGATTGCGGCGATGTCGGCGCTTTTGTGTGTGGGCACGGTCTTCGGCGCGCAAAAAGCGACCGCCCAGGTGATTGATTTCGGCCAGATCGAGTCGTTCGAGACCCTGGGCACGGGGACACAACACGGCGGATCGCCGCCGAAGACGATCGTCGACGACGGTGAGTGGCACACGGTGGTCTTCACGATTCTGGATTCCAACGCCGAAGCCAAGATCTATTGGCGCTCGCCGGAAGGTCCGCAGACGATGATCGTCCACGGGCGAAGCGTGAAAGCCTTTCAGACTGCCGGGGAGTTCAGGATCGAGGCGCTCGGGGACGCAAACCACAGCTTCAAATATGGCTACGTGCAGTTTCGATTGAAGAACAAGGGCGGCGTTTAAGGGCGGGCTTCACTTTTTCTTTTTAGCCGCAGCCTTCGGCTTTGCCGCGGGCGGCGGTGTGTTCTCTGTCGCCTCACGGTCGGCCGCTTCCTTTGCGAGCCGCAAAGCCCTCAACCGTTCGGTCTTGGCGCGTTCAGCCAGAGCGGCGGCCTTGTATTCCGCCGTGGCCGTAGCACCCTCACGGGCCTGGACCTCTTTCTTGTGGAACGCGGCCTGCGCGCGTTCCATGTCTTTGGTGCTTTTGTTCACGAACAGCCCGTTGTGCTCCCGCAGGTGTCGCACTTCATGCAGGTGCCGTTACGCACCAGCGTAAAGTTGCCGCACTCGCCGCAGGCTTCGCCCTCGTAACCCTTGGCGCGCGCTTCAGCACGTTTTTCGGAAGCCGCCGCTTTCGCGTGCGCGCGGGCATCCTGGGTGTCGACGCGGTGCTCGAGTTGTTCGGCGGGTGAAAGCTTTGCTTCCGGTTCGGTCTTCAGTGCCGTGGTGCCGGCGACCTCGGCACGCGCGCCCCCCACCGAGGCGAGGGCCGTGATGTTGCCGCCCGGGGAGGCTGTCGTCCCTCGTACCACCGACAGGCGATCGGTGCGCGAACGCGTCAGGCCCTTCGACACATAGTTCGTTGCGGGTGTCGGCTTGCCTTCCTCGACGCCCTTGCCGAGCGCGTCGAAACCGCCGGCTTCGCTCGGGTCGACGTGGGCGAGATCGAAACGCTCCAGGTAGGAGACAGCGAGCTCGCGGAACACATAGTCGAGGATCGAGGTCGCGTATTTGATCGAATCGTTGCCCTGCACCGGACCTTGCGGCTCGAAGCGGGTGAACGTGAACGCGTCGACATATTCCTCCAGCGGCACGCCGTATTGCAGGCCGAGCGACACAGCGATGGCGAAATTGTTGATGATCGAGCGGAGCGCCGCGCCTTCCTTGTGCATGTCGATGAAGATCTCGCCCAGCCGGCCATCGTCATATTCGCCGGTGCGCAGATAGACCTTGTGGCCGCCGACCACCGCTTTCTGGGTGTAGCCCTTGCGGCGATCGGGCATGCGCTCACGCTCGCGCAGGACCGTGACGCGCTCGACGATCTTCTCGACGATCTTCTCGGCGAGCCCGGTGGCGCGCCCCGCCGCCGGACGCTCGAGGAAGGCCTCGACGACATCGTCCTCGTCATCCTCATCAGCGATCAGCTGCGCGTTGAGCGGCTGGCTGAGCTTCGAGCCGTCGCGATAGAGCGCGTTGGCTTTCAACGCCAGCTTCCAGGAGAGCAGATAGGCTTCCTTGCAATCCTCGACCGTCGCGTCATTCGGCATGTTGATGGTCTTGGAGATCGCGCCGGAAATGAAGGGCTGAGCCGCCGCCATCATGCGGATGTGGCTCTCGACCGATAGATAGCGCTTGCCGGTGCGGCCGCACGGATTGGCGCAATCGAACACCGCATAGTGCTCGGCCTTCAGATGCGGGGCTCCTTCCACCGTCATCGCGCCGCAGACGTGGACATTTGCAGCCTCGATCTCGCGCTTGCCAAAGCCCAGGGCAGCGAGCAGATCGAAGGTGGGTGAGGCGAGGTCTTCGGCCGAGATCCCAAGCGTGTCGCGGCAGAAATCTTCGCCCAGCGTCCACTTGTTGAAGGCGAACTTGATGTCGAACGCTGTCGGCAGCGCCTTTTCGATCTTGGCGATAGCCTCGTCGGTGAAGCCTTTGGCCTTCAGCGTGGTGTGGTTGATGGCCGGCGCCTGCGCCAGCGTGCCGTGGCCGACGGCGTAGGCCTCGATCTCGGCGATATCGGCTTCGCTGTAGCCCATCGTGCGCAAGGCCTCGGGAACAGCGCGGTTGATGATCTTGAAGTAGCCGCCGCCAGCCAGCTTCTTGAACTTCACCAGCGCGAAATCGGGCTCGATGCCGGTGGTGTCGCAATCCATTACCAGTCCGATGGTGCCGGTGGGGGCGATCACGGTCGACTGCGCATTCCGGTAGCCGTGCTTCTCGCCGAGCGACAAGGCGCGGTCCCATGCGGCCTTCGCGTGCGCAATCAGCGCCTGATCAGGGCAGGAGGCATGGTCGAGCGGCACGGGTGGTGTCGCCACCTTCTCGTAGCCGGTGCGCTCGCCATAAGCCGCGCGGCGATGGTTGCGCATCACCCGCAGCATGTGCTCGCGGTTCTTTTTGTATCCCGGGAATGGGCCAAGCTTTTCGGCCATTTCGGCCGAGGTCGCATAGCTGATGCCGGTCATGATCGCGGTCAGCGCGCCGCCGATGGCGCGGCCGGCATTCGAGTCATACGGGATGCCCGAGGTCATCAGCAGGCCGCCGATGTTCGCATAGCCAAGGCCGAGCGTACGGAATTCGTAGGAGAGTTCGGCAATCTGCTTGGAGGGGAATTGCGCCATCAGGACTGAGACTTCCAGCACAACGGTCCAGAGCCGCACGGCATGCTCGTAGCTCTCGACCTGGAATTGGCCGGTCTTCTCGTCGCGGAAGGTGAGCAGGTTCAACGACGCCAGATTGCAGGCGGTGTCGTCGAGGAACATGTATTCCGAGCACGGATTGCTGGCGCGGATTTCGCCCGAGGCGGGGCATGTGTGCCAGTCATTGACCGTTGTGTGATATTGCAGGCCCGGATCGGCAGAGGCCCATGCGGCGTAGCCGATCTTCTCCCACAGCGCGCGGGCATCGAGCGTCTTCGCGACCTTGCCGTTCTTGCGATGGGTGAGGTCCCACTTGCCGTCGGCTTCGACCGCTTTGAGGAAGCCGTCGGTGACGCGCACCGAATTGTTCGAATTCTGGCCGGCGACCGTGAGATACGCCTCGCTGTCCCAGTCCGTGTCGTAAGTCGGGAAATTGATGTCCTTGTAGCCCTGCTTGGCGAACTGGATAACGCGCTTGATGTAGTTGTCGGGAACCATCGCCTTGCGCGCGAGCTTGATCTCGCGCTTGAGCGCTGGATTTTTCTCGGGCGAGAAGCAGTCGTCACCCGAGCCCTCGCAGTTCACGCAGGCCTTCAGGATCGCCTTGAGGTGCTTCTGATTGATCTTGGAGCCGGTGACGAGCGCCGCCACCTTCTGCTCTTCCATCACCTTCCAATCGATGTAGGTCTCGATATCGGGGTGATCGACGTCAACGATCACCATCTTGGCGGCGCGACGTGTGGTGCCGCCCGACTTGATCGCGCCCGCTGCTCGGTCGCCGATCTTGAGGAACGACATAAGCCCCGACGAGCGGCCGCCGCCGGAAAGCTTTTCGCCTTCGCCCCGCAGCGCGGAGAAATTGGTGCCGGTGCCGGAACCGTATTTGAAGAGGCGCGCTTCGCGCACCCACAGGTCCATGATCCCGCCTTCGTTGACGAGATCGTCGCTAATCGACTGGATGAAGCAGGCGTGCGGCTGCGGATGCTCGTATGCTGACTTGGACTTGGTCAGCTTGCCGGTGAAGGGGTCGACGTAATAGTGGCCCTGGCTCGGGCCGTCGATGCCGTAGGCCCAGTGCAGGCCTGTGTTGAACCATTGCGGCGAATTCGGCGCGCACATCTGCGTTGCCAGCATGTAGCGCAGTTCGTCGAAGAAGGCCTGCGCATCCTGTTCGGACTTGAAGTGGCCGCCTTTCCAGCCCCAATAGGTCCAGGTGCCGGCCAGACGATCGAAGACCTGTTTCGAGGATTGCTCGCCGATGTAGCGATCTTTCTCGGGCAGCGTCGCCAGCGCATCAGTGTCGGCGACCGAGCGCCACAGGAACGAGGGAACGGAATTCTCCTCGACCCTCTTCAGGCGGGCAGGGACGCCGGCCTTGCGGAAATATTTTTGCGCCAAAACGTCGGCCGCGACCTGCGACCAGAATTCCGGAACCTCGACATTGTCGAGCTTGAAAACCACCGAGCCGTCCGGGTTACGGATCTCGCTGGTGGTGAGCCGGAACTCGATCTCCGCGTAGGCCGACTGTCCATCCTTGGTATAGCGACGCTCAATTCGCATGTGTCTCTAGCCCCAAATTGCAGGACGGTTGAAAACCGCCCTTTTGCTTCTGACGGACCTGTCCCGATCCGCCGTCGATGCTCGTACTCGTTCGACCCACCACGATCCTCATCTAAGCCCCGTGCTCTGATCCGGCACCGGTTCGTTCCGGGGCTGTCGCCCCAGGGCACAGACAGTCCCTTTCCCAAACGCCATTGTTCTGGCGCGGGTTGAGCTCATCGACTGAAAAGCCGTTCTGAGGGTCCGGAGGAAACCTGAAACTCAACGCCACCGAACACACCAAAGCTAAGTGGACTCGCCGTACGCGTCAACTACACATAGTCTTCAAATCTGAATCAAACACTAAATCTTGTGTCCAACGGTAAACTTTGGGGACAACGGACCGGCAAGAACGCAACCAGTATTGGCCCAGACCGCATCGACGAAAAGCATTTTTCTTTTTGCCCGGGGGGTAGGTTTTTATGCCTCCGGCCGTGGCAGAAAAGTGACGCAAAAATGGGACTTCCGTGTTGACCCTGTTTGCGACGGTGCTCGGGTACGGTCGGGGAAAGGGCGGGGAAAAATCACGCCTTTGTGTGCACGGAGTCGCTGATTCTCGAAACCATGTCAGGGCCTTACGGCGCAGGTGTGACGTAGACGAATGATTGCGCGGGTAACCCACGCCTGTGAATTCAGGACAATGAGCCGGGAAGGGGTCGCCAGACTGTCGCGATTGGGGAAGCCAAGAAAAAAGGCGAACCCGCAAGGAGCCTGTCTCGGCACTGTCATTCGAATTCCAGCATTGGCGAGCCAATTCCTGGGCGACTCGCAACCAGGGCTGGTCAATTCCTGGGCAGGATATCCATTGGTTGCGCCCGAATGCATGACTAGGCCGGGCGAATGCGCTTGCGCGCTTCCTCCGCCACGGAGGAAACGTCGTCTGCGCTCGTGCCGCCCTTGAGGCTGATCTGGCGCGAATGCGGCAGGGCTTCGGGGTGCTCTTTCTGCAGAAATGCGATCAGCTTTTCACGCACCTCGCAGCGCAAGTCGAAAGTCTGTGACGCTGAGCGCGCGCTCATAAGACAGCGCAACTCCATCGAGCCTTCCTTGAAGTCGGTGACCTGCAGTGCGGCGGTCCTTCCGTCCCACTTGTCGGATTGCTTGAGAATCTCGTTGAATTTTGCGCGGATGACTTCGACCGGCGCGGTGTAGTCCACATAAAGCATGACATTGCCGATCAAAGCCGACGTCTCGCGCGTCCAGTTCTGGAACGGCTTTTCGATGAAGTAGGTCAGTGGCACGATCAGCCGCCGCAGATCCCACAGTTTCACGACCACGTAGGTCGATGTGATTTCTTCGACCGTGCCGTACTCGTTCTCGACCGTGACGCCGTCGTAAAGGCGGATCGGTTGGGTCATCGCAAGCTGCACGCCCGCCATGAGGTTGCTCAGCACGGGCCGCGCGGCGAGGCCGGCAATGATGCCGGCAATACCGGCGGATGCGAACAGGCTCAATCCATATTGGCGCACCGCCGGGAATGTCATCAGCGCAGCGCCGAGTGTGAGCAGCACAAGCACGACATCGAGCGAGCGCGACAGCACTTGCACCTGCGTGTTGTGTTTACGAGCAAGCAGATTGTCGTCGCTGTCGAGACTCAATCGTCGCAGATAAAGCGCGGCCGCGATGTGTAAAGCGATGATGGCGGCCCAGCCGGTCAACCCGATCACCGCAACGCCCATCAGCCGCGCAAGCATCTCGGCGAATTCAGGCTTCATTGGCGCGACGGGAATGGCGACGATCATCGCCATGATCAGAAGGGCAAGCCGGGTCAATCCACTCGTCTGATTGAAGGCGGAATAGAGGTAAGGATAGCGTCCGGAGAGCGCGCGGCGCGCCAGCTTGCTCACCCAGCGATGCAAGGCGAGCGCGATAAGCATGGCGATACCGAGGATCATGAACGCGACCAGCGGATCGGGCAGCCAGTCGAGCAGATTCTTGATCTTGGTCAGCGCGGCTCTGAGTTCATCCATGGGCTTTCATATCATCCACAAACCAGGGGCGAATACCGCATTTCTGCGTCGGTTTGCGGCCTTCCCCTCGCTGGACAATGCGGCGGTGAGGTGGCAAAAGGCCTGCGTTCCAATCGCTTTCAAGCGCGGCGGCAAATGAATAATTTCCTGCTCAAGTTGTTCACCTGGTGGAATTCACAGACATTCGGGACCCAGTTCTGGACCTGGATGTATGGCGAGGCGGTCGGCGAGGACGAATTCGGCAATCGCTATTATCGCACCCGGGGCGGGCAGATCGACAAGACGCTCGGTTTCGAGCGTCGTTGGGTGATCTACAACGGCTACACGGAAGCCTCGATGGTGCCTCCATCCTGGCACGGTTGGCTGCACCATACGATCGACACGCCGCCCACCCAGGAAAACTACAAGCCCCGTCCCTGGCAAAAGCCGCACCGGCCGAACATGACGGGTACGCCGGGCGCTCTGCGGCCACCGGGTTCGACACTTGCTGTCGGCCGCCGGCCCAAAGCTACGGGCGATTACAAAGCCTGGAATCCGGGCAATCAGTAATTCCGCCGGGATGCCTTGGCGGTAAAGAATGCGCTGTGGCGACGGGTTCAATTGATCGCCCTTCCAACGCCGTATTCCCCGTGTTAACCGGACATCGCTACCGGCGCGGAGGAAAACGCCGGCCAGGCCAAAAAGCCGGGATTTGATGGCGCCTCGCATCTGTTCAATCACGATACTGGCGGTGGCCGCTCTGGCGGCGACGTCTGCCATAGAGCCTGCGCTGGCCCAATCCGGCGAGAACCCAATCGCCGACTTCTTCGGATCGATCTTCGGTAATCCGCCGCCACGCCCGCCCGCCGATGTGCGCGGTCCGCCATCATCCCGGCAACAGCCGCCTCCGTATTACCCGAGCGGGCGCAGCGATGCGCCGCCGTCGCAGCCGCTGCCCTCTCCAATGAACTTGCCGCCGTCGAACCGCCCCGGGGCCGCTGGCGTACAGACGCAAGACCTGCCGCCGCCGACCGGCGGAATGGTGGCGCCGGCGCCGCCGCCGGGCGAGGCGCCGCGCGGCACCGCCGTTGCGCCGGGTCAGACGCCATCCGCCCTGCCGCCGGGCCCCGGTTCGCCGCGCAATGCGCCGCAGCCGGCGAATACGGCACCGCAGCCGAGCGACGCGGTGGTCGTTGAACCACCAGCGCAGCGGATCATCAATCCGACGACTGTGTTTGCCGGTCTCGACAAGATCACCGGCCGCATCATTTCGTTCGACGTCGCAATCAATGAGACGGTGCAATTCGGTGCGCTGCAGGTGACGCCGCGCGTGTGCTACTCGCGGCCGCCGACCGAAACGCCGAATACGGATGCCTTCGTCGAAGTCGACGAGGTGACGCTGCAGGGCGAGATCAAACGCATTTTCACCGGCTGGATGTTCGCCGCGAGCCCGGGCCTGCATGCGGTCGAACATCCGATCTACGATGTGTGGATTACCGACTGCAAAGGCGGGCAGGCCCCGACTGTCGCCGATGCGCCCGAGGCGAAACCGGGGGCGCAACCGCAGCAACAACAACCGCCGCAGCAACAAACGCAGCAACGGCGGCCGCCGCAATCGCCGCCCACGGCGCAGCGCGCGCCGCCACAACCACCACCGCCACCGCCCACGGCGCAACGCACGCCGCCTCCACAGCAGCCGCCGCCGCCGAGCCTCTTTCCATTCCCGTTCTTGCGGTGATGACGTCCTAGCCTTCGACGCGAATGGCACTCAGCACGGTCTCGCCGCTGAGCGCCCGATCGAGCGGCATCGTGGCAAAATCGGCTTGACCCGTGAGCGCTTCCTCAAGCAGTCGGTGATAGCGTCGCTTGGGAACTTCGACGGCGCCGAATGTTCTCAGGTGATCCGTCACATATTGCGTGTCGAGCAGGCGGTAGCCGCCCGCTCTCAGGCGCGCGACAAGATGTACGAGCGCGATCTTCGAGGCGTCGCGCGCGCGATGAAACATGCTCTCGCCGAAAAACGCGCGACCCAGCGACACGCCATACAGGCCTCCGATCAGTTCGTTGCCATCATAGACTTCAACCGTGTGACAATGGCCGCGCTCGAAAAGGGCGCGATAAATGCGTCGAATGCGTGCATTGATCCAGGTACGGGCACGGTCCTGTTTCGGCTCGGCGCATCCTTCGATCACGGCGTCGAAATCGCGATCCACATGGACGGTCCAGGTCGTGGACCGCACCGTGCGCGCAAGCCGCGCGGGAATATGAAATCCTTCGAGCGGAATGATGCCGCGCATATCCGGTTCGATCCAATAGAGAGCCGGATCGTCCGCGCTTTCCGCCATCGGGAAGATGCCGCAGGCATAAGCCTTGAGCAGCACATCCGGCGTGATCTCGATGAAAGCGTTTTCGCGGTTTGCCATGGCAACTATCCCGGCAACGGAAGACACGATCCTAGGGCGTCGTCTGCGCTTGTTACAAGAGAAAGCTCCCGCTAGCTCTCCATGCCGCCGCGCGCCAGGAACTGTTCCAGCCAGTGGATGTGATAGTTGCCGTCAATGATGTCAGTTTCACGAACAAGCGCGCGAAAAAGCGGCAACGTTGTTTCGATACCGTCCACGACCACTTCGTCGAGCGCGCGTTTCAACCGCATCAGGCATTCGGTGCGCGTCTTGCCGTGCACGATCAACTTGCCGACAAGTGAATCGTAATAGGGCGGGATGGTGTAGCCCTGATACACGGCGGAATCGATGCGCACGCCAAGGCCGCCAGGCGGATGATAGTGAAGGATCTTGCCGGGCGACGGGCGGAAGGAAATCGGGTTCTCGGCGTTGATGCGGCACTCGATGGCGTGTCCGTGGAACTTCACGTCGCTTTGTTTGATGGCAAGCGGGCTGCCGGCGGCAACCCGGATTTGCTCGAAAATCAGATCGATGTCGGTGATCATCTCGGTCACCGGGTGCTCGACCTGAATGCGCGTGTTCATCTCGATGAAATAGAATTTGCCGTCTTCGTGGAGAAACTCGACGGTGCCGACCCCGAGATAGCCGATCTCACGCATGGCTTTCGCGACCGTTTCGCCGATCACATCGCGCGAACTCGAGTTGAGTGCGGGAGAGGGGCCTTCTTCCCAGACTTTTTGATGGCGACGCTGCAGGGAGCAATCGCGCTCGCCCAGGTGAATCGCCTCACCCTTGCCGTCACCAAGGACCTGGATTTCGATGTGACGCGGTCGCTCGAGATATTTCTCAATGTAGACGGCATCGTCACCGAAGGCGGCCTTGGCTTCGGTGCGTGCCGTCGACAAAGCGAGGGAAAGCTCGCCTGCATTGCGCGCGACCTTCATGCCGCGGCCGCCACCGCCGGCTGCGGCCTTGATCAGAACCGGGTACCCGATATCGCCGGCGATTTTCGCCGCTTCCTGGTCAGTGCCGATGCCGCCTTCTGAACCGGGGACGACTGGAATACCGAGTTTTTTCGCCGTGCGCTTGGCTTCGATCTTGCCGCCCATCAGGCGAATGTGTTCGGGCTTCGGACCGATAAATTGCACACCGTGGTCGGCCAGTATTTCGGCAAAGCGCGCGTTCTCCGAAAGAAACCCGTAGCCCGGATGCACCGCGTCGGCGCCGGTGATCTCGCAGGCCGACAGGATGGACGGAACGTTGAGATAGCTGTCCTTGGCCGCTGGCGGCCCGATGCACACGCTCTCATCGGCAAACCGCACGTGCATGGCGTCCGCATCGGCCGTCGAGTGCACGGCCACCGTCGGGATGCCGAGTTCCTTGCAGGCGCGCAGCACCCGAAGTGCGATCTCACCGCGGTTGGCGATCAGAATCTTGTCGAACATTCTTTCCGCTCACCGAGTGGGCCTGACGAAGGAGAAAGCGTGCTTTCTCACTCGATAATCACCAACGGTTCGCCGAATTCCACCGGCTGACCGTCCTCGAACAGAACTTGAATCACGGTGCCGGCGCGCGGGGCGGGAATCTGGTTCATCGTTTTCATTGCTTCCACGATCAGCAGCGTATCACCGGCTTTGACCTTGCTGCCGATATCGATGAAAGGCTTCGCGCCCGGCTCGGGGGCGGCATACGCGGTTCCGACCATCGGCGAGATCACCAAGCCAGGATGTTTGGAGGGGTCAATCGGTTTGACAGCCGCCTCGGCGCCTGCTTGCGGCGCGACTTCGACACGCACCGCGGCGGAAGGGGCGGCGGCCACCGTTGTCCCGCGCGCCACGCGGATGCGCTTGCCGTCCTGTTCGATCTCGATTTCGGTCAGCCCGGTCTCATCGAGCAGCGCGGTGAGCTCGTAAATCAGATCCCGATCGATGATGGACTTTGGCGACTTTGACATCATGCGTTCACTGGCGCTTAGCCCTTTTGCTTGGCGCCAAGCAGTCCGGCGAGCCCGGTTATCGCAAGCGCATAACCGTCGATGCCGAATCCGGCGATCACCGCCTTGGCCGCTTTCGAAATATACGAATTGCGCCGAAAGCTTTCGCGCGTGTGGATGTTGGTGATGTGCACTTCGATCGCGGGCACCTTCACCGCGAGAAGCGCATCCATGATGGCGATCGACATCGTGGTATAGCCGGCTGGATTTATGACAATGGCGCCGGCGTCCTTCGCGTGCGCTTCCTGGATCCAGTCGATCAGTTCGCCTTCCCGGTTGGATTGCCGGAAGACGACATCGAGACCAAACCGCTTGGCGGTCTCGGCGCACAGCTTTTCCACGTCCGCGAGCGTCGCGCGTCCGTATTTTTCCGGCTCGCGGATGCCGAGCAGGTTCATATTGGGTCCGTTGAGAACGTAGATTGTGGTTTTTGCCATGAATCCCCGTTCGCGCTCGTTCGATGCGCGTGAAACCAGCGCGCTTTATAGGTGGCCCGAAGGGTAAGGGGAAGCCCGGACGATCAGATTGAACCTTTGCAGCTTCCCGGCGCCTGGGTTTCGGCTGCTGCCCAATCGATCACCTCCCTGAGTGCCGTTAACCTTCTGCGGCCGGCGGCGGTGGCTTTTCTGAAGGTCGCGATCTGGCGGTCCGCGCTCGTGCCTTGGGCTGCGATGACGTGGAGATGCCTGATCTCATTCACGCAGTCGAGGGCAGCGGCGTCCTGGGCGATAAAATCTATCACCTGATCGAGCCATTGCACGAGCGTGAGCGGCGAGCGTGAGAACGGTTCTACAAACGTTGCGCCGATACCATAACGCTGGGCGTGCCACTTGTTCTCTTGTGTGATTGCTCGACCGACGCGGTCAAAGCCGGCATTCAGCGCGCGGTCACGATCAAGCGCACGAACAAGACAGCGAAACAGCGCGGCGACCGCAACGCCATCGTCCAGGCGCGTGCAACTGTCGGCGACACGCAATTCGATGGTTGGATTGTTGAGTGAAGGTCGGATCGCCCACCAGATGTAGCTTTCGTCCGGAATGATCCTGGCCCATTTGAGTGCCGCGACGAACTCGCGATAGTCGTCGTTGGTGCGAAACAACTCCGGCAGTCCCGTGCGAGGAAGTTCATCGTAGGCGGCCAGCCGGTAGCCGACGAGTCCAGTCAGATGGCCTTGCCAGAATGGCGACGACGTCGTGAGCGCAAGCAGGAGCGGAAGATAAGCCGTCAACCGCATGATCAAGTTGATGCGCGTATCGACATCCGGCACCGCAACATGGACATGCATTCCGCACAGCATGTTGCGGTAACCGATCATCTGCAGGTCATCCATGATCGCGCCATACCGCGCCTTGCGCGTCATCACCTGCTCGGGCCAATAAGCGAGAGGGAAGGTGCCCATGGCGGCGAGGCCGAGTCCGTACTCCGCTGCAAGCTTTCCCAGCGCGCCGCGATAGTGCGCAAGATGGGTGCGCGCCTCGTGGGGGCTGTTGCAAGGAGGCGTGGCGACCTCGATCTGGGATTGCAACATTTCTGTCATAACGTGGTCGCCCAGTTGCTTCTGGGCGCGCAACAGAAACCTCTTGTTGGCGCGGCGCACCGAATGGCGCGTCTTCGCGTCGAACAAAAAGTATTCTTCTTCCATCCCGAATGGGTACATGCGCGCGACAACCGCCCCGTCGGAACTTTGTTCCGTATCGTCTGACGCAAAAAAGACCGCCGCAGGTATGCCGCGGCGGCCGATAACCAAAGAGACTACGGACCGATGATGTCCGTCAGCAGGTCGGCCTGCCGCAGCGTGACGTATTGACCTTTTCTTTCAGCGCCTCGAGACCCACAGCGCCGACGACGACATTGTCACCGATCACGTAGCTTGGCGTGCCGTTGAGACCGAGGGCTTCGGCAACCTTGAAGTTTTCCTGAAGGGTGGCCTTCACCTCGGCGCTCGTGAGATCCTTTTCCAGGCGAGCCATGTCGAGGCCGATGTCCTTGGCCACCGCAAGTGCGCGGGCTTTGTCGGCCTGGCCGCGGCCGCCAAGCAGTTTCTGGTGGAATTCGAGATATTTCTTGCCGGTCTTGTCCTGCATGCGCACCGCAACCGCGACTTGGGCTGCCTCGACCGAGCCCGGCCCAAGAACCGGGAATTCCTTCAGGACGATCTTGAGCTTGGGATCATCCTTCAGCAACGTGAGCATGTCATCCATCGCGCGCTTGCAGTAGCCGCAGTTGTAGTCAAAGAACTCAACAAAAGTGACATTGCCGTCCGGATTTCCAAGAACGACCTGACGCGGCGAGCTGAAGATGGTTTGCGCGTTTTGCTTGATCGTCGCCTTGTGCTTTTCCGCGTCCGCTGCGCTCTGACGCTTGTCGAGCTCGGCCATCGCATCCTGAATGACCTCAGGGTGCGCGATGAGGTAGTCGCGCAAGATGCGCTCCACTTCGCTCTTCTGGCCGGCGGTCAATTCATCGGCATACGAAATCTGTGGGATAGCTATCGCAAGAAACGCCGAGCAGGCGGCGGCGATCAGGTACGGTCTGAATGTCATTGAACTTTCCTCATTATTGCATTTTGGCGTTTGCGTTCGACTTGACGTTGACGATGTCGTCGGCACGCACCCACGCCGGCGAACCGATAGGTAGGCGAGTCTTGGCGCGCGAGGCCAACTGGCGGGCAGTCTTGACATCGCCGCGTGCGAATGCGGCTTGCGCCGATGCGAGATCGGCATTGGCAAGATCGCCTTTGCGGCCATAGGCCATCGCAAGCTGCGAGTAGGCATCCGGAGCTTCCGGTTCGCGGGCGATTGCCGAGCGAAGCAGGCCAACCGCTTCTTCGGCGAGCTTCGGGTTGTTGGTGGCGTTAAGCGCCTGCGCGAGCAGGATTTCGATCAACGGATTTTCGTGCGCAAGCTGCGAAGCCTGACGCAAGGGCGCGACCGCCTCAGCCGGCCGGCCTCCCTCGAGCAGCGCCTGACCTTTGAGTTCGTAGAAATACGGATTGTTCGGTTGCGCCTGGATCAGGGCGTCGATCTGCACAATCGCCTGGCGTAGATCCGAGTTGCGATAAGTCGCAATGGCGCGCGCATATCGCGCGGGAAGACTGTGATCGCTGGCTGGATAGCGGCGCGCAACGGTGTCAGCGCGCTCCAGGAAGCCCGACAGCTTCGCGCGCATCATGTCGTGACGCAATTGCAATTCGGGCGGATCCTTTTTGTCCCAATGCGGACTTGCCTTTGCGAGCGCCTCAAGCGCGGCGACGCGATCGGCGGGCATCGGGTGCGTCTGCATGTAAGGATCGATATAACGCGAATTGAACAACATTTCGTTGCTGAGGCGCTTGAACAGATCGACCATTCCTTTCGGCGACTGACCGGTCGCATTGAGGAATTTGACGCCGGCGTGGTCGGCCTGATCCTCCTGCGTTCGTACGTAAGCGAGCACCGATCGCATGATGGCCGACTGGGGCGCCATGATCGCCGCCGCTCCGACGTCACCGGCAGCTCCCGAACGGGACGCGGCAACCATCGCGCCCACTCCAGCGAGCAAAGCGATAATCCCCGCGGTTTGCGCGGAGGCCAGTTGTTCTCTCAGGCGCTGAAGGTGGCCTCCGGCAAGGTGTCCGGTTTCGTGCGCGAAGATGCCGATGATTTCGTTCGGCGTCTTGGCATCGAACAGTGCACCCGCGTTAACGAAAATGTGCCGGCCGTCCATGACAAAGGCGTTGAACGAACGGTCGCTGAGCACCACGACCCGCACGTTCTGCTTGGCCAATCCGGCGGCACGCAAGATCGGTTGTGCATAGTCGCGTAGGAGCTGTTCGATCTCGGCATCGCGAATCAGCGGCAAGCCACGCGTGACGCTGTCCTGGGCGCGTGCGGGCGTAAGCGCAGGGCCGCCGCCCGCGGCCGCCACCGCGATTGCGGTGAGCAACGCGATTGCCCGGGCTGCTGGCGCCGTGCGCCGCGTCCTGATAGGTGTGCCGTGCAAGGACATTCCGATTTTCTGCCAGACTGGGCGTGAACCTAGTGACGCCCTTGGGG
>DASRAF010000414.1:0-3036 GCA_035638295.1 Pseudolabrys sp.
ATGGATCAGGGCGCCACTCTTCTGGGCCAGAGCGTCTTTGACTGTGTTCATCGAGTTCCTCTCGTGAGCCCTGTCCTGGCCCGCCTAAGTGGTACGCATTGAAGGTTAGAGCCGGCTCGTTCAGCATCGACCATAATCTAGCTCACTACGCGGCTATTAATCGAGGGGCTGGGCTCGTTCGCGTCGCATCTCTTCCTTTGCTGACCCGGAGCGAATCGTCAGCTGCACTTATCTCGTAGCTAGTCGTCATTCAGTGGATGAACCGCATCTGCTCGATCGCCAGCGGCTTGCTCGGGGTGAGCGCACGAACGCTAGATGTTTTTCAGGTGCTGTAGCTGTATGTCCGCTATTGGCCCAAAGCAGACATCCCTAGTTGCGCCGCACATGTCCGCTTTTGGGGATAAAGCGGACATGACCTGGTGCACCGCACATGTCCGCTCTTGACCCAAAGCGGACATGGGTAGCCAATTTTGCTGTGACGCACAGTGTGCTCGGATGCTAGGTTAAGGTCGTCGGCCGTGGAGAAAGCGCATGCGGCGACGTGAATTCTTAACCCTGCTCGGTAGCGCCGTCGCCGGCAACCCTCTTGCGGTACATGCGCAGCAACCGGAGGCCATTCGCCGCGTCGTCGTGCTGATGGGCGCCGCTGAGACCCCATCGTCACGGCGCTGGCTCACCTCCTTTTTACATCGGCTCAACGAACTTGGATGGAGCGAACGTCGCAACCTGTCCACACAGGTGCAATGGTGGAACGAGGGGCCAGAGCAAATGCGGGCATGGGCGGCTGAACTGATCGCTAGTTCGCCCGATGTCGCTGTGACATTTACCAACCATGCCCTAGAGGTAATGAAGCCGATCGCCAGAAGTGTACCGATCGTGTTCATCGGTGTCGGCGATCCAGTCGGCAGTGGCTTTGTTTCCAGTTTTGCTCATCCTGGCGAGAATATCACTGGTTTCGCTAGTCACGATCCGTCGATGGGTGGCAAGTGGTTGGAGGTGCTCAAGGAGACTGCGCCCAATATCAGCCGCGTTCTAGTGATCATGGTGCCTGGAGTTACCGTGCTTCAGGCCATGCTGCGTTCGGCCGAGGAAGCTGCAACACGACTGTCTGTCGAGACCACGGCGGGCGGCGTTCACAATGCCACAGAGATCGAACACGTCATCAAATCTTTCGCGCAAAAACCGAATGGTGGGCTGGTTGTACTTCCGTACGCGGTCACTGTTTTTAACGCATCAACGATTATCGCTTTGGCGCGACAGTATCAGTTGCCCGACATCTATGCTCTTGCTGAGTTCGTAGCAGCCGGCGGCTTAGTGTCCTATAGTCTCGACTGGGACGATCAATTTCGCCGCGCGGCCGGGTATGTAGACCAAATTCTCAGGGGCACCAAGCCCGCGGGCCTGCCTGTACAGGCATCGACCAAATTTGAGCTGACGATCAATATGAAGACCGCCAAAGCACTCGGCCTCACGGTGCCGCCTTCGCTCCTCGCCCGCGCCGGCAACGTAATCGAATAGCGGTTGTTATTTGCTGCGGTGCATGAGTCCGCTTTTGGCCCAAAGCAGACATCGGCTAGTGCACTGCACATGTCTGCTTCTCTAATCGGCCGGTTTGGGTCAAGCGCTTTCAGGCTATCCAGCCACTCCAGTGTCGATGTCGCCTGCGGGCTCGTGCTTCTCTTCGGACTCGGCGCAAAGGCCCTTCCAGTATGGGATTCGAGAATGAGGGGAACAATCTTTGGGTCGGCCTTACCGTCAAGGGACGGCAGGTCCAAGCAGACATGCGATCTCACCTCATCCATCGTCCCGCAAGGGACATCATTCCACCGCGCGGTGGAGCTCGCGTTTTCTCCTATCGATTGTGACCTTGCGTTGTCATGCTGCGGCAGCCTCTTGCCGGCTGCAGCGAAACTCCGTGCCGTCAACCCAGATGCGGTGCATGATCACGGCCAAGCGGCGCGCCAGCGCGACGATCGCTTTCTTCAGGCCGCAGCGCCTGGCGATCTGCATCGCCCAGGCCTTGAGCCAGGACCATTTCGTTGCGCGCATCAGTAGGATGTGGGCGGCCTCATAGAGCATGACGCGCATCATCTCGTCGCCGCATTTTGATATGCCGCCGGTGTACTCGCTCTCGCCGGATTGATACTTGGAGGGCGTTAGCCCCAGCACCGCCCCGACCGCCCTCGAGTTGCGGAAACGCGCCGGCACATCGATGGTGGTGCGATAGGTCAGTGCGACTACCGGGCCGACGCCCGGGATCGTCATCAGTCGCCGACACACCTCATCGTCCTTGACGATTGCCAGCAAGCGGCGGTGCAGGACGGCAATTTGTTCACGCAGCACCCGCCGGACAACGAGCAGCGGCTCGACCAGGCTGGCCAAGTCGGGAATGTCCGCGACCAGCTCCCTGATCCGTTGCTCGAACTTCACCGTCCCGACCATGCCAACCTTGAGGCCAAAGTTGCGCAACGTCCCGCGCAAATCGTTCTCGACCGCAATCGCCTTCGACTGCAGCAGCTTGCGATGGGTCAGTAACGTCCGCAGTTTCTGACTGCGTAACGTCTTCACATGCACCGGCTTATAAAGTCCCGCCCGCATCATCCGCGCGATGCCGCGCGCATCATTGCGGTCCGTCTTGTTAATCTGCGCCTGCAACGCCGCCCGCAGGTGCCGCGTCTCGACACAGATCACCGGCAAGCCGACTTCGGCAAGGGCACTGAACAGCCATTGCGACAGCGGCCCGGCTTCCAGTCCGATCCGCTGGAAGTGGTAAGCACCGGTCTTCAGTGCCGCCAGCAGAGCGTCCGGTTCGCTCGCAACCTTCACTTCCCGCGCGATTCTGCCCGTCTCATCCACAATGCAGACGCTCGTCTCATTGACTGACACGTCCAGTCCAGCAAAATGCTCCATGCTGCGCTTCTCCTTCTGATGCTTGAGGCCGTAACCACGGACCTCGTTTCAACATCAGCCTGAAGCGCAGCACCCAAATCTTCAGTTAATCCACAACAAACGCCGGCCGATTACCCCATCTTTGGG
>DASRAF010000415.1:0-10786 GCA_035638295.1 Pseudolabrys sp.
GTGGGCAAGGTCACGCGCGCAGCGCGGATGATTGCGCCGCCTATTGTCCCGGTAAAAGCCACAAAAATGATCCGCACGCAGAGTCCGCCGGTCCAGCCGGTGGCGATGCACGAACTGCCGATGCGTTTGCATAAATACCAGGTCGGCGAGACCGTCTATTACACGTCTCCGACCTTTGGACGTGCGGCCGCCACAGGCAGCTACATTGTGGTCAAGCTCCTGCCGTCCGAGGGTGACGACTATCAGTACCGGATCAAAAGCTCGGGCGAGGCGTTCGAACGCGTGGCCAAAGAGAGCCAGCTCGACCGCGCCTGACCCCGGTTTTGAGGTTCCTGTCGCTATTTTGCCGTGGCTGCTCCATATGATGCGCGGAACGCTGCGGTTTGTTGCGCGAGAGGGACCCGGGCATGCCTATTTACATCACGCAGGGGCGGTACACCCGTGAGGCTATAAGGGGAATGATTGTAAAGCCGGAGGACCGGGCCGATGCCGTTTCGCGCATCCTGTCGAAAATCGGTGGGCGACTATTGGGTTACTACCTCACATTTGGAGAATACGATTTCATGACCATTGCCGAAGCGCCCAACGATGTTCAGATGGCGGCCGCGCTTTTGGCCGCGGGGAGCGGCGGAGGTGTGACCGGTTTGAAAACGACCGTTGCACTGACGTCAGTCGAGGCGAAGGGAGCGTTTGCTGCGGCAAGCGATCTGGCGCCAGGGTTTAAATCCGCTGGCGGGACCTAACGAGAAAAAACCAACGAGGTAATCAACGGAGGGGAGGACCTATGCGCGTCTTTTTGCGCCTAGCTGCAGTGCTATTTGCGATCTTTCAGGTTTGGCCGGCTACGGCACAGAACTACCCGAGTCGGCCTGTTAAATTCATTGTTCCTTTCGGAGCAGGTGGGCCTGCCGATGTGTTTGCCCGCGTGCTTGCTCAGCACCTGTCGGAGGAAACCAAGCAATCATTCATTGTTGAGGACCGCCCGGGCGCAGGTTCGATCATCGGTACTGATGCGGTCGCGAAGTCGGCACCCGACGGCTACACGCTGCTGGTGATGTCAAACACGCACACGACCAACGAGTCTTTGCTTCCCAACAAGCCATTCCAGCTGATGCGTGATTTTGTTCCGGTGGCAACGATAAACTACTCGGACCTGCTGATGGTCGTTCATCCGTCCGTTCCAGCAAAAACCGTGAAAGAGTTCATAGAATTGGCGAAGAAGGATCCAGGCAAGCTCAATTACGCCTCATCGGGTCCGGGTACGCCTTATCACATGGCAGGTGAACTCTTCAAAGCCATGAGTCAGACAGACATCGTGCACGTGCCGCACAAGGCTTCCGGCGATGCGCGCAATAGCGTGGTTTCCGGAACCGTGCAGATGATGTTCGACGCGGTGACGACCATGACCGAACTGGCCAAGGCCGGGCAGGTGCGTGCACTCGGAACAACGGGTCTTACACGCTCGCAACTGACCCCGGATCTCCCGACGATTGCCGAAACGGTGTCCGGCTACGAGGCGACGATCTGGCTTGGCGTGATGGCGCCCAAGGGCACGCCTAAAGAGATCGTCAGTTTCCTGAACACCAATATCAACAAGGTCATTAATAGGCCAGATGTGAAGGAAGCGTGGCTCAAGCAGGGGGCGATACCACTCGTCAAGACGCCCGAGGAATTCGAAGCCTTTCTGGTAAAGGACATCGAAAAGTGGGCGAATGTGGTAAAAGTCTCGGGAGCGAAGATTCAATAGCTTGAACCATGTCGATCGCCGATAGCGCTTCTACAAACGGGCTGCTTTCAACGCCGCTGGTGCTTCCGGCTCCCTTGGCCGGTGCGTTGGCGGCGTTGGTGTTGGTGATGGTGCTGATGTTGGTGCGACGTTCGGATGCCATCGTTCCGCGCCTGCTCATTCTGGTCTCCGCGATCGCGGTGTGCATTCTTGTGACAACCGCCATCTTCGACCGACTAGAAATGAGCGATCGGACGCGCGAACAACGGGCGCTTCTACAACGCGAAGCACAGCTCAGCGTCAGCGCCATAACATCTGGCTCGCTCGCCTGTCTTGACGGCGTTGCCGGTGAGCAGGTCGAGAATTCCTGCGAGCAATCGGTGTTTGCTGACGCCCAGAGCACGGCGAGGGCAGTAGCCTACGTCAGCGCACGGCTGTCGTTGCTTGCCGACGTCGCTGCGACCGCACGCGGCGATCGTGATTTCCTGGCCGCGTTTGCCGCCGTACGCCGCGCCATCGAGCTTGATCGCTATGGGATTGCCGCTCACGTCCTCTCTGTTCGCGACGGGTGCACCGCCGAGCGTTGTGCGGCTTTGGTGATGTTTGAGGATAGCGCTGCGCTCAAGGCAAATCTAAAGGTCGGCGCTTTCGACACCTACGTCAGCCGGTATGCATCCGCGTGGAGCAAACCGGGGGCCGTGTCCGACAAAGAACCACAGACCTCTTCTGTGACGCCCGCGCCGGTTGCGAACGCGGCGGAGCCACCTTCAGTGGCCCATCCGCTCGATCCGAAATACGATTTCCCCTCGGCTGCCTCAATTCCGGCGGTCAGCATCATGAATGCTGAGCCGCCGCCGCCGAAAGAGCCGAAAGAGCAGACCGGCACAGCCACCGCCCACCCGGCGGGCGAAAAGCCGGCTGCAAGCGCTCCCGTGCCGCCAAAACGTCCACAGACGCAGGCGGCGACGCCGCCGCCGGCGGCGGCACGCTAATATCGGCCCGACCGACCCTGGGCCCGAATGTTCAAATCCGTCCTGATTGCCAACCGCGGTGAGATCGCCTGCCGGGTTGCCCGAACCGCCAAGCGGTTGGGATTACGCACCATCGCGGTCTATTCGGAGGCTGACGCTCACGCTTTGCATGTGCGGTTGTGCGACGAGGCGCACGCCATAGGCCCGTCGCCAGCGGCGCAAAGCTATCTTTTGATCGAGAAGTTGCTCGGGGTGGCAAAATCGGCGCGTGCCGAGTGTATCCATCCGGGTTACGGCTTTCTGGCCGAGAACGCGGATTTTGCGCAGGCCTGTGCACAGGCTGCCATGGTTTTTGTAGGTCCATCTCCCGAAGCCATTCGAGCGATGGGCCTGAAGGACCGCGCCAAGGCGTTGATGGAGAAGGCCGGTGTACCCGTGGTCCCAGGCTATCATGGCGATCGGCAGGACCCAAAATTTCTCAGGCAGAAGGCCTATGAGCTCGGCTATCCGGTCCTGCTAAAGCCGGTGGCTGGCGGCGGCGGTAAAGGCATGCGACGTATCGATCGCCACGCCGACTTCGAAGCTGCGGTGGAAGGTGCGCAACGGGAAGCGAAAGCCGCATTCGGCGACAGCCGTGTGCTGATCGAAAAATACGTCTCAAGCCCACGTCACATCGAGCTGCAGATCTTTGCGGATCAACAGGGCAACGCCATCCATCTCAATGAACGCGATTGTTCGCTGCAGCGGCGACACCAGAAAGTGATCGAGGAGGCCCCGGCCCCCGGCATGAGTGCGGAATTACGCGCCGCCATGGGTGCGGCGGCGGTCGCGGCCGTCAAGGCGGTCGGGTATGTGGGTGCGGGTACGGTTGAATTCATCGTCGATGGAGCGAAGGGTCTCAGGACGGATGGGTTCTGGTTCATGGAGATGAACACGCGGCTTCAGGTCGAGCATCCCGTCACTGAGGCAACGACCGGGCTCGATTTGGTTGAATGGCAGTTTCGCATTGCCGCCGGCGAAAAACTGCCGTTGGCACAGCAACAGGTGAGGCTCGAGGGCAACGCAATTGAGGCGCGGCTCTATGCGGAAGATCCGGAACGGGGGTTCTTGCCCTCAACTGGACGACTGATTGCCCTGCAGTTTCCGAAAATTGACGGCTTGCGCGTCGATAGCGGTGTGGAAACAGGCAGCGAAGTGTCGCCGTTCTACGACCCAATGATCGCCAAGCTGATCGTCCACGCCAAAACGCGCGACGAGGCGCTTGAGCGACTGGCCAGAGCACTGGAGCAAACCGTTCTGGTCGGCCCGCGCAGCAATGCAGGCTTTTTGGCGGCGCTTTGTCGGGCTCCGGGATTTCGCAAAGGCCCATTCGATACCGGCTTCATTGAGCGTAATCTGGTGGATCTTGGTGCCGTTCCGCGGGGACCCGACAGCGCCGCCGCCGCGCTTGGAGCAGAAACTCTGCTGGCTAACGAGCGCCATCGCTTGGCAGTGCTGTCACAAAGCGAGCCGGAGCAACCGGCTTCACCATGGGATGAGAGCGACGCCTTTCAGTTGTCGGGCAAACGGCGCCTAGCATTGCCGGTTTTGGTCGATGATCAGGCCGCGGTGGCCGAAGTAACCTACGATCCCCAAGGTCTTAAGGTTTCGGTTGAGGGCAGTGCGCCTGCGAAAGATGCCACGGTCGTCGCCGATGGCGACGTCGTTTATGTTCTGCGGAACGGACGGCAGACCAAGGTTGCTTTGCGTGACCTGGCGCTGAACGAGGCTGGGGATCACGACACGAGCGGGATTGTGCGGGCGCCCATGCATGGCAAGGTGCTCCATATCCTGGTCGAGCCTGGCGCACAGGTCGCCCGTGGACAGCGTCTTGCCATAATTGAGGCCATGAAGATGGAGCACACCCTTGTGGCGCCGACCGACGGCACCGTCGCCGATATTTCGGTTGCCGCGGATGCGCAGGTGGCCGAGGGGGCAACCCTCATGCGTGTCGTGCCGAGCCAAGAAGCGCGCGGATAGATCGGAATCACGTAATGTCGCTGCATCTCATCAAGCTTTGCGTTGGCTGTGATTCGGTCGCGGATCTTGAGGACTGGATCAAACTGAAATTGAAGGAGAAGAAGCGGCGCGGCCAGAAGGCCGAACACATCCATACGACGCGGATGGTGCCAAAGCGCGCAGTCGAGCTGACGGACGGCGGCTCGCTCTACTGGGTGATCCGCGGGCAGATCGCTTGCCGTGAGCGCATCCTCGACATCCGCCCATTCGTCGACAAGGAGGGCATCGGTCGCTGCCGCGTCGTGCTCGACGGTAAGGTCATACTAGTTGAGCCGCGTCCACGCTCAGCCTTTCAAGGGTGGCGCTATTTGGAGACGAAGGAAGCGCCGCGCGATTTGTCACGCGCTGCACCAGGCGCGGCGCGGATGCCGGAAACCATGCGACGGGAATTGCGCGAGCTGGGATTGCTCTAAACAGCGATGTTGTCGATCAGCCGGGTTTTGCCGAGCCGGACGGCGGCGAGCAGTCGAATGGGGCCATCCTTGGACGAAGTGATCGGAGCAAGCGTCATCGCGTGCCGGGCTTCGAGATAATCAAGGGCAAATCCGGCGAGATCGAATTCGATCCGACCGACATTCAAGACGCGATCCACCTTTTCACCGCTTTTGATACGAGCGGCGCAGCCTTTTAGGACGCGATAAATCATTGGCGCTACGGCGCGCTCGGTCGCCGAGAGATACACATTGCGAGACGAGAGCGCCAAGCCATCCGGCTCGCGCACGGTCGGCACCCCTATCACTTTCACCGGAAGATCGAGGTCCCTGGCCATTTGGGTGACGACGCGCAGCTGCTGATAGTCTTTTTGGCCAAAAAGCGCGAAATCAGGCGAAACCTGGGTAAACAGTTTGGCCACGACGGTTGAAACGCCGCCGAAGAAGTGCGGACGGAATTGATCCTCAAGTCCCGCCTTGGCGGCGCCTTCCGGCGCCAGACGTGTGGCAAAGCCATCTGGGTACATGACTTCGACCGGAGGCGCCCACACAAAGTCGACTTTGGCGTCCCGCAAGATCTTGAGGTCGGTGGTAAAGCTGCGCGGATAGCTCGCAAAGTCCTCATTCGGCGCGAATTGAGTAGGGTTGACGAAGATCGAGACCACGATGCGCTTCGACCGCCGCTGCGCTTCCCGCACCAAAGCCATGTGACCGCGGTGCAAGGCACCCATCGTAGGCACCAACGCAACACGGTCGCTCGGTCTCCGGTGGAGTTCCAAGGCGCGGCGAAGGGAGGAGACCGTTCGTATGATTTTCAGACGGTTTGCCATAATTGCGGGCCTGTCGAGAATTGTTGCAAAACGGAATGACGACCTGCAAGGCACGCGGTGGGTAAATCTGGTGAAGCAAATTCGTCGTGCGTCGAGTTTAACTTGACTAACGCAACCTAATATTTTGAGAATTGGTGGCCAGAGGGGCGGCATGCTGATTCAATCGATCGAGGAAATAGCTCACTCCGCGCACGTCGTTGTGCTTGGTAACGAGAAGGGTGGATCTGGAAAGTCCACCACCGCACTGCATATTGCAGTCGCGCTTCTCAAAGCCGGGCAGCGCGTTGCCACGATCGACCTTGATTCGCGCCAGCAAAGTTTTACGCACTACATCGACAATCGCCGGGCATGGGCCGAACGTGCACGAATCTCACTCGAATTGCCGACGCACTACTGCGTTACGCGCGCCGAAGGCAACTCGCTGGAACTGAACGAGTCGCAGGAGTTCACCAGTTTTTCGGCAGCGATCAGCGCCATTGAGCACAGCCACGACGTCGTTGTGATCGATACGCCCGGCGCCGACACGTATCTGATGCGTTTAGCTCACTCTATGGCTGATACGCTTGTGACGCCGCTCAACGACAGCTTCCTTGATTTCGATGTGTTGGCCACTCTCGATCCGACCGATTTCAGCGTCACGGGTGAGAGCCACTACGCTGAGATGGTTCGAGAGGCACGGCGCCAGCGCAGGCTAGTCGACGGACAGCTCACGGATTGGATTGTTGTTCGCAATCGCCTCTCGACGCTGACGTCGCGCAATAAAAAGCTGGTGGGCGACGGCATCAATGAATTGGCCAAGCGCATGGGATTCCGCAGCATCGAAGGCATTGCCGAACGTGTGGTCTATCGCGAGTTTTTCCCGCGCGGGCTTACTGCACTCGACGACCTCGACGAAGAAACTCTCGGGACGCGTCCAAATCTCTCGCATGTGACAGCCCGAGAGGAAGTGGTTGCGTTGCTTAACGCGCTGCAGCTTCCGCTGTCAGAAAACGGCAAGCGCCGCGCCGCCGCCCGGGCGGAATGGTACTCAGTCATGGACCAGCCATTGCAGGTCCACGATATTATCGCCTAAAGCCCGATAAGCTTGAATCCACGCGACAATGTCGCCATCTGACGAAGCGGCAGGGGGCCGCGCGAGTTCCATTTTTTCAGTGTAGAATTTTCGGTATGAGAAAGGACTCCCAACAAAGTCCGGCGCCGGTTTCCACCAAACCGGAAATCGAGACCTTTATCGAAAAGGTGCGTGCGCTTGGCCCGGCGACCGCAACGGGGCATCGCGGTCGGCTGGTTTTCGCGCTCGACGCGACGATGAGCCGCCAGCCGACCTGGGATTCAGCCTGTGCGCTCCAGGCGGACATGTTCCGAGAGGCGGCAGGCATAGGCGGGCTCGACATTCAACTCGTCTATTTCCGCGGCCTGAGCGAATGCCGCGCGTCGGGCTGGGTTGCGCGAAGCGACAAACTGGCCGACCTGATGTCGCGCATCGATTGCCGCGGCGGCCAGACCCAGATCGGCAAGGTTTTAAGTCATGCACGTCACGAGCATGCGCGGCGAAAAGTGCAGGCGCTGGTTTTCGTCGGCGATGCCATGGAAGAGCCGATCGATGCGTTGTGCCAGGCGGCCGGCGAACTGGGGCTGCTCGGCGTTCCGGTTTTCATGTTTCAGGAAGGTGCGGATGCTGTGGCCGAGAATGCTTATCGCGAGATCGCCCGCCTTTCGCGTGGGGCCTATTGCCGATTTGATGCCGGCTCGGCCCATCAGCTCGGCGAACTGTTGCGCGCCGTTGCAGCTTACGCTGCCGGCGGCATCAAGGCGCTTGCCGATCTGTCGAAGAAGCGCTCAGCCGGCGCGCAACAATTATTGGCGCAGTTGAAATAGCCATGCCGACGCTCATTTTTGGCGTGGTCGTCCTCGTCCTTGTGTTATGGGCGCTCAACATCATTTCCAAGGTCGATCCCAAGATCGCTGCGCGCGTTATGAAGCTTGGCGGCGGATTGCTGGCGCTCGGGTTTGCTGTTTTTCTCGGAGTGCGTGGTGAACTTGGCATCGCCATCCCGCTCGGAGCTTTCGGGCTGGGGCTGCTCGGCTGGCTGCCTTTCGGGCCGGCCGGCTTCACGGCACGGACGCAGAAGACGGGAGGACAGACGTCGCGCGTAAGGTCCGCCTTTTTTGAAATGGAGCTCGACCATGACAGCGGCGCAATGCGGGGACGCGTCCTGGCCGGCCGTTATCAGGGCGCCGATCTCGGCACCCTCGATATAGAAACGCTTGTTTCGCTGCTTGGCGAAGTGGACGAGGAGAGCCGGGCGCTACTTATGGCTTATCTTGACCGCCGGGAGCCCGGATGGAGTGAGAACGCGCAGCCGGATGCGGCAGAGCGGCCGCGTGCGTCGGGTACCGGCAAAATGTCGGAACAGGAGGCCTATCAGATCCTTGGCTTGCAGCCCGGCGCGACCGCCGACGACATCAGCCGCGCGCATCGCACGCTGATGAAGAAACTGCATCCCGACCAAGGGGGGTCGACGTATCTCGCGGCCCGTATCAACGAAGCCAAGGAAATTCTTCTCCGCCGCCATCGCTGAGGTACTCCACAAACACAACCATCAGCGGCTCCTGCGTATTGACGCATCCCATTGTTGTTTTTGTTTGTCAGTTTTTCAGCAGCATGCACGGAATGTCGCTGCGCTTGAGGTGCTTGCAGGCGGCTTCCGCCTGATTTTTCTCAAGCCCGGCAAAACGGGCCCGGTAGAGCACCTTGTCTCCCTTTTCCGTACGTTCAGTGAAGGGGTCAGCCTTGCCAAGAAGCGCCTTGGCCTTGCTTCGCGCGGCCTCCAGGCGTTGCCTGGCTTCCGTTTCATCCGGCAACGCGCCGACCTGAATGAGCCAGCCGCTCCGTTGTCTGGTGACTGGCTCGGCAGGCGCCGGTGTGTCGTTGGCAAGCGCCGCAACTTTCGTAGGCGACCGAGGCTGTGCGACGGGCGGGGCGACGTTTGGCGGAGCGGGCGGCGGCACCGCGGCAGCGACTGGTTGCGTTGCGGGCGCTGTTTCGTTGCGGATTGGCGAAGATGGCCCGGCGGCCCCGGCGGGAGGTGGAGCGGGAGCAACCGCGGGGCTTGCAGCGGTGGCGGCCACGGGTGCCGCAGGTGCGGGAGCCAATGGTGGTTCGCTTCTCACCGTGGAAATAGTCGTAACACTGGCCGGATTGGATACGACGGGGGCGGGTACAAGTTGGCGGTTATTAGACGGGAGCGGCGTGAGCGAGGCGGTATAAATCGTCGCCGGATGGACGATCACCGTCTTGACCGAGGTCGGTTTTATCGGGTCCGTTGAGCCCGGCGCGGGCCCGTCCGGCACAGACGGCGCGACCGAGGCTACTCGGACCCGCGCGGATCCCGTACGGTTTTCTTCCTTGATGTCTCTGTTGTCCTTGCGGAACTGTGCAGTCTCCACGCCCTCAACAACCGGCGGGGCGGTGCGCTTGATCGAGGCTATGTTGATGTTGTTTTCGATCAGGCTGCGCACGCGCGCGTCGCGGGCGTCGGCGGAGCGGCCACCAAACACGACCGCAACGAGGTGGCGATTGGCGCGCCGGATTGACGTGACGATGTTGAACCCGGAATCGCGGATGTAGCCTGTCTTGATACCATCGACGCCGTCGACGGCGCCGAGCAAGTGATTGTGGTTCCGGATCGATTTGCCGCGGTAGTCGAAGGTCCGCGTGGCGAAGTACTGATAGTAATTTGGATACCGGTCCTGGATTGCGCGGCCCAGCAAGGCTTGATCACGCGCGGTGGTGATCTGCTCTTCGTCGGGCAGACCGGACGCATTTCGATAGGTCGTTTGCGACATGCCAAGGGCACGCGCCTTTGTGGTCATCATCTTGGCGAAAGTCGGTTCATCACCGCCAAGTGCCTCCGCCACAATGACGGCGACGTCATTGGCCGACTTTGTGACAATGGCCCTGATGGCCGTTTCGACGCGGATCGTTTCGCCCGGCTTCAACCCCAGCTTGGACGGGGCCTGCACCGCGGCGTGAGCGGATACCGGCAACTCGGTTTGCAGCTTGATCTTGCCCTGTTCCAACCGCTCAAACAGCAGATACAGCGTCATGATCTTTGTGAGCGAAGCTGGATGGCGCGGAGCATCGGCGTTGGTCGCTTGCATGACCTCGCCGGAATTGATGTCCACGACGATCGAAGAATAGGAAGGCTGGTAGCTTTCGGAGGGCGCCGCTTTGTGGCGGCGACGCGCGTCTGCGTTGTCGCAGAAGGCGGCCATCGCAATAGCGGCGCTCAGGCTTAGGGCACCCCAACGCAGGCTGCGATTGCCAAAAGTCTCCCCTCGCAGCATGCGCACTTCTCCCCACCGCTTGTAACGCTGACGTCCCAGGCCGTCCGTAGGCTGCCATCGTGGCCATTTTGTAGCGTGGCAGCGTCCGTATAATTTACGACGTTAGGAGAACGCGGTTTACAAATTGTTAAGTCAATCCACTGAATTTGCATAAGTTTTCGCACTGCAATATTTTCCTTGACTTTATTGTGCAGTGCAGTATAAATTTTTCCCAGTCCCGGCGAGAACCGGGTCAGTGTTTTTGGCAGAGGCACCGCGGTGGCGGGCCGGGAAAGGATAACATGGTCAAGAATTTTGAAGACCTCCAGCAGGTCAGCAAAGACAACGTCGATGTCACGCTGAAAGCCATGGGAGCAATCTCGAAGGGCACCCAGGCGATTGCGGTCGAAGTTGCGGATTATTCGAAGAAGGCATTCGAGG
>DASRAF010000416.1:0-14282 GCA_035638295.1 Pseudolabrys sp.
AATCGGATCAAACGTTTGTCATGTTCTGACCTTGTTCATTGCCTGCCCGTGTATCAGCCGCTACAAGGTCGCCGGGGTGAGTGTGCCGAAATGCGGGACGAAAGGCCGATGAGTGTGACCTCAGGAACTAAGCGCAAAGAGGGCGGCGTTGCCGAAACAGTGCGCGTGATCATTCACGCGCTGATCATCGCGCTGGTGATCCGTACGTTCCTGTTTCAGCCTTTCAATATTCCCTCAGGTTCAATGAAGGCGACGCTGCTTGTCGGCGACTACCTGTTCGTCTCCAAATACAGCTACGGCTACAGCAAATTTTCGTTGCCCCTTTCGCCGCCGATTTTCTCGGGAAGAATTCCCGGCGACTGGCTGCCCCAGCGTGGTGACGTCGTGGTGTTCCGTCTGCCGAAGGATACCTCGACCGACTACATCAAGCGCGTGATCGGATTGCCCGGCGACAAGATACAGGTCGTCGACGGCGTGCTCAATATCAACGGCGTTCCGGTCAAGCGCGAGCGCGCACCGGATTTCATCGAGACGGAAGAGGGCACGCGCGAAGCGCCGGTCAAGCGCTGGAAGGAAACACTGCCGAACGGTGTGAGCTACTACGCGCTCGACCTGGTCGATAACGGATTTGCCGACAACACCCAGGTGTACACGGTGCCGGCCGATCATTACTTCATGATGGGCGACAATCGCGACAACTCGACCGACAGCCGTTTCAGCCAGGTCGGCATGGTGCCGTTCGAGAATATTGTCGGTAAGGCACAGGTCATCTTCTTCTCGGTCTTCGAGGGCGAGCGCGCCTGGCAATTCTGGCGCTGGCCGGTGTCCGTTCGCTGGAGCAGGCTGTTCACGATCGTCAGATGAGCCGCAAGGCCAAGGACAGGACGGCGCTCGAGACCAGGATCGGCTATAAATTTGCCGACAAGGATCTGCTCGAACGGGCACTCACGCACATTTCCGCCTTGTCAGGAGGCAATCGCGCAGCCAGCTATCAGCGGCTGGAGTTTCTCGGCGATCACGTGCTCGGTCTCGTCATTTCCGACATGTTGTATCGGGCATTCCCGCGGGCGAACGAAGGCGAACTTTCGCGGCGGCTGGCCGACCTCGTGCGCAAAGAGACCTGCGCCGAGGTGGCGCGGGCGATGGATCTCGGTCCGGCGCTCAAGTTAGGCAATTCGGAATCGCACGCCGGGGGTCGCCGTCGCGTCACCATTCTTGCCGATGTCTGCGAAGCGCTGGTCGGAGCGGTGTTCATCGATGGCGGCTACAAGGCTGCTGACGAGTTGATCGTGCGTTTCTGGAAAGAGCGCATGCTCAAGCCGCTGCGGCCGCTGCGCGATCCGAAAACCATGCTGCAGGAATGGGCCCAGGCGCGCGGGCTGCCGACGCCGGCCTATCGTGAGCTTGCCCGTACGGGTCCGCATCACGATCCGGAGTTCCGTGTTGCCGTCGTATTGCCGGATCGGCCGCCGGCTGAAGGTCTGGGAAATTCCAAACGCGCGGCCGAACAGGCCGCCGCCGCCGCCATGCTCACGCGTGTCGGCGTGTCGGCGGACAAGCTTGATGGCTGATCCGAACGCGCAAGATAGCCAGACGCATTGCGGCTTCGTTGCTCTGATCGGTGCGCCCAACGCCGGCAAGTCGACGCTGCTCAACGCGCTGGTGGGTTCGAAGGTCAGCATCATCTCTCACAAGGTGCAGACGACGCGCGCGCTGATCCGCGGGATCGCCATCAAGGAACGATCGCAATTGATCTTCGTCGACACGCCAGGCATTTTTTCGCCGCGCCGGCGGCTCGACCGCGCGATGGTGACAACGGCCTGGAGCGGGGCGCACGAGGCCGATCTCGTGGGCGTCATCATCGATGCGCGCAAGGGCTTCGACGAGGAGGCGGAGGACATTCTGCGTAAGCTCAGCGACGTCAAAGCGCCGAAACTGCTGGTGCTCAACAAGATCGATGTCGTCGCCAAGGAAGCGCTGCTGACCCTGGCGAATGACGCCAACAAGGCCGCAAAGTTTGAATTCACGTTCATGGTTTCCGCGCTGACCGGCGACGGCGTCATGGATCTCAAAATCTGGCTGGCGCAACGCGTTCCGCCGGGGCCATGGCTCTATCCGCCCGAGCAGATGTCGGACGCGCCAATCCGCCAACTCGCCGCGGAGATCACGCGCGAAAAGCTGTTCGAGCGGCTGCACCAGGAATTGCCGTATCACTCGACGGTGGAAACCGAAGTCTGGAAGGAATTGCGCGCGGGCGATATTCGCATCGAGCAGACGATCTACGTCGAGCGCGAAAGCCAGCGCAAGATCGTGCTCGGCAAGGGCGGCCAGACCATCAAGGCGATCGGCGAGGCGGCACGCAGAGAGATTGCCGACATTGTCGAAGCCAAGGTGCACCTGTTCCTGTTCGTGAAAGTGCGCGAGGGCTGGGGCGACGATCCGGAACGCTACCGCGCCATGGGGCTGGAATTCCCGAAGGAGTGATTGCTGCTGCACGGAGGAAGACGTGGATGGCCGGGACAAGCCCGGCCATGACGGAGGAGGGATGGGCAACCATGCGCTTCGGGTGGCACTTGTGGCACCGCCCTGCGGCCCTAATCTACGAAAGACAGGCGATTCCGGTTGAGACCATGCAATGGACCGATGAAGGCATCGTGCTCGGCGTCAAGCGTCACGGGGAGGCGAATGCCATCCTCGAGCTGATGACGCGCGAACACGGCCGTCATCTCGGGCTCGTGCGCGGTGGTTTCGGCTCGCGCCTCAAGCCGGTGCTGCAGCCGGGCAATACGGTGAGCGCCAGCTGGCGGGCGCGGCTCGACGAGCATCTCGGCAACTATACGGTGGAAGGCCTCGCCTTGCGCGCGGCGAATTTCTTCTCGGCGCCTCACGCAATCTATGGCGTCACGCATCTTGCTGCGCTGATGCGGCTGTTGCCCGAACGCGATCCGCACACTGCGCTCTACAATGCGCTCGATGACATTCTCAGCCACCTGGACGACGCAAGGTTAAGTGCGCCGGTGGTCGTGCGTTTCGAATTGCAGGTTCTGTCCGAACTTGGTTTTGGCCTCGATCTCGAACGCTGCGTCGCAACCGGCAGTTCAGGCGATCTCGTGTATGTGTCGCCAAAATCCGGGCGTGCGGTGTCACGCAGCGCCGGCGAACCGTGGGCCGACAGGATGCTGCGCCTTCCGGCATTTCTGCGCGAGCGCGACGCAAAACCCGTCGGCACTGACATTGCCGACGGGTTTGCGCTTACCGGTTATTTCCTGACACGTCACGTGCTGGAGGTGCGTGGTATCGGGCTCGGCGACGAGCGCGCGCATTTTATCGCGGCGCTGAATCGCGCGCTGCCGAGCGTCGCCTAGTTACCACCACCAACGACGATAGCCGCCGTAGTACGGACGGCGCCATAATAGCCGTAGCCGCCGTAATATGACTTCCGCGCGCCAGCATACCCGCCGCCAGCCGCAGCCACACGGCCCGCAGCGCCAAACGCGGCGACAGGCGACCTGGACGTCCTGGAGCAGGCTGTTTTCGTTAAGCGCATTCTGGATTCCAGACGGTGTCGTTACCGTCATAGCCTCGGCGCGATTTGGGGTGATTGAGCCAGCCGCGAGAATGGCGAGCGTGGCGGCATTTGCAATTACAATCCGGCGCATCGCGTCGACCAGATCGTCGAGTTCACACAATTTACAGGGAAATACCGGAAGATTAGATGGCCGCCGCGTTCATCGCTTGTTCATCGCACCACAACCGTCTAGCTATCGGACATGGGAAAACAACTGATTCCCCCTGAAAAAGGCGAGGTCGAAGAGGTCGCCCTGCGCGAAGCGCTGGAAGAGCGCTACCTCGCCTATGCACTTTCTACGATCATGAATCGCGCGCTTCCCGATGCGCGCGATGGGCTCAAACCAGTGCACCGCCGCATTCTCTACGGCATGCGGTTGCTGCGGCTCGATCCAGGGCAGGCTTTCAAGAAATCGGCCAAGGTTGTTGGCGACGTGATGGGCAATTTCCATCCGCACGGCGATCAGGCGATCTACGATGCGCTGGTCCGGCTCGCGCAGGATTTCGCGCAGCGTTATCCGCTCGTGGATGGGCAGGGCAATTTCGGAAACGTCGACGGCGATAACGCCGCCGCTATGCGCTACACGGAAGCGCGGCTCACCGAAGTCGCGCGGTTGCTGATCGACGGCATCGACGAAGATACCGTCGAATTCCGCGCAACCTACGACGGCACCAACCATGAACCGGTGGTGCTGCCGGCGGCGTTTCCCAATCTGCTGGCGAACGGCTCGCAGGGCATCGCGGTCGGCATGGCGACATCCATCCCGCCACACAATGCGGCCGAGCTGTGTGACGCCGCGCTGTTCCTCATCGACAATCCGAAAGCGCGCAGCAAGACGCTGCTCAAATACGTCAAGGGGCCGGATTTTCCGACCGGCGGCATCATCGTCGATACGCCCGAAACGATCGCCGAAGCTTACAATACCGGCCGCGGCTCTTTCCGCGTGCGAGCGCGATGGAAGCAGGAGGAAACCGGTCGCGGCACCTACGTGATCGTCATCACTGAAATTCCGTGGCTGGTGCAGAAATCGCGTCTGGTCGAGAAACTCGCCGAGCTGATCAACGAAAAGAAACTGCCGCTGGTCGCCGATGTGCGCGATGAGTCGGCGGAAGACGTCCGGCTGGTGATCGAACCGCGGTCGCGCTCGGTCGACGCCGAGCTGATGATGGAATCGCTGTTCAAGCTGACCGAACTTGAGAGCCGCATTCCGCTGAACATGAACGTCCTGGTGAAGGGCCGCATTCCACAAGTGCTCGGCCTTGCCGAGGCCTTGCGCGAATGGCTGGACCACCGGCGCGAGGTGCTGCTGCGCCGGTCACGACATCGGTTGGCGGAAATCGAGCATCGCCTGGAAGTCTTGGGCGGCTTCCTCGTCGCTTATCTCAACCTCGACAAGGTGATCAAAATCATCCGCAAGGAGGACGAGCCGAAGCCCGTCCTCATAAAGACGTTCAAGATCACCGATGTGCAGGCTGACGCCATCCTCAACATGCGTCTACGCAACTTGCGCAAGCTTGAGGAGATGGAAATTCGCGCCGAGGAAAAGGCGCTGCGCGAAGAGCACGCCAGGCTCAAGGCACTGATCGGATCGCTGGCCCAGCAATGGAAAACGATTGCGGGACAGATCAAGGAGATCAGGGAAAAATTCGGTCCAAAAACCGACATTGGCAAACGCCGCACGACCTTCGGGATCGCGCCTGCGCACGATGAAGCCGCGATCGAAGAGGCGATGGTCGTGCGCGAGCCGATCACCGTGGTCGTTTCGGAGAAGGGCTGGATCCGGGCGCTGCGCGGCCATGTCACCGATCTCTCGGGCGTCACCTTCAAGACCGACGACGCGCTCAAATTCGCCTTCCTGACCGAGACAACCGCCAAGGTGATGATCTTCGGCAGCAATGGCCGATTCTACACGCTAGACGCTGCGAAGCTGCCGGGTGGGCGAGGCCATGGCGAGCCAGTGCGCCTGTTCATCGATCTCGAGAATGCCGATGTGGTGGCGGCTCTGGCCTATCAGGGCGGCCGCAAATTCCTGGTTGCGAGCCATCAGGGCAACGGCTTCGTGGTCGCGGAAGACGAGTGCCTCGGCACCACCCGCAAGGGCAAGCAGGTGCTCAACCTCAAGGCGCCGGATAAGGCTGCCGCCATGACGACCGTCGACGGCGAACTCGCGGCGGCGATCGGCGGCAACCGCAAGATGGTGATCTTCGCGCTCAACCAGGTGCCGGAGATGGGGCGCGGGCGCGGCGTGCGCCTGCAGCGTTACAAGGAAAAGGGCCTCTCGGACGTGACCACGTTCACTGCCGACGCTGGCTTGTCCTGGACCGATACGGCCGGCCGTAGCTTCACGCTGCCGATGAAGGAGCTCAAGGACTGGCGCGGCAACCGTGCCGACGCAGGCCGCATCGCGCCGAAGGGCTTCCCGAAGAACAACAAATTCCGCAGCCTGCCGAGCACCAATGGCAAGGCCTCCGCCGCCGACGACGAGGCCGAAGCGGAGGAATAGGCGAAATCGGACGTCATGGCCGGGCTCGTCGCAGCCATCCCGTTTGCACCTCTGTCATGGCCGGCCTTGTGCCGGGCATCCACGTCTTTGAGCGTTGCAGAGGCGGTGTCTTGTGCTTTGCTTCGTCATTCCGGGACGGCCCGAAAGGACCGGACCGGAATCCAGACGTTAGGCATGACGTATGTTTCCGGATTCCGGGTTCGCCCGCTGCCGCTCGCGCCCCGGAATGACGACGACGAGTCGCTTGTCAGCTCGCGACAAACAACAACGAGCTTTTCGATTTCTCGAGCAGAGCCGCGGCCGTGTCGCCGAAAAACAGCTTGTCGCCCGGACGGCGGCCGACACCCATCACCACGAGATTGTGGTTGCGCCGCTCGAGCTCGCTGAGAATGGCCTCATCCGCGGCGCGCTCAGCGAGGACCGCGGTGCGGATGCTCATGTTGTAGCCGTCAGCAATCGCCACGATATCCTTGAGGATTGCCTCCTCGTGACGGCGGGTCCTGATGCCGCGACGCATGCCGCGCCGGATGGCCGTGCGCACCGCAACGTAGAGCACGGTCACCGGCGCTTTTGTCGCGCGCGCAAGCGTGATGGCGACCTCGGCCGCACGGCGTGACGGCTCGGTGCCGTTGACCGGAACGAGAATGCTGAGCTTGTCGACCGGATTTTCCTCAAGATCGTCACGCACAGCCGAAATGATCAGCGGCCCGTCGAAGCCCTTCGCGAGATTGGTCACGCCCTTGTCGAATTCGGCGCTCGGCGTCGACGTTTTCTCAAGTCCGATGATGAAAATGTCGTAGCCCTTCTCGGCCTCTTCGGCGATCGCGGCCGGGCTCGGCTGCTCGTGAACGATCGTCGTGACCTCGACCGGCGCATCGACTTTCTCTTCGTCTTTCTGCTTGCTCTTGATCTGTGCGGCCGCCCGCTGCACGGCTTCGCCGGCTACAGCTGCCTTTTTGTCCTCTTTTTCCGTCTTCTCGTCGTCTTCCTTGTCGTCTTTCTTGCCGTTGGTCGGCTTGCCGTTCGGCTTCTTGTCCTCGGGCGAGAGAACTGCGACCGTCTTGTCGGGATCCTCCGGCATGGTGCTTTCGATCTTGCTCGGATCCGGAATGTGCAGCACGGTCGCAGGCATGCCATGCGTGCCGGCCAAAATGCCTGCGACGCGCGAGGCAAATTTGCCGTTCGGGCTGTCGTCAACGGCGATCAGCAGGCGCTCGAGATTTGGCACGAATCCCCGTTGCTCAAGCTCCTCGCGCTCAATCCGTTGCCGTTCCTCCTTGCGCATCGGGATGCGGTTGAGGGCCCAGCGCAGCGTCGGGGGCATGGCTGTCGTGGTGATCACCGCCATGGCGACGATCATCGTGAAGAGATCCTGATTGAGCGCGCCCATCGACAGCCCGACAGTTGCAATGATGACTTCGGTCGAGCCGCGCGCATTCATTCCGCACGCCAGCGCGAGACCTTCGCGCCGGGTCAAGCCGCCGAGTTCCGCGCCGATGAATGCGCCGCCAAACTTTCCGATGCTGGCGACCAGCACGAGACCGATCGTGAACAATGCGATTTTGGGATCCGCCATGATCGTGAGATCGGCGGTCAATCCGGCAATGCCGAAAAAGACCGGCGCGAAGAAAGCAGTGATGAGTCCGCGCAACTGTTCGTCGATATGCCGCGTCAGGATCGGTGATTCCCCGACCAGAACGCCGGCGACGAAGGCGCCGAGCACGGTGTGTACTCCGATCAGGTGCGTAATGAGCGCCATGATGCCCATGATGCAGAGGATGGCGGTCACCACCGCGAATTCGCTGACGAGATGATCGTTAACCCAGCGGATCGTAAAGAACACGGCGCGGCGGCCGATGGTCAGGCTTGCAACCATGAACGCGATTGTTCCGACGACGCTTTGCGCGAGCGACAGCGGTTCGATCGAGCCATGCAAAGCGAGACTGAAGATGATCGAAACGATGATCCAGCCGACGCTGTCGTCGATAATGGCGGATGCGAGGATCACCTGTCCGACGACGCGGCGCATGAAATTCATTTCGCGCACGACCATGGCGACGATCTTCACCGATGCAATCGATAGCGCCGTTCCGAGAAACAGCGACGTGATCAGGCGCTTCTCGGGATCGGGCAGCATGCTGTCGGGCAGCGCCTCGCCAAGGGCGATACCGCAAATGAAAGGGATGACGATGCCCATCAGCGACGCATAGAGCGACGCGCGGCCCGTCTGGCGCACCAGCTTAAGGTCGATCTCCATGCCGGCGAGCAGGAGGAGCAGCAGGATCCCGAACTGCGAGATGCCGTCGATCATTGCTTTCTGTTCGGGATTCTTCGGAAACAGCGCGTGCTGCACGTCGGGGAGCAGCAGGCCGAAGAGAGAAGGGCCGAGCAGGAGGCCAGCGATCAGCTGGCCCATCACCGAAGGCTGGCGCAGCCGCGAAATGGCCTCGCCCAGCAGGCGACCCAAAAGCATGAGCACGACGAGCTGGGCGATAAAAATCGCGTCCGACGCACCCTTTCCGCCACCTTCGGAGGCCCAGGCCGGGCTGATCGCCAGCGTGGCCAGCACGCATAGCCAAAGCCAATCGCGATGGGTACTCACGGCGCGGCGATGCTCCGGACTGTCGAGACGCTTGCCACCGAAACCCCAATACATGTCGCAAGCGCCCGATAACTCAGTGGAATTCGAAAAGTTCCGCGCGTTATGCAATTGCAAATTATTCGCAACTAGATATATTTTGATGAAGCGATTTGATTTTTCAGGGCGTTGACGATGCATGCGCGCACGGAGCCGTCTGTGATCGCCGAACAGGCTGGTTGGCGTCGTCAGCGAGGCCGGCCGCCGCTCGCCGAAGTCTTCGGCTCGATTTCCACCCGGCCGACCGGCTCGCTCGGCCGCAAGCTCATCGCCTTTCTCGGCCCCGGCTATCTGGTCGCGGTCGGTTACATGGATCCCGGCAACTGGGCGACGTCGCTCGCCGGTGGCTCCAAGTTCGGTTACGCGCTACTCACGGTCGCGCTGCTTTCCAACCTGATGGCGATACTGTTGCAGGCGCTGTGCGCGCGACTTGGCATAGCGTCCGGCCGCGATCTTGCGCAGGCCTGCCGCGACGCTTTTCCGCGCTACGTTTCATGGCCGCTCTGGGTGCTGGCCGAGATTGCGATCTGCGCGACCGACCTTGCCGAGGTGATCGGAACGGCGATCGGCCTCAATCTTCTGTTCCATATTCCGCTCGAGATCGGCGTCATTTTGACCGCGGTCGATGTTTTCCTCGTTCTCTGGATGCAAAACCTGGGCTTTCGCTACGTGGAGGCCTTCGTTGTCACGCTTCTTGGCGTGATTGCCGCCTGCTTTGCGGTGCAGATCGTCATGGCAGACCCCGACTGGGGCTCGGTGATCCGCGGGTTTGCGCCGACGACGGAGATCGTCACCAATCCGGACATGCTCTATCTCGCGCTCGGCATCCTGGGCGCCACCGTGATGCCGCACAATCTCTACCTGCACTCCGGCGTGGTACAGACGCGCCGTTTCGGCGAAGACATCGAGGACCGGCGCGAGGCGATCAAGCTGGCGACGCTCGATTCGACGATCGCGCTGATGTTCGCCTTGCTGATCAATGCCTCGATCCTGATTCTCGCCGCGTCGACCTTCTACAAAGCCGGCAAGCACGACATCGCCGAGCTCGACCAGGCGCATGCGTTCATCGCGCCGCTGCTCGGCTCGGCACTCGCGCCGACCCTGTTCGGCGTCGCGTTGCTTTGCTGCGGGTTGAATTCGACGGTGACCGCCACGCTCTCGGGCCAGATCATCATGGAAGGCTTCCTCGACATACGACTTCCCGGCTGGGCCAGGCGGCTGATCACCCGCGCCATTGCCATCGTTCCTGCCGCGATCGTCACCATCTGGTTCGGCGAAAAAGGCACCGCGCAGCTTCTGATCCTGTCGCAGGTCATCCTCAGCCTGCAATTGCCGTTCGCCATCGTGCCGCTGGTGATGTTCACCGCCGACAGCAAAAAGATGGGCGTGCTGGTGGCGCCGCGCTGGGTGACGGCGCTCGCCATCATCACCGCGGCCGCGATCATTGCGCTGAACATCAAGCTGCTGGTCGATTTCGCGCTGGGCAGTGGCTGAAGCGCGTTACTTTTCCACGCGGCTCCAGCCGGCCGGCATCAGCCGCTCCTGCGGCAGAAAGCGGCCTTTGTAATCCATCTTGCGCGAACCGGCGACCCAATAACCGAGGTAGACATAAGGCAAGCCCATGCGGTTTGCCCGATCGACATGATCGAGAATCATGAAGGTGCCGAGCGAACGGTCAGCCTCATCGGGATCGAAAAACGAATAGACCATCGACAGGCCGTCGCTAAGCACGTCGGTGAGGGCGACAGCGAGCATCTCTCCCGCGCCGCGCCCGGTAATGCCGGAATCGGGGCCGCGCCGCCGATATTCGACCAGGCGGGTATCGACGTGACTGTCTTCGATCATCATCGCGTAATCGAGGACCGTCATGTCGGCCATGCCGCCGTCGCGATGGCGGGCATCGAGATAGGCGCGAAAGACTGAATACTGTTCAGAGGTGGGCGCAGGCGTCCGCATCTCGCCGACGATGTCGGAGTTGCGTTCGGCGATGCGGCGCATGTTGCGCGAGGGCGCGAAGTCGGCCGCCACGACGCGCACCGAGACGCATGCGCGGCAACCTTCGCAAGCCGGGCGATAGGCGATCGACTGGCTGCGGCGAAAACCGCCATGGGTGAGCAGATCGTTCAGCTCGCCCGCGCGGTCGCCGACCAGGTGCGTGAACACCTTGCGTTCTTCCTGGCCCTCCAGATAAGGGCACGGCGACGGGGCCGTCAGGTAGAATTGCGGTGTATCGCGAGAGTGCTGGGTCACCTATCAGCCTGTCATTTCCTGCTCACCTAGCATCGCGCGCCGGACGCCCGCCGTCAAAGCTTATCCGGTCCGCGCCGGCTGCATGGACGAACGCAGCACCGATGCACGGGCGTTGTTGTTGATGACCACCGTGCCGAGAAGGATGTCGTGCAGAAGTCGGCGCCGTTCGTTGAAGAAGGGAACCAGCAGCACGAACGGGGTGAAAAAAGAGATCGTGAACCAGAACGCGACGGCGTGCACGGCGCCGAGCACAAAATAGGCCGGGGCCCCGTACCAGGTGCGCATTTCGAGATCCATCACTCGCATCCCGATGGTGGCCGAAGCCCAGCCCCCGAGTGTGAAGCCGAAATAAAGAATCGCCCAGATCACCGTGGCGGATGGTAGCAGCCAGTAAAGCGCAAAGCCGAGACCCAGCGTCACGATTCCGAAGGCGAAAATGAACATGGCCGCGAGCACGACGGGAATCGAAATAATGATGAAATCGATGATGAAGGCGATGACCCGGCGGGCCAGAACGCCGTCGAACAATTCCGGCTGGGTTGCCGCATCATAGGCGTGGGGTTTGATATCAATCGACATGCGGCCAGCCCTCGCTGCAGGCGTCAACGCATTATAGCGCAGCCCGTTTGCCCGAGATGGAGAAAGAATCGGGCATGCGCAAGGGGTTGCCCGGCTGCTGGAACCTTCGCCGGCCTTGCGGCATGGTGCAGCAGTCCAGGCCCGGAGCACAGCTTTGAGCGTTACTCCTGCCGATGTCGAAGCCGCACGCGGCGTGATCGAAGGCGTGGTGTTGCGTACGCCGATGCTGCCAGCGCCCAAGCTCTCGGCGCTGACTGGCGCAGAAGTGTACGTCAAATATGAAAATCTTCAGGTCACTAATTCGTTCAAGGATCGCGGGGCGCTCGTAAAGCTCGTCTCGCTCAGCGCGGCCGATCGCAAACGCGGTGTCATCACGATGTCGGCCGGCAATCACGCGCAGGCGGTGGCCTATCACGCGGCGCGCCTCGGCATTCCGGCAACGATCGTGATGCCGGTGACGACGCCGTTCGTGAAGACGGCCGCGACGCGCTCGCACGGTGCCGAAGTGGTGCTGTACGGCGAATCGGTGGCGGAAGCACAGGCGCGTTGCGAGGAGATCCAGGCGCAGCGCGGGCTCATGCTCGTTCACCCATACGATGATCGGCAGATCGTCGCGGGGCAGGGCACGATCGCGCTGGAGATGCTTGAGGACAAACCCGATCTCGATGTGCTGGTTTTTCCCATTGGCGGGGGCGGGCTGATCGCAGGCAATGCCGTCGCGGGACGGGCGAAGAATCCGAAAATCGAGGTCATCGGTGCGGAAGCTGCACTTTACCCGTCAGTGTGGAACGCGCTGCGTGGCGAGAACCGGCCGCTCGGCGGACCGACGCTCGCCGAAGGCATTGCCGTCAAGAATGTCGGCAAGCTGACGCTGCCGATCATCCGCGATCTTGTGGCAGAGATCATTCTGGTCGGCGAGGCCGAGCTTGAGCGCGCAGTCAACGCCTACCTCACGCTGCAGAAGACGATGGCGGAAGGCGCCGGCGCCGCCGGTCTTGCCGCTATGCTGACGAAGCCGGCGCGCTTCAAGGGACGGAAAGTTGGCCTCGTCCTGTGCGGCGGCAATATCGATCCGCGCGTGCTCGCCTCGATCATGGTGCGCGAACTTGAGCGCGAGGAGCGGATCGTGTCGTTCCGGCTGACGATCCCGGATCAGCCGGGCGTGCTGGGGATTATCGCAACGCGCATCGGCGGGCTTGGCGCGAATATTCTCGAGGTCGATCACCGACGGCTGTTTCTCGATGTGCCGGCAAAGGGCGCAAAGCTCGACGTCACGCTCGAGACGCGCGACGCGGCGCATGCCGAGGAGATCATGGCGGCTCTCGCCGCCGACGGGTATGCACCGATGCGGCTCGCGGCTCTCGCGGCGAAGGAGTAAGCCGCTCAGGCCGCTGATTGCGCCGGCATGTCGGGAAGCTGCAGCTGCTGGACGACCGGGTCGCTCTTGTGCACGGCGAGAAGGTTGTAGCCGGCCTCGATTGCCTTCGGATTTTGACTTTGATCCAGGTTCTCAACCGGGCCCGAACGATTCGGCGCAGTCAGTTTCTTTGAGACAATTCCCTCAAGCCCGAGTTCGCAAACGGCAGCAAACTTTTGTCGCCGTGACCCTCAGCAGTTCGTTCGACGTACTGGATGCCACCACGATCAACCGCGCACGCCAAGGGTGCCGCTATTGCAGGCGTCGTGCATCTGTCCTCAGTTAGTGCCTGACAGGCCGAACTCTCGGACCCACGGCGGTGTGGAAATCGCGACCGAGGAGGCATTGTTCCGTCGATCCAGGCACGCTTCTTTGTGGGTGGGGCCTCAGCCCTGGCCTCAAGCGCCACACGCCTATGCCGCTCTTCAGTTTGCTTTTGATGCGTTGTCGCGCTGCGATCCCCTGGTGCGGCCTCGACTTTCGCCGGAACTTCAGGCGCCGGCTGCGCTGGCCGAGCAGCGAGCACGAGCGGTGACGTCGTGTTGGGCGCTGCTGGGGCGGCGACACGGCCTCGGTTCGTGGGGAAGATAGCCGCTATGCGAGATCTTTGGCGCGCCGGAGCGGTCGATGGCGACGGCGCCAGTGGAAGGCCACGAGGTACGCGGTAGCGGCTGCGGTAAAGGGCAGCTCAGGTAAGGCACCTGAAGCACCGCCCCGGCGATTTAACTGATGGCCAGTTCAAAGCTGAGTTGAAAAAATATGGGCTGTAAATGGAGCTCAAACCAGACCAGGAATCGATTTTGCTAAATGCTGCCCGGCTTCGGCGGCGTCATGACGCGCAGGTACCAAAATGCCTTAACATTATTGCGTACCAACTGCCCTCCCGCCTTGCTTCTGTCACACGACGATGGCTGGCTTCCGCTACCAATAAAGTCGAAGCGATAAATCGGAGGGGCAACATGACCTCCGCGCCAAGTTGGAACCAGCAGAATTGGACGACGCCTCCTAAGTCCGATAACCAGCGCGATGATCTCGTTCGTGACTTGGATTCGATTTTGTCCCGGAGCGCGCCTCACCCGTCCAACCAGCAGAATTGGATGACGCCTCCTAAGTCCGATAACCAGCGGGATGATCTCGTTCGTGACTTGGAGTCGTCCAACAATCAGAACAGTGGAAAGCGATCAATAGGTAGACGAGTATCGCGCGCCTTTGCCCGCTATTTCATTGTCTTTTTGTTGGGTATCGGCCTCACCTTGGCATGGCAGTCCCATGGCGACGAAGCAATGGAGATGGTCAGAACGGAGGTTCCGTCTCTCTCCTGGCTGTT
>DASRAF010000417.1:0-21014 GCA_035638295.1 Pseudolabrys sp.
GACGGGCGAGCAGCCGACGGCCCCGGTGTTCATCGACGGCAAGAAGGCCGCCACCCTGCGCGGTGCGACGCTGAGCGCGGATTTCAAGCAGATGGTGATCGACTATATCGAACGCCGCTGGGGCCAGGCCGCGCGGGCGGCCGAGTAGACCGGGTTGCGCGCGACCGTAGCCGCGCTACCATCCCGAGAAATACATCACGCAAGGTGCGCCATGAGTTCCTTGAGCGGCAAAGACGGTCCTCGCTATCGGCACGCTACGGACGAGTCTACGCCTTATGAGACGATCGGCGTGGAGAAACTGACGCCGATCATCGGTGCGGAAATTGAAGGCGTCGATCTCGCGAAACCTTTGTCCAACCGGACGGTGGATGAGATTCACCGGGCGCTGGCTGAGAACATCGTTATATTTTTCCGCGATCAGCACATCACGCCGCAACAGCATCTCGCATTCGGACGTCTCTTCGGAGAATTGCACGTGCATCCCGCTGCACCGCATGAGCCAGGCGAACCGGCGCTGATGAGAATCTATGCCGACAAGAACAGCCCGCGGGCGAACGGTGAGGGCTGGCACACCGACGTGTCGTGCGACCTTGAGCCGCCGATGGGAAGCATTCTCTACATCAAGCAATGTCCGCCGCATGGCGGCGATACCTTGTTCGCCAGCATGTATGCGGCTTACGACGCGCTGTCAGACCGGATGAAAACCTATCTTAACGGGCTTACGGCCGTGCATGATGGAGAGCCGGTCTATCGCGGCCTTTATGCGAACACAGGCGTTGCCGACAAGCCGTCCTATCCGCGAGCCGAACATCCAGTTGTACGAACGCATCCAGTAACGGGAAAGAAAGCGCTGTACGTCAATCGCGGGTTCACACACCATATAGTCGGCATCCCGCGCGACGAAAGCGATGCCATTCTAGCCTACCTCTATCAGCACGCCGAAAATCCGCTTTTCCAATGCCGGTTTCGCTGGGCCGAAAATGCGATCGCCTTCTGGGACAATCGCTGCTCGCAGCACCGGGCGATGTGGGATTACTGGCCGCACACGCGGTCGGGTAACCGGGTGACGGTGAAAGGCGAGCGTCCTTTCTGACACGGCCAGAGTCCTGAGCTTCGCTTAGCAAGCGGCTATATCCAGCCGCCGCCATCCTTGCCGCGGTTCGCAACGCTCGCTTCTTCCAGATCCAGCTCGTATTCGATGCGACGGCGCGCCTCATCGGTAACCTTTCCTTCGCGCAGGAGCTGGTAGATGAAATCGCGTTCGGTATCGATCAGCTCTTTCTTGAGCGCGGCGCTCTCGCGCATGTGACCCAGCGCGTTGTCCAGGTCGTTAGGCAAGATCTGCCGCCGGCTCTGGTTGCGCGTGCGCAAAAGATCGACGACTTCGTCGTGCAATTGGCGTTCTTCGACAAGCTTTTCGAACCGTTTTTCCACTTCATCAAGCGCAGACATTCGCGCGTTCAATTCGGATTGGATGGCACCGGCCTGTTCTTCCTTGCCGAGCCGCGTCAACCCAATCCAATGTACGACGAACGGAAGCATAAGGCCCTGGCCGACGAGGGTGATGATGATGACGCCGAAGGTTATGAACAGAATCAAGTCGCGGTGCGGAAACGGCTCGCCGTTGTTGAGCGCGAAGGGAATTGCGAGCGCAGCGGCAAGCGAAACGACGCCACGCACGCCAACGAATCCAATCGTAAAAGGCCCCTGCCATGGCGGAGAGGGATCGCGCTTGGCGAGTGCCGGGCTGATCCAGCGCGGAAGATAGGTCGCCGGAAAAATCCAGATGAACCGCGCTGCAATCACCAAGAGCGTAATTCCGAGGGTCGCAACGACCAATTCGCGAATAGAGAAGCCGTGAACACGGTCGATCAACGCGCGCGCCTGCGATCCGGTCAACAGGAACACAAGGCCTTCCACGAGATAGACCAGCAAATTCCAGAAAAAGATGCCTTGTAGCCGTGTGGCTGAAGAAATGAGGCGTGGGCCGTTCCAGCTGACGTAGAGGCCGCAGGCGACCGTGGCCAGCACGCCAGATCCGCCGAGATGCTCAGGTACCCAGAATGCGAGGTAGGGCGTCATCAGCGATAGCGTGATTTCCACCCTTGGCTCATGTGCCCATTGCCGCAGCCGAAGGCTTAGCCAACCGACTGCGATACCGTAAATAATCTCGCCGACGACAATCAGCGTGAAAGTCCCCGCCGCTTCTGGCAGCGAGAATGTACCGGTGGCGGCTGCAGCAACTGCAAAACGATAAAGGATCAAGGCCGTTGCATCGTTGGCCAGACCTTCGCCCTCCAGCACCACCAGTAGCCGTCGCGGCAGCGTGAGCCGCCGCGCGATCGCCAGCGGGGCAACTACGTCGGGTGGCGCGACAATGGCGCCGAGCACAAAGCCCGTCGCCCAGCTGAAGTTCAAAAGATAGTGCGCGGCGATCGCCACGGCGCAGGTCGTGAATACGACACAGCCGAACGCAAGCAGAGTGATCGGCCGCAAGTTGAAACGGAACTCTCGCCAGCTCATTGAGACACCGGCCGAATATATTAGTGGTGGAAGAATCACAAGCAGCACGACTTCTGGCGCGAGCTGAATGCGTGGCAGGCCGGGGATAAGGGCCATGCCGATGCCGGCCACCACCAGCACAATTGACGGTGCGGTTTTCAGGCGCTCGGCAATGACCGCCGCTGCGGCCAGTACCGCAAGCATGAACAGCAGCGTACCCATGATCGCGGTCATATGAGGTTCGCCACCATGTTCACCGTCAGCGCGAGTACCACGAGGTTGAAGAAGAAAGAAAGGACTCCATGAACCGCCGCCATGCGCCTGATGACCTTGCTGGTGACTGCCACGTCCGAAACCTGTGATGTCATCCCGATGACCAAAGAAAAATAGAGAAAGTCCCGATAGTCAGGCTCGCGATCGTCGGGGAAGCGCAGCCCGCCAATCTTTCCGTCACCGCCCTCACCGTAGTACTCGTGCGCGTAGTGGAAAGAAAATATCGTGTGGACGAACGTCCATGAGAGCAGAATGGTTGCGAACGCGAATGCAACGCTCAATGCAGTGCTGCCTTGTGATGCCTGCTTGGCGCCGCCAAGCGCAAACACCACGGCGATAAGGCTGGCAAACGTGGCAATGATTGACAGGATTAGAATGGCACCGGCGCCCTCATCCTGTTGCGACGCGCGACGACGGATGTGTGTAATATTCGCGCGCCACATCAGGGGCAACGTCAGGCTAAGGTAGACGACAATCCCCGCGTCCCATCCGGCGAGCGCGCGCGTTCCCCACTCAAGCGTAACCGGTTTGATTGCTATCGTGACCGCGATGCCGACCAAGATGGCAAGCGCAAGTTTGGAGTGGAGTCCGACCATCCGCAGCGGCAGTGATGAGGGCACACGTTTGGCGCTGGGCATCCTTGTTCGCCCTCAGGTTCTCCGCTCGGCGACGAAACGCGCGGCGGCACGCAAAGTATCGGCTTTTGTACCGAACCGGCCCAGCGCGCTATCGGACTCGGTCACCAATTCCTTGAGGCGCGCACGCGCGCCCTCAAGACCCAGGGCTGCGACAAGCGTCGCTTTGCCGGCCGCGGCGTCTTTGCCCGCGGCTTTGCCGAGCGTCTTGGTATCACCTTCAACGTCAAGCAAGTCATCGGCGATCTGGAACGCCTGGCCGATCGCAATGCCATAGCGATCGATATCGGTGAGCGCGGCCATATCGGCTTTTCCGAGAATCGCGCCGGCCCGACAAGCGACGCGGATCAACACACCTGTTTTCATCGCTTGCAGTGTGGCGATCTCTTTTTCACACAGGGTGCGCTTCGGCTCGAAGCGGCCTTCGGCAGCGAGGTCGAGCATCTGCCCTCCCGCCATTCCGCCGAGGCCAGATGCGCGCGCGAGCTCTGCCACGAGCGCGATTCGTACCGAGGGATCGGCATGCACCTCGGGTCGTGCCATGACGTCGAACGCCAGGGTAAGAAGTGCATCGCCAACAAGGATCGCAGTGGCTTCGTCGTAGGCTTTGTGCACCGTCGGTCGTCCGCGCCGCAGATCGTCGTCGTCCATTGCCGGCAAGTCGTCGTGCACCAGCGAATAACAATGCACGAGCTCGAGTGCAGCGCCGGCGGTCAGTGCACCCGAGCGCGAGGCCCCGAATACAGCGGCGCTCTCGACCAGCAAAAACGGGCGCAGTCGCTTGCCGCCATCGAGTGCTGCGTGGCGCATGGCGGCGATAAGCCGCGCCGGCCGGAAGATCTCCCCGTCGAGGGGTGCGTCGCCCAGCAGTTGCTTGAGCAACATCTCGGTCTCTCCAGCAATCGAGGCAAGCCGCGCCGGAAAGTCGGTGATACCCTTGTTCATTTCTACATTGTTAGCCGCTGTGAATGATCTGGCAAAGTGGGGCGTATAACACCTGATCGGATAGGTTAATCTCCTAGGGTGAAACAGCCGGGCCTCAAAGGACCCTCCACATTATGGCGAGTGCTGCGCATCGTCGTCCTTGTGCTGATCGCTGTGGTGTTGCTGCCGTATCTGATCACACCGCTCTACGCAGTGGTCGATCCGGTCTCGCCGAGCGTGCTCTGGCGGCGCCTGAGCGGGGCGCGGGTTGAGCGTCAGTATGTCCCCATTACGCGTATCTCGCCGTACTTGTCTCTTGCGGTGATCGTCGCCGAAGATGGCCGCTTCTGCAGCCATCATGGTGTTGATCTCGCGGAACTTCGGGAGGCTTTCGCCGAGGCCGACGACATGGATGAGATGCGCGGCGGCTCAACCATCACGCAACAGGTGGCAAAGAATCTGTTCCTTTGGCAGGGGCGCAGCTACGTGCGCAAGGCGCTGGAATTTCCACTGGCGCTTTGGATCGACCTGATTCTGTCGAAGCGGCGGGTGCTGGAAATTTACCTGAATATCGCGGAGTGGGGCCCCAACGGTGAATTCGGCGCCGAGGCGGGAGCGCGCCGCGCCTTTGGCAAATCGGCTCAGGACCTTTCTCGCTATGAGGGGGCCCTGCTGGCCGCCACCCTGCCAAATCCGTCGATCCGCAACGCGCGCCGTCCGGGGCCGGGTCTTCAGCGGCTGGCTGGCCTTTATGTGGCCCGGGCCGCAAAGTCGCCGGCCGCGGCCGCATGTCTGCGTCGAAGCCACTAGCGTTGGCGCAAGCCTTCCACTATAAGCCCGGCTTCAAACTGACATATCGCGACTTTCAGGAGTTCCCTCCCATGGCTGTGCCGAAAAGAAAAACCTCACCGTCGCGTCGTGGCATGCGCCGCTCCGCTGACGCGCTAAAGCGCCCGGCCTACGTCGAGGACAAGGATTCAGGCGAGCTGCGTCGTCCGCATCATATCGACCTGAAGACCGGCATGTACAAAGGCCGCCAGGTTTTGAAGTCGAAGACTGAGGCTTAGCGCGACGGGGCCAAGGTAAGCTGCGCCATGTTCATGCTCGGCTTTCCGCTGCTGCTGATTCCATTCGCGATCTACAACATCATTGCATTCCTCATGCCGGGTGTGGCGTGGAGCAGCGTGGTCTCCACGGTTCACATGATGTCGGGCGTAGATTGGAAGATGACGACGGGTGACGTGCTCGTCGCGCTCGCGATCCTGCTGCTCTGCGGCGAGGTGGTGAAATCGTCCCGTATCAGTAGGCGCACCATCATCGACCACGCATTGTCGTTAGTTCTTTTCCTCGGCATGTTGATCGAGTTTATTCTCGTCAAGCAGGCCGCCACCGCGACATTTTTCCTGCTCCTCGTCGTGGGCTTCATTGACGTGCTCGGCGGCTTCGCGGTTACTTTGCGCTCGGCGCAGCGAGACCTTACGGTTGAGGGTGTCGAGCGCGTTTCGCCCTGAGGAAGTTAAACTTCATCTGAGTCCGACATGAGCCGTGATTTCCAGCTCCCCGGCCGTTCGCCCGTGATCGCCTGCGAAGGCATGGCGGCGACCTCCCATCCGTTGGCGACGCTTGCTGCGATCGACACGCTCCGCGCGGGTGGCACCGCAGCCGACGCGGCGGTGACCGCGGTCGCCGTCTTGTGTGTAATCGAGCCGCACATGACGGGCATCGGAGGCGACTGCTTCTCCCTGGTGTCCCGGCCGGGCAAGCCGGTCTGGGGTTACAACGGCTCGGGCCGTGCGGGAATGAAGGCGTCCGATCAGGCGCTGCGCGCGAAGGGTCTGGCTGGAATTGGCAACTCCATCCATGCGGTCACCGTGCCCGGAGCAATCGAAGCTTGGGAGGAAATCCTGAAGGCGCATGGTCGTTTTGGTCTCGACCGCGCGCTGGCGCCGGCGATCAAATATGCCGAGGGCGGATTTCCCGTCAGCGCACGCGTGGCCTGGGACTGGCAGAGACACGTCGCCAAGCTCAAGGCTGATGCCGGAGCGTCCAGGCATTACCTTTTCAACGGCGGAGCACCCAAGGAAGGCGACGTCATTCGCTTTCCGGCGCTTGCATCTACGCTGAAGGCAATCGCTACAAAGGGTGCTCGTGCTTTCTACGAGGGCGAAATCGCGGACGACATGGCTAGAACGCTTGCGGCGCGCGACTCCTTCCTCACTGCGGAGGATTTCACGCGCCATCGCGGTGACGCGGTTACGCCGATTTCGACCAATTATCGCGGGCTCGACCTGGTGGAGATTCCTCCGAATGCACAAGGGTTCACCGCGTTGGTGATGCTCAACATCCTGGAGAATTTCGACGTCGGTACGATGGACCCACTCGGCGCGGACCGGTTTCATCTGGTGCTTGAGGCCGCGCGGCTAGGTTATGCCCTGCGCGATACGCATATTGCAGACGACGCGCATATGCGCGCTTCGGTCGAGGATCTGCTCGATAAAAAATTTGCCGAGAAGCTTGCATCCCTTATCGACATGAAGAAGCGGTCGAAATTACCAAGCGCGCCCGCGCCCGGAAACGACACGGTCTATCTGACAGTCGTTGACCGCGACCGGACCGCTGTTTCCTTCATCAATTCTCTGTATTCCAGCTTCGGCATCGGAATCTGCACGGAGAAGACGGGCATCATGCTCACCAATCGCGGGGCTTGCTTCACGCTGGAGCAAAGTCACCCGAACGTCTTCGGTCCGGGCAAACGCCCGATGCATACAATCATTCCCGCACTCGCGATGCGCAATGGTCGCTGCGACATGAGCTTCGGCGTCATGGGCGCGCACTATCAGCCGATGGGCCACGTTCAAATCATCCTCAACATGCTCGACTACGGCATGGACGTGCAGCAGGCGATCGACGCACCACGTTTTTTCTTTGAAGGTGAGAAGACCGACGTCGAGCACGGCACGCCGACAACGACAATCGATGGACTCAAGGCACGTGGACACGACGTGGTTATGGCGAACTCACCGTGGGGTGGTGCACAAACCGTCAAGATCGATTGGGATCGCGGCGTGCTGATCGGTGGCTCGGAGCCGCGCAAGGACGGTTGCGCGCTCGGCTATTAAAGTGCGCCGAGCGCTGCGGTAGCTCGATAGGCAGCTAACGCCACATTTGGTCCGACGCGGCGGCGCACGCGCGTTTGCGGATACCCGTCCTTGGTCGCGACAAGCTGAGCCAGAAGCGGGACATGGTAATTGGGCGCCCCTGGCTCGAATACCTGAGGGGAGCGAGCGAGCACAGCCACGGCACGTGTCTTGGCGTGTTCACCGTAACTCGTTGCATCGGATTGGCACACCGTTGCATCGCTTTCGTCAGGTCGCATCACAGTACCGTTTCAACTCCGGACAGAACCGATTCCTCTTGTATTGCATGGGCAAGGCGCGTGCCACCCGGCCTTAATCGCCTGGACGCGCAATTAGGTCCGCCATTCTTCGCCGCAGGATATACGCCGGCGTTCGCGGAGGGACGAGCAACTATTCCTTCTCGCCGAGCTTATCCAGTCGCTTTTGCATCTCGTCGAGCTGGCGCTTGAGTTCGTCCATTTCGCTGCCTGAACCCTGGGGTTTTTCCGACGGTTTCGCCTGACCGCGCGCAAACGGAGCGAACATGGCGAAAGTCTTTTCGAACATTTCCATGTTTCGCCGGACCTGATCCTCGAGCGGCCCAAATGCACCGACACCGAAAGCTTGCGCCATCTGTTCGCGGAATTTGCCCTGCTCCTTCGACAGCGATTCAATCGAAGCTTCCAAAAAACGGGGCACCAGCATCTGCATGCTGTCGCCATAAAAGCGGATCAACTGCCGCAGGAAGGTGATCGGCAGGAGGCTTTGCCCTTCTTTGTTTTCCTGTTCGAAGATGATCTGCGCGAGCACCGAGCGGGTGATGTCTTCGCCGGTCTTGGCGTCGTATACGATGAAATCTTCGCCATTCTTGACCATGGCGGCGAGATCTTCGAGCGTCACATAGGTACTTGTTCCGGTATTATAGAGCCGCCGGTTCGCGTACTTTTTGATTGTGACCGGCTCTTTTTTTTCCTCTGCCATGTGGATCACACGTTTGCCTGCCCAGGCTTTGAGCATAGCCAATTTCCGCTCATATGGGCCACCGTTTTGTGGCACCGCGGCAGCGCCGTGCACGGCGCGGCGTCCCTTGCGGAAAGGCCGAAAAAGCGCCAATTGTCGGCGATATTCGACTGACAGGTCATGTTGACAGACCCGCATGGCCTGCCGAGGATGCGGCAGTGCCAAATATCTCCGCCTGCCCCCGAACGCGACGCAACAGGAGTTTCGCATGAAAGACGACATCGTAATCGTGAGCGCTACCCGTACCCCGGTTGGCGCATTCAATGGGGCATTTGCCAACTTGCCGGCGCATGAGCTGGGCAAAGCGGCGATCAAAGGCGCGATGGAGCGCGCAGGCGTGGAAGGAGCTCGCATCAGCGAAGTGATTATGGGCCAGATCCTGACCGCCGGTCAGGGCCAGAACCCGGCGCGGCAGGCTTCGATCGCGGCCGCCATCCCGGTCGAGACACCTGCGTGGGGCGTAAACCAGCTATGCGGTTCGGGCCTGCGCGCTGTCGCACTCGGCTATCAGGCCATCCTCAACGGCGACAGCGACATCGTTGTTGCGGGAGGCCAGGAATCGATGAGCATGGCACCGCACTGCCAGCACCTGCGCAACGGGATAAAGATGGGCTCGTTCGAAATGATCGACACGATGATCAAGGATGGGCTTTGGGATGCCTTCAACGGCTATCACATGGGTACTACCGCGGAGAATGTTGCGAAGCAGTGGCAGATCACCCGCCAACAGCAGGATGAATTCGCCGTCGCCTCGCAGAACAAGGCTGAAGCCGCGCAGAAGGCCGGCAAGTTCAAGGACGAAATCACGTCGGTAACCATCAAATCGCGCAAGGGCGATATCGTTGTGGATACCGACGAATATCCAAAAGCCGGCGTGACCATGGAGTCGATCGCCAAACTGCGTCCGGCCTTTGACAAAGAAGGAACGGTCACGGCAGCGAACGCGTCCGGGATCAACGACGGCGCTGCCGCCCTTGTTCTGATGAAAGCGAGCGAGGCCGCCAAGTTGGGCAAGACGCCGCTGGCGCGCATCGTGTCGTGGGCGCAGGCCGGTGTCGATCCTGCGATCATGGGTACGGGGCCAATCCCCGCTTCGCGCTCCGCCCTCAAGAAGGCCGGTTGGAAAAAAGAGGATCTCGATTTGGTCGAGGCGAACGAGGCCTTTGCCGCGCAAGCCTGCGCAGTGAACAAGGACCTCGGCTGGGATACCAGCAACGTCAATGTCAACGGCGGAGCGATCGCAATCGGCCATCCGATTGGGGCCTCGGGCGCGCGCGTATTGGTGACGCTGCTTTACGAAATGCAGAAGCGTAATGCCAAGAAAGGGCTAGCTACCCTCTGCATTGGTGGCGGCATGGGCATTGCCATGTGCGTCGAGCGGTAGCCGGTTCGGCGTTGATTTAGGTCATGGCCGGGCTTGTCCCGGCCATGATGTTTTAAGAACATGTGTTTCAAGAAACTTATGTGAGGGAGCGAACCCATGGCGCGCGTTGCATTGGTAACGGGGGGAACCCGTGGAATTGGGGCTGCAATCACCAAGGCGCTAAAGGCAGCCGGCTACAAGGTCGCCGCCAATTACGGCGGCAACGACGAAGCTGCGCAGAAGTTCAAGGCCGAGACCGGCGTTCCCGTTTTCAAATGGGACGTGTCGTCCTACGACGCCTGCGCCGAGGGCATCAAGAAAGTGGAAGGCGAAGTCGGGCCGGTCGAAGTGCTGGTCAACAACGCTGGCATTACCCGCGATGCCATGTTTCATCGCATGAAGCCCGAACAATGGACGGCCGTCATCAATACGAATCTCGGTTCGCTGTTCAACATGTGCCGGCCGCTCATCGAACGCATGCGCGACCGTAAGTTCGGTCGCATCATCAATATCTCTTCGATCAATGGCCAGAAGGGCCAGATGGGGCAAACGAACTACTCGGCCGCAAAAGCTGGCGAGCTCGGCTTTACCAAGGCCCTGGCCCAGGAAGGGGCACGATCCGGCATTACGGTAAACGCAATCTGCCCGGGCTACATCAACACCGAGATGGTGCAGGCCGTGCCGAAGGACGTTCTGGAAAAATCGATCCTTCCGCAGATTCCGATCGGCCGTCTCGGCGAGCCCGAGGAGATCGCGCGCTGCGTGGTATTCCTTGCGTCGGACGAAGCGGGCCTGATCACCGGCGCGACATTGAGCGCGAACGGTGGGCAATATTTCGTCTAGCTCCGGCCGTCGGATCCATGAAGAAGGTTCTCATCGCGACCGTCGCTATCTGTTTGCTCGTGCCAGCTGCGGCGATTCCTGTTGCCGCACAGGACGTCGATGCACGTTGCAAAGATGTTTACGACAAAGTCGCCTGCGGGTGTGCCGTACAGAACGGTGGGCAAATCATTCCCCCGCCGAGTGGGGTCAAGCGCGAAGGGCTGAAGCTGCGGCCGACGGAGGGCCGTGAAACAACCCAGACGCTTGATGGAGGTCGCGTCGCATTTCCAAAGTACTTCAGGCGGGACGGACTCAAAATCCACAAGAGCCGTGCTCTCGAGGGCTATGTGGCGTGCATGCGCAGTAACGGCCGCAAGTAGCGCGAACGACTCCTATCGCCGCGTTTGGCTGCGCGGCGACCAGTCCCCAGGCGCCATTTCGAATCCGTCGAATGAGAAACCGGGTGCGACGGTGCAACCGGTCAATGTCCAGGGACCGAGGCTCTCTGCGGCTTGCCAGGCGCGTGCCGGCACCGTCACCTGCGGGACCTCGCCCGCATGGACGCCGGCGCCCAGGCGGAAGATCTCTTCCTTGGAACCATCGACCACTTCGAGCTTGAGCGGCGCGCCCGCGTAATAGTGCCAGACTTCGACCGCGTCGATCCGGTGCCAGTGCGAGCGCTCGCCGCTCGCCAGCAGAAAGAGAATCGCGGTGGAAGCCGGGCGGCCTTCAACCTGCCGCGGGTCGCGAAAGGTTTCGCGATAGTGCCCGCCCTCCGGGTGAGGCTTGAGTCCGAGCGCGCTTATTATTTCGGGAGCAGTGGGAGAGGGCATGGATGACGTCAAAATTTGTTCTTGCGCGCCCGAATTTCCGCGAAAACCTCAGCCGGCGCCCGACCCGCCATGCCTATTCCGGCGGCCACATCGGGCAGATCGGCACGCAGGAAAGGGTTCGCTTTCTTTTCCTCGCCGATGGCGACCGGAATCGTCGGCTCCTTTCGTGCGATTTCCTGCTTCGCCTGAGCCTCACGAGCGGCAAGCGCCTTGTTGTTGGGCTCGATCGTGCGCGCAAATTTGATGTTCGCCTCGGTGTATTCGTGACCGCAATAAATTTCGGTGTCGTCTGGAAGATCCCGCAGCTTTAGGAGCGAGTGCCACATCTGGTCCGGCGTTCCTTCGATGACGCGACCACAGCCGATGGAAAACAACGTGTCGCCGACGAATGCGAGCTTGTCTGCATGAAAACAGTAGGCGATGTGGCCTAGCGTATGGCCCGGCGTTTCAATCACATTGGCTGACAACGTTCCGACTTTGACCGTGTCGCCTTGGCGAACGGTTTCGTCCACTGCCGGAATTTTGGAAGCTTCGGCCGCAGGCGCTACGACACGGCACTTGTATTTTTCCTTCAGTGGTTTGATGCCGTCAGTGTGGTCGGCATGATGATGCGTGATCAGGATGTCGGTCAATTTCCAGCCTGTGGCCTTTAGCGCGGCCTCGATAGGCGCTGCCTCTGGTGCGTCGATACTGGCAGTGGCGCCACTGGCGGGGTCATGCAGCAGCACCCCAAAGTTGTCAGATCGGCAGAGAAAAAGACGGGTTTCCGCTGGCATTGGCGCTATTCCTGATTGACGTTTCTGAGCAAAAATTAACCGTACCACGCCGATGAATGAATGTGCACCTCCGTCCGTTCCTCGCGTTAGCGTTTTGCTACGGCGTTTCATGATAGTTTTGTGGCATGTCGATCGACGTCGTGGATCTTCGTAATTTCTACGGCCAGCGGCTGGGGGTTGTTGCCCGCCGCTTCATCGGCCGTGGCATCCGCTCGTTATGGGGCAACGCCGCGGGCCAGCGCGTGCTTGGTATCGGTTACGCCACGCCGTACCTCGGTCTGTTTCGCGAGGAAGCCGAACGCTGTTTCGCGCTCATGCCGGCGGGGCAGGGTGTGGTGAAATGGCCCACGTCGCGTCCTGCTTTGTCTGCGCTGGTCGATGAAAACGAATTGCCGCTCGCTGATTCAGCAATTGATCGTGTCATGCTGGTGCACGCGCTTGAAATGACCAACGACCCCGGCGCGCTGCTGCGCGAGGTGTGGCGGGTGCTCGCTTCCGGGGGGCGCTTGCTCGCGGTGGTGCCGAACCGGCGAGGCCTTTGGGCCCGAATGGATACGACGCCCTTCGGACATGGTCGGCCTTATTCGCGCAGCCAGATTAATCAGCTCTTGCGTGAGACCTGGTTTACTCCAACTGGATGGAGCGAAGCTCTTTACGTGCCGCCCGTTGAACGCGGCTGGTTCCTGCGGTCGGCCGTTGCGTGGGAGCGAACCGGTGCGACACTGTCCGCGCCGTTTGCGGGAGTGCATCTGGTGGAAGCGACCAAGCAGGTTTATCGCGCGATCCCGGCACGCCGCGAAAAGCGAAGACTGGTGCCCGCGCTGGAGCCGGCACTGGCGCCGTCACCAGGCGCGTAGAGCGAACATCATCAGTTTTGCAGACGGTTGAAATTCTCGCTTGCGCGGGAACAACCGGCGGTCGTCGGATTACTCAGGCTGACGTGGCTCGTCACCACCGCCTTCGTCTTGTTGGGGCGATTGCGGGGCCGCGCCTTGCTGATGGCCACTACCATAGTCAGGTCGATCCGGGCGGTAACCACCACCACCACCACCACCACGGTGGCGGCGACGACGGCGATGCATGCCGAAACGGTCCTGGTTGCGGTCGCCTTGGTTGCGATCACCCTGGTTGCGATCGCCCTGATCGTGACCGTTCTGCCCTGAGTTCTGTTGCGGCTGACCGCCGCCGGTTATGAATGCCGGCAAGCCACCGACATCCTGCCCGCCTTCATGTCCCCCTTGATTCGGATGATACGGCTGCGACTGATGCTGTTGTCGATTGTGGACTTGTTGGTCGCGCGGCGGAAATGGTTGAGCATCGCGAGGGAGATACGGCTGCTGCTGAGGTTCGCGCGGCGCGTAGCTCGGTTCATTCTGGCCCATGAACGTTTGGCCATCGTCATCGTCGCCGTCAAAACTTTCGTCGTTCCCCTGCTGGTGCTGACCGCCAGGGACGCCCTGCTGCGGTTGCTGATTGTAGTAGGGGTTCTGCTGGCGGAACTGTTCCTGCGCGGCGGCAATGAGACGGAAATAATGCTCGGCGTGTTGGTAGTAATTCTCGGCGGCAACCGGATCGCCGGAGCTCTGAGCGTCACGCGCAAGCTGGATATATTTTTCCGCAATGTGCGAAGCCGTGCCGCGAATTTTAACGTCGGGGCCGTTTGATTCGTAAACGCGCGTCAGCGGATTTTGGCTTTTGCGGTGGTTACCGCGTCCCCGCATGCGCTTCTGACCGTTTCTCATGTGCCTGTTATCGCCTTTTGCCTGTTCCGGCGTTACCCGCCGTCCTCAATCCGATTTGCAAGTCCATACAATCTCATTGCGCGGCCGGACCCGCACGTGTTGTCCGCGCCAATGATTGAACCGTTGTGTTTCTTTATCGCGTTAGTCGCAGCAACCCCTTAGCCGCATTACTTCCGCGGCGTCGCCAACCTCTCGTTACGCGCATCTTCCCAGGTTTCGAAAAATGACGCGCCGAAGCATCCAGACCCATTTCTGGCGAATGTGTTTGCCGTCTATGCGAAGTCGGCTCTTCGTCATCCACCTCGCGCCGAGCCACACAGAACATCAGCTCTGGGGCTCACGGCGCTGCAATCGTAACGGGTCGATTCCGTGATTGGAAGCTAGTCGTTTCCGTGGAATAATCCAAGAGGTTTTTTCGGCATAACGGAGCTCTGCAATTTTCATCGGGTGGGAATGCAACTCGCTCATGGCACGAAACCTGCGCCGAGTACACGTGGCGTTCCAGCCAAGTCATTGCGTGCAACCCCGACCGCAAGTCCCGCATTGGTAAATAATTTGCGCACAGCGGGTTCCTGTCCTGCACCCAATTCCACGAATAGTCGTCCGCCTTGTGCCAAAAGCCGTTTTGCATCCGCTGAAATGGATCGGTAGGCAGCCAAACCGTCGCCGCCGCCGTCGAGTGCCAATATTGGGTCGTAATCCCGCACCTCCGGCGCGAGAGAGGCAATGTCGCCGCGGGCGATGTACGGAGGATTTGAAACCACCAGATCGAATTGACCCTCGACGCCCGCAGCCATGTCGCAGGCAATCAGGCTGCATCGGCTTTCAAAGCCGAATTGGGTGACATTGATCCGTGCCGCTTCCAGAGCCGCGCGGCTGATATCGGTGCCAATTCCCGTAGCGTTCGGGAGTTCATTCAAGAGCGCCACAAGCAAAGCTCCCGAGCCGGTACCGATGTCGAGAATGCGCAACTTTTCCATGCGCAGACCGCCGCGCACGACAAAATCCAGCGCACCTTCGACCACGGTTTCAGTCTCCGGTCGTGGCACCAGAACGTCCGGCGTTACCGCAAGCGCAAGACTCCAGAATTCTTTTCTTCCAAGAATGCGCGATACCGGCTCGCGTTTCAGTCTGCGCGCGGCGAGTCCGGATATGGCATTGACTTCGCGAGCTTCCAAAACGCGATCCGCCTGACTGATCAACCGGGCACGATCGAGATGCAGCGCGTGACCGGCGAGCATACGGGCGTCGACATCGGCATCCTCGATGCCGGCAGCACGGAACGTTTGGGCAACGAGCTGCAGGGCCTCGGAAAGAGAGGCTCCGTCCTGCAACCCCGGAATGATTCTCACGCCGAGCCTTCGGCCGCCAGCAACTCGGCCTGATGCTCGGTGACCAGCGCGTCGATGACCTCATCGAGAGCTTCGCCTTCGATAATCTGCGGCAGTTTGTGTAGCGTGAGATTGATTCGATGATCGGTGACGCGACCTTGCGGATAATTATAGGTCCGGATGCGTTCCGAACGGTCACCCGAACCAACCTGGCCGCGCCGCTCGGCCGCGCGCGCGGAATCGCGTTTGTTTTTTTCGATGTCATAAAGTTTCGCACGCAGCATCGTCATCGCCTTTGATTTATTTTTGTGTTGCGATCGCTCTTCCTGCACGAATACAACGATTCCGCTCGGCATGTGCGTAATGCGAATGGCAGATTCTGTCTTGTTGACGTGCTGTCCGCCGGCACCCTGCGCGCGCATGGTGTCGATCTTGAGATCGGACTCGTTGATATGGATGTCAACATCCTCCACCTCTGGGAGCACTGCGACAGTTGCCGCCGAGGTATGGATGCGACCCGAAGCCTCAGTATCGGGTACGCGTTGGACGCGATGCACCCCTGACTCGAATTTAAGCTTGGCAAACACGCCACGCCCGCGCACCTCGGCGACGATTTCCTTGAAGCCGCCTTTCGTGCCTTCGCTCAACGAAAGAATTTCCGTCTTCCAACCTTGCTTCGCTGCATAGCGTTCGTACATGCGGAAAAGATCTCCGGCGAACAGGGCGGCTTCGTCGCCGCCGGCACCCGCGCGGATTTCGAGAATCGCGTTGTGATCGTCCATCGCATCTTTCGGCAGCAAAGCGAGACGGATCTTTTGCGTCAGGGCTTCCTTACGCCCCTGCAATTCGTGTCGCTCGTTGTCGGCAAGCTTGCGCATCTCCGCGTCGGTGCCGGAATCATCGATCAGCGCGGAAAGCTCAGCGATTTCCTTATCGGTGCCGCGATAGGCTTTGATCGCTTCGACGACTGGGGTGAGTTCGGCGAATTCACGCGACAATTTGACGTAAGCGTCCGGAGCCAATCCGCTGGCGAGCTCGCCTTCCACCAATGCATGGCGGGCAAGCAAAGCGTCCATCTTCTGTTGGGGCAGGACCGTCAAAGCTGCAATCCCTCGGCGGCAGCGAAAGTCTCGAGCTTGTGGCGAATGGAAACGCTGCCGACCGGCTGCTCAAGACACGACAGGAGGATCTCTTCACCCTTTCGGCAATCGAGATCGAGCAGAAGCGCTTTCACCGGCCCGACTGCGGACGGAGAGAGGGACAACGTGCGGTACCCGAGAATGGTCAGCGCTAAAGCGCCGATCGGCTGCGAAGCGAGCTCGCCGCAGAGCGTGACCGGCTTGCCGTGCTTCTTCGCCTTGTCGGCGATGTCCTTCAGCGCGCGCAAGACCGGCGCCGAAAGCGGATCGAATCGTTCGGATACCCGCGGATTGCCGCGGTCGGCCGCATACAGGAACTGCATCAGGTCGTTGGACCCGACGGAAAGGAAATCGACACGCTCGAGCAATTCATTGAGCTGGAACAGGAGCGATGGGACCTCGACCATCGTGCCGATCTCGACCCGTTCGGGCAATTCGTGCCCGTGCCGGCGCAGGTGTGTCAGCTCGACCTCGACCAGCGACTTTGCCTTGTCGAATTCTTCGACGACGGCGATCATTGGAAACATGAGCTTGAGGCTGCGTCCGCTCGCCGCGCGCAACAAGGCACGTACTTGGCTGCGCAACAAACCTGGTCGATCGAGGCCAAGCCTGATCGCCCGCCAACCCAATGCGGGATTCTCTTCGTCGATGTTCCGCATGTACGGCAATACCTTGTCACCGCCGATGTCGAGAGTGCGGAAAGTGACTGGCTTCCTTCCTGCGGCATCGAGAACCGCGCGATAGAGCGCGAGCTGTTCGCCGGTGCGCGGCAAAGTGGTCGCGACCATGAACTGCAGTTCGGTGCGGAATAGGCCGATACCCATTGCGCCTGTATCCTCGATGTGCGGGAGATCAATCGATAGCCCCGCATTGATCATCAGCGATACCTTCTCACCGTCCTTGGTGATGCAAGGTCGGTCCCGCAGCGCGCGATATTGAGCTTGCCGGCGCGCGCGAAGTTTCACGCGCTCACCATACGAAGCCTGGATGTCCTGCGGGGGGCGCATATGCACGTGCCCGGTCGAGCCGTCGACGATAATGGCGTCACCGGGCTCGACCAGCCCAGTGGCATTCTCGATTTCGCCCACAGTCGGAATTCCAAGTGCGCGTGCCACAATCGAGACGTGCGAGGTCGGTCCGCCTTCCTCAAGAATCAGGCCGCGCAATTTCTTGCGGTCGTAGTCGAGAAGCGCCGCGGGTCCCATGGACCGCGCAACGACGATTGCATTTTCCGGCATCTGCTCTTTCGTCGGAGCGTGATCTTGCCCCATCAGCACGCGCATCAGCCGGTTCGCTAGATCATCAAGGTCGTGCAGGCGGTCGCGCAGATAGTGATCGGAGGCTCGCAGCATACGTGCACGCGTATCCGATTGTACGCGTTCGACGCCCGCTTCCGCGGTGAGGCCGGTCGTGACGGCCTCACGAATTCGATGCAACCAGCCCTGATCGTAAGAAAACATGCGGTAGGCTTCGAGCACGTCACGATGCTCACCACCGTCAGCGATGTCACGATGCTCGACCAGCCGGTCGAGATCTTCGCGCAAGGTAGCGATAGCGGCATCGAGCCGCTTGAGTTCGTGCTGTACGTCGTCGGCGATGACGTTGGTGACGACCACGCGTGGCTCGTGCAGCACCACGTGACCGAGTGCGATCCCATCGGACAGCGAACTGCCCGTGAGATGCATCGCGTGCCGCGCGACCGGTTCAGCGCCAGGGCGGGCGAGCGAGGACAACTCGCCCGATGCAATCATCTCGGCGAGCACCATCGCCGTTGTTTGCAGGGCCTCTTCTTCTTCCTCGGTATAGGTACGGCGCGCGCGGTTTTGCACGACGAGCACGCCGAGCGTGTTGCCGGCCCGCAGGATCGGCACGCCCAGGAACGAATGGTAGATTTCTTCGCCGGTTTCCGCCCGATAAGAGAAGGCCGGGTGTGCCTGTGCGTCGGACAGGTTGATCGGATTGGCTTCGCTGGACACGAGGCCGACAAGACCCTCGTCTGCCTTCAGGACCGTCTGGTGGACGGCTTCCCGCTTGAGGCCTTCGGTGGCGTATAGCTCCAGCGTTCCGTCTACGCGCAGAACGTAGACAGAGCACACCTCGGCCACCATGTTGGCGGCGATCAACACCACCACCTTGTCGAGGCGATCCTGCGCGCTGACCGGCTCGGCCATAACCTCGCGAAGCCGGCGTAACAGCACGCGCGGACCGCCGAGCGCGCCACGCATTATTGAGGTCCTCTGGCCGCAGCGTCCTTTCGGTCAAATCGTATGCGTCAGGCCAATGGGCCATGCAAGGGGCAAGCCAAAGCGCTGCCAGCTTTGGGTACGTGCACCCCAGAGGCGGCGCGGCCGTCCCAATAAGGCCGCCCGGACACTGATCCCGCCCAGATCACCCAGAGCAGGACCGACCTCGGCGGCAGGCCGATATCAGGAGGTCCTCACGACTGCCATGCGCCTCACCGGCGCAGGCAACACAGCCATCGCTCAGGTCTTATCCAGCCCGTAGAGCGTATGCAGCGTGCGTACCGCGATGTCGGTCTGGGTGGCCTTGATCAGCACAGAGAACTTGATCTCTGACGTTGTGATCGCGAGGATATTGATCTTCTGTTCGGACAGGGCCTTGAATGCCTTTGCCGCGACACCGGCATGACTGCGCATGCCGATTCCGATGACGGACACCTTGGCGACATCGGTCGCGCCATCCAGCCGCTCAAAGCCGATGGCACTCTTTGCCTTGTCGAGAGTGACGCGAGCGCGCTCGTAGTCGGCGGATGGGACCGTAAAGGTCAGGTCGGTTGTTGCGCCATCCGCGGACACGTTCTGCACGATCATGTCGACATTGATATTGCTGTCGGCGAGCGGGCCGAAAATCGCGGCGGCGACTCCCGGCTTGTCCTGCACCCGACGAAGCGAGATCTGCGCCTCGTCCTTGGAAAAGGCGATCCCGGTGACGACTTGCTGTTCCACGATGTCTCCTTCGTCGCAAATGAGCGTGCCTGATGGCGGCTTAGTGGGGTCGATATCCTCCGGCTTGTCGAAACTTGAGCGCACAAAGATCCGCACGTTGTGCACCATCCCGAGCTCGACCGAACGTACTTGCATGACCTTGGCGCCGAGAGACGCAAGCTCGAGCATTTCCTCATACGCGATCTTGTCCATCCGGTGGGCCTTGGGGACCACGCGCGGATCGGTCGTGTAAACGCCGTCCACATCGGTGTAGATGTCGCAACGCCCGGCGCCGATGGCGGCCGCGATCGCAACCGCTGACGTGTCGGAGCCGCCGCGGCCAAGCGTGGTGACGCGCCCGGTTTCCTTGTGCATGCCCTGGAAGCCGGCAACGACCGCGACCTGACTATGGTCCTTGAAGCGTTTGATCAATTCGGCACCGTTCACATCAAGGATGCGAGCCGAGCCGTGCGCGTTGTCGGTCAGGATCGGCAGTTGCCAGCCTTGCCAGGAACGCGCATTGACGCCCATTCCCTCGAGAACGATCGCGAGAAGCCCGGCAGTGACTTCTTCGCCGGTGGCCACGACCGCGTCGTATTCACGCGCGTCATGCAGCATCGCTGCCTGCCGGCACCATTCAACCAGTTGATTGGTGACTCCCGCCATCGCGGAAACGACGACAGCGACATCGTAGCCGGCATCGACTTCGCGTTTGACGTGCCGCGCCACATTGCGGATGCGGTCGAGGTCGGCGACGGACGTTCCGCCGAATTTCATCACCAGTCGAGCCATGACAGTCCCGGATGCGCCGAAAGGCGTTAACAAACAATCGGTGCAAGCGCGCAAGGTCCGAGCGCCGGCCCGAAAAGGCGCGTATACATACCGGCGGTGTGCGACAACCGCAACATCAGCGCTGCAGCGCCGGTCCAGCCACGAGAACCATGGTTAAATGACGCGATACATCGATTATATCCTGCAGCCAGGCGAGACGGTGGCGTATACGACCACTTTGCACTGGGTGGTGCATCTGCCTTTGGCTGCTGGCCTTCATCGCCTTGATGGTGGGTGGCGCTCTCGGTCCGGTCTCGCTATTGGTCGCAATGGTCTGCGTGCTGTGTGGTCTTGGTCTGGCCTTCAGCGCGTGGTTTCGACGTTGGACAACGGAAATCGACGTGACTGACAGGCGTATCGTGTACAAGCGGGGCTTTATCCGCCGACACACTGTTGAGATGAACATGGACAAGGTTGAAAGCGTGGATGTCGACCAGTCGATACTGGGACTCATGCTCAATTACGGCGACATCACGATCCGCGCAACGGGCGTGGGCATCGAGCCGCTGCACAATATCGCTTCACCGCTCGAATTCCGAAATCAGGTGACGACCCGCTGAGGTTGCGGCGACCGGAGAGAGTTATGGCAGATAGACGTCACGCGCCGTCGATCGATCAAGGCGAGATCGAGCGTTTCTCGCGTCTCGCTGCGGATTGGTGGGATCCGCGCGGGCCTATGGCCCCGCTGCATAAGTTCAATCCCGTCCGTCTTGCCTACATCCGCGACCAGGCCGCCGCCCGCTTTGATCGCAATCCCAAGAA
>DASRAF010000418.1:0-2034 GCA_035638295.1 Pseudolabrys sp.
CTGCTCCCGGCGTGCTTGAGCCCGGTGAGTGATGGCATGAAAGTCTCCACGTCGAGCGCGCGTACCGAGCGCAGCCGTCGTACCATCCTGGAGATGCTTGATTCCGCCGTGGATCTTTCTGAGGCGCCGGAGATTCAAAAGTTCATCGAGGATTATCAGGCTGACCGCTCGCGATTTGTAGATGGCAAAAGGCGCAATCCCGCGGTGCTCGATGACAACCCCATGTATATCCGCGACTATTCCAAGTGCATTTTGTGCTGGCGCTGCGTTCAAGTGTGCGCCGACGACGCGCAGTTCACCTATGCGATTAACTTCAAAAGGCGCGGCTTCGACACCAGTATCGGCACGTTTTTTGACAAACCCATGCCGGAGACGACCTGCGTATTTTGCGGCCAGTGCGTGGGAGTCTGCCCCACCGGCGCGCTCAAGCCCAAGCGCGAGACGCTGCTCGAACGAGGATTTGACCTCAATGAAATCGTGCAGACGACCAAGGGCGGAAAAAAGCGCCGGAGGAAATCGCCATGATTACGGCCGATCGCGTGATCCCGACGACGTGCCCTTACTGTGGCGTCGGATGCAATCTCGAGCTGCATATCAAGGACGATTACATCTACAAAGTGACCTCGCCGTTTGACGGGCCGGTCAACCACGGCAACCTGTGCGTCAAAGGACGTTTCGGCTACGATTTTATTTACAGTAAGGACCGGGTAACGACGCCGCTCATCCGCAAAACCGCGCAGACGCCTGGCGCGCGCACACAAGCCTTTGATCGCGATCAGTGGCGCGAGGTCTCCTGGGACGAGGCCCTCGATTATACCGCCGGCCGACTCGTCGAGATTTTCAAGCGCGACGGCGCCGATGCCATGGCGGTATACTGCTGCGCCAAGGCAACCAACGAAGACAACTATCTCCTGCAGAAGCTTTTCCGCGCGCTTTTTCGCACCAACAACATCGATCACTGCACTCGCTTGTGCCATGCGGGGTCGGTGGTTGCGCTTCAGATGGCTCTCGGCACTTCGGCGATGAGCAACACCGCCGCCGAAGTCATTCACAGTGATGTTTTTCTCGTCACCGGTTCGAACACCGCGGAAACCCATCCGATTATCGCGCTGCAAATGAAAGCCGCGGTCGCCAACCACGGCGCAAAACTCATCGTCGTGGATCCGCGACGCGTGGAAATGGTCAACTGGGCCACCCTCTGGTTGCCCGAGAAGCCGGGCACCGACGTGCCGCTTTTCTCCGCCATGTCACATGTCATCGTCAAGGAACGCCTCTATAATCAGGATTTCATCGACCGTCGCACCGAAGGCTTCGAAGATTTCCGCAAGTCCCTCGAGCAATTCACGCCTGAATATGCCGAGGCGATTTCCGGCGTCGACCGCAATTTGATCGTGCAGGCGGCGCGCATGTATGCAGGAGCGAAAAACGCGGCGATTTATTGGGCGTTGGGCATTCCCGAGCACTCAAACGGCACCGACAACGCCATGTCGCTTATTCATCTGGCGCTGCTAACCGGACACATTGGCCGTCAAGGTACGGGGCTCAATCCGCTACGCGGGCAAAACAACGTCCAGGGTGCATCGGATTCGGGCGCAATGCCGTGGCACTATCCGGGTTATCAAAGAGTCGACGACGAAGCGTCAGGACGCAAATTCGAGCGGGCGTGGAATATCGAGCCGGGCGGTCTCAACCGGAGACTGGGTTTGACGACGACGGAAATTATGAGTGCAGTCGGGCCGGGTGGTGTGCGCGCTCTTTACATCATGGGAGAAAATCCCATGATGTCCGAGCCCAACTTAAACCACACGCGCCACATGATGGAACAATTGGAGTTCCTGGCGGCACAGGATTTGTTCATCAATGAATCCGGTGCCTATGCAGACGTGTTTTTGTCCGCCGCTTCCTGGGCGGAAAAGGAAGGCACCTTCACCAACACCGATCGCCGCGTTCAGCGCGTGCGCAAAGCTCTGGAACCGCGCGGTCAAGCACGACCCGATTGGGAGATCATCTGTGATCTTGCCGGGCGCATCGAAA
>DASRAF010000419.1:0-3396 GCA_035638295.1 Pseudolabrys sp.
GCGGGAAGACATCCGCTCCGGCGGTGGACATCAAGGCATTGCACGCGAAAATCGGCGAGCTGACCCTCGAGAACGATTTTTTAGAGGCTGCGCTCGGCAAAGCGGGGTTGCCCAGCGCAAGGCGATGATCGACCGCGGTCATGCGTTGCCTGTGTTGAAGCAGTGCGCTGCCCTGGGGATCTCCCCTAGGGGATTCACACATTCCGACGCTCGTTAGCAAGCCTAAAGCCTTCGATACGGTCGATGAGGCGATCGAGGCCGCGGGCCATGGTCTTGGGGCCTGGTGGCTTATAGTAGCAATTCCAGCCGCCGAGCCGTGCAGCGATCCATGAGAGCCAAGCTAGCGTGCCTTTTTTGTGCGGGTTTTTCTGACGCTCTGTCCCGCCCTCGAGAGTGGCCGATATCGCTGCTGCCGCTTTGATCTCATCTGCCTCGATCACGTCCGTGGCTGGTCTGGTACTGCCGTCGCGAGCATCCACGAGCTGGATGATGCGTGCTGCCGCGACGAGCCCGAATGCGGCGAGATTGAACAGTCGGTCGGCGGTCTCAAGCTGGCTGTCTTCGATCTTTAGCCCATTGCTCTTGAGGATTCTGAACACCTCTTCGATCCGCCAGCGCAGGCGATAGAACCGAACCACCTCCAGCGCATGGGCCCGCGTTACGACGGGCAACGTCGTCAACAGCCGCCACAGCAGCGGCTCGACTCTGGCCGGCGCAGCTTCCTCGCGCACTTCGACGAGCCCCAGCGTGAGCTTGGTCGCATCCCGCCGATCCGGAGTGCTATTCGGCCGCTTGATCGTCACTGTCCTCGCTTTCAGGACGATCCTTGCCTTGCGTCCTTTGTCGCCGGGCCGCTTCGGCGCAATCTTGATTTGTACCCTGCCGAGCGCCGGCCAGGCTGCCGGTGCCGCGAATAGCGTACCGCCCTCAGCCAACACGCGGTTGTGGCATGCGCGCACCACGAAGTCGATCGCCTCGGGTCTTCGTGCGAACATGGGATATATGTCGCCTTCGCGGTCGGCCACCATGATGACCTGGGTTGCGACGGGAGCCAGATGCGTCGCCGCCAACTCAGCCGCCTCGAGCCAGCGACGGCTCTCCTTCTCGTCGAAAGGGATATCGTTATGGTTGGGCGTCGGCTCCTCGCCGCGCGTCCAAATCCGTGCTCCCGCCACGCCAAGCAGCGCTTCGTCATCGGCGTCCACAGCTACGACGGGATGAATGAAAAAGCCCCGTATTTCGTCGTTACCGGTCGGACCAAGACCGAAAGCTGGACGACGGTGCCGATCGAAATTGATCTCCGTCGTATCCTGCACCGCCACCACCCTGCGGCCATTGCATGCTGCAGCTGTTCGCGCGACGTGGGGCGTCAGCAGCGCGGTCGGATCGACATCATCAGACGACAGAAGACGATGCGCCGCCATCTCGCCTGAGCGTGTACCCCCCAACGCTCTAAGCACCAGCGACCCGCTGGCGACAATACGCTCCAGCATCCATTCCGCACGCTCGTCACGCCGCACGTCCCCAAGCACGGACTTGGTCCGAGCCATCGCTGCCTCCGCGAATCAATCGCGATGACGGCCTTGAATCACGTTCGGACCTCGGATGGAATCGATTTGTGTGAATACCGTAGGGGGATCAGCCGGGGCAGCGTCTACTACGAGCCCAGCGGAGTGTCACAGAGCGATCTTGCGCTCATGCGACGGATCGACGAGCTGCATCTCGCGCATCCCCACGCAGGTTCGCGCATGCTGCGAGACCTGCTGGCTGCCGAGGGGAGCAAGATTGGCCGTCGGCATGTAAGGACGCTCATGGAGCGGATGGGGATAGAGGCGGTCTATTGCAGGCCCAGAACATCGGCTCCTGCGCCTGGCCACAAGATCTATCCATATCTACTGCGTGGTCTGACTATCGACCGGGCGAACCAGGTGTGGGCGTCGGACATAACGTACATCCGTATGGCGCGCGGCTTCGTCTATCTTGCTGCCGTCATGGACTGGTCGGCGCGTCGCATTCTGGCCTGGCGATTGTCGATCACGCTTGGTGTGGACTTTTGCATCGAGGCGCTCGAGGAGGCTTTGCGCCTCTATGGTAGGCCGGATATCTTCAACTCCGATCAAGGCAGCCAGTTCACAAGCGATCCGTTTACGGACATTCTGATCACGCGTGACATCACGATCAGCATGGACGGAAAGGGGGCGTGGCGAGACAACGTGTTTGTTGAGCGGTTCTGGCGGACACTGAAGTACGAGGAGGTCTATCTCAAGGCCTACGAGAGCGTCGCGGAGGCCCGCTCGTCGATCGGCTGTTATTTGGAATTTTACAACACCCGACGTCCGCACTCCGCGCTTGACCGGCGTACGCCCGATCAAGCTTACTACGGCTCGCTGCCCCTCTGCGTGGCAGCAAAACGCGCGCGGCGCGGGTCAGCTTGCAAGCTGACCCGCGCTGCCTAACCCCGGGCAGGAGTTCCACTTAACGACGCAGAGATTCTGTTCAAAGAACCGGAGCCACCACTACGGGCCTTGTCGGCCTGCTGGTTGCTTTGCTTGGTAGCTTAGGCACGAGCGTCCAGCGCCCCATTGCATCGAGCATCGACGCAAGCAGACAAGAGTGAACTTGAACGAGCCTGGGCGTTCATCAAAGAGACAGACGATCAAGCGCGGCTCGAGGCGTTCATCAGGCAGTTTGGTGACACTGCGCACGCACCGATGGCGCATCAACGCATGGAGGAAATTGAAGAAGACCCAGGTTGTGATTGCGGCGCTACTCAGCCCCTCCGCCCCGTCGCAGGACGGCGCGATGGCTGCCTGACGGAACGTGCGGGGGGCGCTCGCCGATCAGTCGACGCCACTAGGGTGACGGCTCTGTCAATGAGAGCAGATTACCATCCGGATCTTTCATCCACGCGATCTTGGCGCCGGATGGTGATGTCCAAACGCCGTGCTCGTCCTGCTCCAGAAAGCCGTATCGCTCCATGGTCACGCCTTTGCCGACCAGAGACGCCACTACGTCGCCAATGGATGCGACGGACCAGCCGAGCATGGTGTGCGGTTGCGGGGTGAGGCTCTGCACCTTCTGCATCCGTAACTGCACACCGCCCGCGTCGAAGATGCATGCGTAGGGATTGTCCTCGATAAAGCTGAGCCCGAGCACACCCTCATAGAACGCACGAGACCTGGCGCTATCGCGCGTCGCGCCGAACGCCACAACCTTGGCGGTGCCTAGCATGAGGGTCGCTTCCTTGTAGAGGATGAAATTTTCACGTGAGAAGGCCCCGTCTCTGCTCCGCGAAGGCCGCTTCAACAGTCCGGCGCACGGTTCGCCGTTTGGCAAGCGCGCTTCTATTCACTGCGGCCTGATGGTGTTCTGCGGAGCTCTCGTGCCAAGGACGAA
>DASRAF010000420.1:0-9609 GCA_035638295.1 Pseudolabrys sp.
AGAAGCAGAAAATGTTGCCGAGCAAAATATGATCGCCGCCTTTGTTTCCCGCATCGAGATCCACAAGAACGAGCTGGTGGTTTGGTGCAAGTCTTCGCAGCCGATTGCCAACGTCGATCCAGCTTGTGTCGAAATCAATGCAACGCCGCTGTCGATCCCTTGGTGCAAGCCACCCTTCCGACGCGCCCGCGAGATCCTATTGCCGGCGTCGGGCCCACGAATAGCGGTTCGACCGATCAAGGCTGAGCGCAGAGCCAGTCTGCTCAAGTCCATCGCACGCGGACGGCAATGGCTGGATGAGATCGTTTCTGGCGCCGTGCAAGATCTGGAACAGATCGCGCAGCGCCACCATTGCAGCGTTCGTCAGGTCCACATGACGATCTCGCTGGCGTTTATCGCGCCAAGTCTGGTCCAGGCTGCCGTTGAAGGTCGTCTGCCTCGTGGCATCGGTGTCGCCAGCTTGCGCGATGCGCCGGCCGAATGGTCGCTGCAATTTGCGCGGCTCGGGTTGATTAAGCCATCAAACAGCGTCCTGCATTAGATTCATCATAGAAAAACTTTTTTGCCTTCCCTCATTCGGCGACGTGCACGCTCGAGCCACCAGGAACGGGATTTTTTGGCGTGGAGACCGACCACCGAAAAGGGCCGCATGCGCTACCGGAGACCAGACGCAGAAAAATCGACGATAAGAAAGGCCGCCAACCGCGGCCTGAAGTTACCAGTCTCCAGAAATCTAGTGATCGGACGACTGCGTGGTGGGTGCGACAGGGATCGAACCTGTGACCCCTACCATGTCAAGGTAGTGCTCTTCCGCTGAGCTACGCACCCATCAAGCGGGATGGTCTATCGGCTCCAACCCGGTGAAGCAAGGCCGCCCGCCAGCCACTCATCCCCGCGGGAATGAGCGGAAACTTCGGCGCTAGGCTGCAAGCAGTTTCTGGACTTCGCTCACCAATTCGCGCAGGTGCACCGGCTTTGACAGCACCTTGGCCTGCTTCGGCGCGTTGGAATCGGCATTGAGCGCAACCGCCGCGAAGCCGGTGATGAACATGATCTTGATATCGGGATCGAGTTCGGCCGCCCGGCGGGCCAGCTCGATGCCATCCATTTCCGGCATCACGATATCAGTCAGCAGCAGCTCGAAGGGTTCCTCGCGCAACCGGTGATAGGCCGAAAGGCCATTGTCGTAGGAGGTTACCTCAAACCCGGCATTCTGGAGTGCCTTGACCAGAAATCGCCGCATATCGGTATCGTCTTCAGCCAACAGGATTTTGGACATGACTACTCAACACCCCGGTCCGGCCGCCCTTGGCCACTACCCTCAGCCGGCCGATTAAGACTTATGCCCGGTAAATAACGGGTGAACCAAAAGCATGACTTGGCTTTATGGCTCAGCCATGAACAATAGACGGTATAACGGGGTCTTAAAGCCCCACCCGACCCCGACAGTGATACCGCTGCTATGGCCTTCTCTTCATGAGCGAAATCCGCGACGAGCTCGATCCGCCGTTTGAAGTCGTTGAGCCCGCGTCATGGCGGGGGCCGGTCCTGTTTAATTCGCCCCATAGCGGTTCGGTATATCCACGCGACTTCCTCGCCAATTGCCGGCTCGACATCGCCACTCTGCGCCGTTCCGAGGACAGCTTCGTCGATGAACTGATCGCGGGCGTGGTTCAAACCGGCTTTCCGATGATGCGCGCGCATTTCCCGCGCTGTTTTGTGGACGCGAACCGCGAGCCCTACGAACTCGATCCGCGCATGTTCGACGGCAGGCTGCCGTCCTTCGCCAACACACGTTCGATGCGTGTCGCAGGCGGCCTGGGAACGGTCGCGCGCGTGGTCGGTGACGCGCAGGAAATATACGATCAGCGCATCCCGGTCGATAACGCCCTGCAGCGCATCGAGAGCCTCTACAAGCCTTATCACCGCGCCCTGCGGCGGCTCTTCACACGATTGCATCGGGAATTCGGCGCCGCCGTGCTTGTCGATTGTCATTCGATGCCGTCGACGGCGGGCCATCGGGATGAGAGGCCGCGACCGGAATTCGTGCTCGGAGATCGCTACGGCACGAGTTGCGTCGGCGTCGTGGCAGAGACTATCGAGAAAACGCTGCGCACGCTGGGTTATACCGTCAGCCGCAACAAGCCTTACGCCGGCGGCTTCATTACCGAGCACTACGGCAACCCGGCCGTCGGTTTGCACGCCATTCAGCTTGAGATCAACCGCGCCCTCTACATGGATGAACGCCAGTATCAGCGTTCTTCAACTTTCACCCGTCTAGCGGAGGATATGGAGACCTTAGCGCGGCGCCTGGGCGAAATCCCCCTTGAGCAACTACGTCCCTACCGGGCCGCGGCTGAGTAATTTCTCGGCTTGCCAAAAAAAGGGCCGCTAGCGGGTGCGAGCGGCCCAAGTCTAGGGAGGAAACGCCCAAGGAGGGCAGCGGCAGCTCTCGCTACCGCACTGCAATAAGGTACATCGCGACGCACAAAAATCAAGGTTTGCGGGAGGCTTTCCCATGCTGTTTTTGCATGGCTGCCTCTCAAGATAGGCGTTCTTAATTGGTCTAATGCGCAAACGATCTACGTTGAAATTCCGCAACGCAGCAGAAAACCCCCGCCGGGCGGTGATTACCTTACGCGGTTGCCGGCGGACCAAGTCTCCGATAGCGAAACGCTACACAAGGCAGGCGGCATGACGGCCATTGACTTCAGCAGTTTCGTCGACCAGCTCGCCACCGCGTCGGGCGAAACCATCCTCCCCTTCTTTCGTACCGCTCTTGCCATCGAGAACAAGAAAGTCGGCGGGTTCGACCCTGTGACGGCAGCCGACCGGGCGGCCGAACAGAGCATGCGCACCCTCATCCGGAAGCAATTTCCCGATCACGGAATTCTCGGCGAGGAATACGGGTCCGAGCATACCGATGCCGAGTACGTCTGGGTTCTCGATCCGATCGACGGCACCAAATCATTCATATCGGGCATGCTGGCCTGGGGCACTTTGATCGGCCTGATGCGCTTCGGCGAACCGGTGTTTGGGCTGATGCACCAGCCGTTCTCACGCGAACGTTTTTCCGGTGACGGTGGCGCCGCTCGCTATCGCGGACCGACCGGTAACCGCGACCTGCATGTTCGCGAATGCGCGAGCATCGATGACGCATTGATGTACACGACGAGCCCGCTGCTGATGAAACCGAAAGATCGCGCGGCTTTCGGAAAGCTGGAGAACCAGGTGAAACTGTCGCGTTACGGCGGCGACTGTTACGCCTACTGCATGCTCGCCGCCGGACTGATCGATCTCATCATCGAAACCGAAATCAAACCGTACGACATCGTCGCCATCATCCCGATCGTTGCCGGCGCCGAAGGCATCGTCACGACGTGGGAGAACGGTCCGGCACAAGGCGGCGGCCGCATCATCGTTGCGGGCGACAAGCGCGTGCATCAGCAGGCGCTCGAAATCCTCGCCGGTCAGTAGCGCGGCGTCCCCGGCACGAAAGCATCGAACGCTGCCCAGAACTGCATCCGGTAGTGATCCTGCTCCTGCAGGATTTCGTGCTTGGCACCGGCAAGAATCAGGTGGCGTCCGGCCAGCAGATTTCGTCCGAAAACTTCGATGGCGGGCGTAGACACGACTTCATCGCGACCGGCCGCGACCATCAGGATGGGCTGACGAATGCTCGACGAATATGCAGGCTCTGCGAACACATTCATCTGCCGCAGCGCCGCATCCGCCCAGGCCACTGTTGGCGCGCCGAGTCCAAGCTCAGGCTCCGCCTCCAGCACCGCCGCGTTGCGAGCGTAGCGTACCGGGTCCGACGTCAGCACATTGCCGACGAAGTCATCTGTGCCCATGGCAGATGAATCGCCCGATGGAACGTATGCGCCGCCGCGTCCCAGGAAACGCATGAAACGTGCAAGCGGACCGGCAACGCTGGTCAGACGCCCCTCCGGCAGCGCGATCATCGGCGCGGACAGCACAACGCGATCGAACCAGCGGCTGCCGTCGTGACAGGAGCGAATGGCCACCGCCGCTCCCATCGAATGGCCGAGCGCAAAAATTGGCGGCGGACAATCGGGCAATACCACCTGCTCCATCACCGCTTCGAGGTCGGTGATGTAGTTGGCAAAGTTTCGGACGTAGCCTTTGTGGCGATCGGACAGGCGGCGATCGGAAAGGCCCTGCCCGCGCCAATCGAACACCGTGACGGCAAAGCCACGCGCACGGAGATCGCGCACGGTCTCGAAATATTTCTCGATGAATTCCGCGCGCCCCTGCATAACGACAACGGTGCCCTTGCGGCCAGGCGGCGGCGCCCAGCGCGCAAAGCGTAGATTGACCCCGTCGGAGGTCTTGATTGCGCCGGCCACCACGCCATCGGGCACCGGATTGGCAGGGATTGAGACGAGTTTCATGAGGCAGGAGAAGCCGTGCGGCAGCGCTTTCGGCTTATAGCAGGGTGGCGCGCACGCTCAATCCAAAGCCTAATGATCCTTGAAATAACAAATAAACTCAGAGGTTTATGGCTGTACAGCGCTGACCTTGCGGCGCAGGAAGGGGTCCCCATATCATCTTTGCGCAGGCCATATGGCTGCGCACGGTTAGGTTTGGCCATTCCGGCGGACCACCGCATGTCGCTCAACATGGAGGATATGCCATGCGAACTTTCGATCTTGCTCCCCTTTATCGTTCCACCGTCGGCTTCGACCGTCTGTTTTCAATGCTTGACGGTTTCGAGTCTGCTCCGGGCTACCCGCCCTACAATATCGAGCGCACGGGTGAGAATGAGTACAGAGTAACCGTCGCGGTTGCCGGCTTCGGCGAAAACGAGCTTTCGATCGAGGCGAAAGAAAATACGCTGACGATCAAGGGCTCCAAGCAGGTCAAGGAAGAGCAGAACGGCGAAGTGCTCTATCAGGGCATCGCCGCGCGCGCTTTTGAGCGCGTCTTCCAGCTTGCCGACCATGTCCAGGTCAAGAACGCCAACCTCGAGAACGGATTGCTGCACGTAGATCTCGTGCGCGAGATCCCCGAGGCGAAAAAGCCGCGTCAGATCGCGATTGGCAACGGCAAAGCCAAAGCCCAGGTCGAGACCAAAGCCGCGGCCTAACGCCAGCAAGACGGCAGCGCCCCGGAACTTCCGGGGCGCTTTCGTTTTGTTCCGCTACAGCAGGCTACCCGTATTTCGGGTCCTAGAACTGAACCCGCCGCAACGGCATTGCGTAGACGTCACCGTCGTGGTCCTGTTCTTGCTTGGCTCAGCGGTGTTGCCGCAACAAAAGGCAAGAATTAACTCATTCCGACGTGGACCAGCCTTGTGCGTCGGGGCAAAATTTGGCATTGTTCATTAGGACAGCAATGCTGTCCTAATGAAGGGTGGCCTCGGTGGCGGCCTGGAAGCGGGGCAGACATCGGTGGCGCCCGATAAGGGAACAGCCACGGGCGGCGACCAGCCGGACAAGGTTGTCCTTTCTCGAGATCAGTTACGCCTCACAGCGAGCGCTGGCCTCGCGGTGGAGAGTACGCCGGAGCACTCAAGTGCGCCGGCGAGGCAGGATGAGATGAGCGAGGAGAAGCATAGCGCAGAATTCGCCGGACGCGGTTCGAACGCCGATCCAGGCACACCACTCGCGCAAGGTCTTTACGATCCGGCGCTCGACAAGGATTCCTGTGGCGTCGGTTTTATTGCCGACATCAAGGGCCGCAAGTCGCATCAGCTCATCGAAGACGGCTTGCGCATTCTCTGCAATCTCGAGCATCGCGGTGCGGTCGGTGCCGATCCGCGCATGGGCGACGGCGCGGGAATTCTCGTGCAGATGCCGCACAAATTTTTTGCCAAGAAGACAACCGAGCTCGGAATCAAGTTGCCGAAGCCCGGCGAGTACGCCGTCGGCTATCTGTTCATGCCGATGGATCCGAACTGGCGCCAGATCGTCCGCGACATCTACGCCGAGGTGATCGCGCGCGAAGGCCTGACCTTGCTCGGTTGGCGCGACGTCCCGACCGACAACTCGACGCTCGGTGAATCGGTCAAGCCGACCGAACCGAAGCACATGCAGGTGCTCATCGGTCAGGGGAAAAAGAGGGTCTCGGAGGAAGAGTTCGAGCGCAGGCTCTACATCCTGCGCAAGTCCATTTCCAATGCGATCTATCGTCGTCGCGAACGGCGCACTGCAGGCTACTATCCTGTGTCGATCTCCTGCCGTACGGTGATCTACAAGGGAATGTTCCTCGCCGATCAGCTCGGCACTTATTATCCCGACCTGCACGATCCCGATTTCGAAAGCGCGCTCGCGCTGGTGCACCAGCGCTTCTCGACCAACACCTTCCCGACCTGGTCGCTGGCGCATCCGTACCGCTACATCGCGCACAACGGCGAGATCAACACGCTGCGCGGCAACGTCAACTGGATGGCCGCGCGGCAGGCTTCCGTTTCATCGCCGCTGTTCGGCAAGGACATCAACAAGCTCTGGCCGATTTCGTACGAGGGCCAATCCGACACGGCCTGCTTCGACAACGCGCTCGAATTCCTCGTGCAGGGCGGATACTCGCTCGCGCACGCGATGATGATGATGATTCCGGAGGCGTGGGCCGGCAATCCGCTCATGGATGAGGAACGGCGCGCCTTCTACGAATACAATGCCGCGTTGATGGAGCCTTGGGACGGTCCGGCAGCGATCGCTTTCACCAACGGCCGCCAGATCGGCGCTACGCTCGACCGCAACGGACTGCGGCCCGCGCGCTATCTGCTGACGCGCGATGATCGCATCGTGATGGCCTCCGAAATGGGCGTCCTGCCCATTCCGGAAAAGGACATCGTCAAGAAATGGCGCCTGCAGCCCGGCAAGATGCTGCTGGTCGATCTCGACCAGAGCCGTCTCATTCCGGACGAGGAACTGAAGTCCACGCTTGCGAAAAGCCATCCGTACAAGGAATGGCTTGCGCGCACGCAGATCGTGCTCGAGGAACTGCCCGGAACGCCAAACGAAGCGCCGATTTCGAATCTGTCTTTGCTCGATCGGCAACAGGCGTTCGGCTACACCCAGGAAGACCTGAAATTTTTGATGACGCCGATGGCGACGACCGGCGAAGAAGCGGTCGGCTCCATGGGTAACGACACGCCGATTTCGGCCTTGTCCGACAAGCCGAAATCGCTGTTCACGTACTTCAAGCAGAACTTCGCGCAGGTCACCAATCCGCCGATCGACCCGATCCGCGAGGAACTGGTGATGAGCCTCGTCTCGATCATCGGACCGCGGCCGAACATCTTCGATCTTGAAGGCACGTCGAAAACGAAGCGCCTCGAGGTGCGCCAGCCGATCCTTACCAACGAGGATCTGGAGAAGATCCGCTCGATTTCGGAAATGAGCGGCGATCACTTCAAGTCGCACACGTTCGATATCACGTTCCCCGCCGAGCACGGCGCGGACGGCATGGGCTGGGCGTTGGCCGAACTCTGCGAGCGGGCGGAAGACGAAGTCCGCAACGGCTGCAACATCATCATTCTGTCGGACCGCAAGGCGGGCGCCGAGCGCATTCCAATTCCTGTGTTGCTCGCCTGCGCCGCCGTGCATCACCACCTGATCCGCAATGGTTTGCGGACCTCTGTCGGCATGGTGCTGGAGACGGGCGAGCCCCGCGAGATCCATCATTTCGCGTGTCTGGCCGGCTACGGCGCGGAGGCGATCAATCCGTATCTCGCCTTCGAGACTCTGGTCGCGATCAAGGGCGAATTGCCTGGCAAGCCTGCCGACGACAAGGACGTCATCAAGAAATACATCAAGGCGATCGGCAAAGGCCTGCTCAAGGTGATGTCCAAGATGGGCATCTCCACCTATCAATCCTACTGCGGTGCGCAGATTTTCGACGCCGTCGGCCTGCGCCAGGATTTCGTCGACAAGTACTTCACCGGGACCCATACGCGTATCGAAGGCGTCGGGCTTGCCGAAATTGCCGAAGAGACTGTCCGCCGCCATCGCGATGCGTTCAGCGACGCGCCGATCTATCGCTCGATGCTCGACGTCGGCGGCGACTACGCCGTGCGTGTGCGCGGCGAGGATCACGTCTGGACCGCGGAAACCGTCTCACGCCTGCAACACGCGGTGCGCGGCAATTCGCACGACCAATACCGCGGCTTCGCGCAGATCGTGAACGAACAGAACGAGCGGCTCCTGACCATCCGCGGCATGTTCCGGCTCAAGAAAGCCGAGGAAGACGGCCGTAAGCCGGTGCCTCTGGAAGAAGTCGAGCCGGCCAAGAATATCGTTCGCCGCTTCTCGACCGGCGCGATGTCGTTCGGTTCCATCTCGCGCGAAGCGCACACGACGCTCGCCATCGCGATGAACAGGATCGGCGGCAAGTCGAATACCGGCGAAGGCGGCGAGGAGTCCGATCGTTTCAAGCCGCTGTCGAACGGCGATTCGATGCGCTCGGCAATCAAGCAGGTCGCGTCGGGCCGCTTCGGTGTCACGGCGGAATATCTCGTTAACTCCGATGTGATGCAGATCAAGATGGCGCAGGGCGCAAAGCCGGGCGAAGGCGGTCAGCTGCCCGGCCATAAGGTCGACAAGACCATCGCCAAGGTGCGCCACTCGACGCCCGGCGTCGGCCTGATTTCGCCGCCGCCGCATCACGATATTTATTCGATCGAAGACCTCGCGCAGCTGATCTTCGACCTCAAGAACGTCAATCCGGCCGGCGACGTGTCGGTGAAACTCGTCTCCGAAGTCGGCGTCGGCACCGTTGCCGCCGGCGTTTCAAAGGCGCGCGCGGATCACGTCACCATTGCTGGCTTTGAAGGCGGCACCGGCGCAAGCCCGCTGACCTCGATCAAGCATGCCGGCAGCCCATGGGAAATCGGTCTCGCCGAGACCCATCAGACCCTGGTCATCAACCGCCTGCGCGGCCGCATCGCCGTGCAAGTCGACGGCGGCGTCCGCACCGGCCGCGATGTGGTGGTGGGAGCGCTTCTCGGCGCCGATGAGTTCGGCTTTGCGACCGCGCCGCTGATTGCGGCCGGCTGCATCATGATGCGCAAGTGTCACCTGAACACCTGCCCAGTCGGCGTCGCCACGCAGGACCCGGTGCTGCGCAAGCGCTTCAAGGGCCAGCCCGAGCACGTCATCAACTACTTCTTCTTCGTCGCCGAGGAAGTCCGCGAGCTGATGGCAGAACTCGGGTTCTGCACTTTCGATGAGATGGTCGGGCAGATGCAGATGCTCGATCGCCGCAAACTGGTCGAGCACTGGAAAGCCAAGGGGCTCGATTTCTCCAAGCTGTTCACGAAACCGCCGGCGGAAAAAGGCACTGCCATATTCAGGTGCGAGTCGCAGGATCACAAGATCAAGGACATCCTCGATCGCAAGCTGATCGCCGAATCGCAATCGGCTCTCGATCGCGGGGCGCCGGTGCGCCTGCAGTCCGCTATCCAAAATACGGATCGCGCCTGCGGCGGCATGCTCTCGGGCGAAATCGCCAAGCGGTACGGGCATGAAGGCTTGCCCGACGATACGATCCACGTTCGCTTCACCGGGACGGCCGGTCAAAGCTTCGGCGCGTGGCTCGCGCGCGGCGTCACCTTCGAGCTTGAGGGCGATGCCAACGACTATG
>DASRAF010000421.1:0-2200 GCA_035638295.1 Pseudolabrys sp.
AAGCCGGTCGCATTGCCGCCCGGTCGCGCTAGGCTTGCGACGAAGCCGCCGCCGACTGGGTCGGCGACATTCACGAACACGATTGGGATGGTGCGGGTTGCCCGCTGCAACGGCGCCAAGCCCGTGTTGCCGAGGGTCACAATGACGTCCGGTGCAAGCGCAACCAGCTCCGTCACGGATCGGCGAATGCGGTCGGAATCGCCCGCACCCCAACGATATTCGATCTGCAGGTTGCGGCCTGCGATCCAGCTCGCTTCCTGTAATGCCTGCGAGAAGGCGGTGATGCGAGCCTGTGTCTCCGGATCGTCCGCAGCCGTAGGGATCAGCAACGCGATACGCCGCATGCGCTCTCGTTGCTGCGCGCCCGCCGCGAGCGGCCACGCCGCCGCGCCGCCGAGAAGCGTGATGAACTCGCGGCGTTTCACTGCCAAGTGCCTCCCGTGCGTCGACACAGGATAGCACAACGCTGCTGCACTGCGGGAGTTCGGTTTGGCCTATGTCGCTTGTGGGTCATTCACGACCGATGCGGTCGAAGCCACGCGAGCATGGATGTTCGCTGTTGCCCGAAAGCGGACAAATAGCAATCGTCTCGGTATGTCCGCTTTGTGCCATGAGTGGACCAACGCAATGCAGCAAACTACATCTCCGATCGAACACCTCGTCGGCGCGCGCGACCAGTAGCGGCGAAAGCCTCCCGCAACAACTCGGAGGTGGTCCAGATGATTTCACCATTGCTTTCCATAATTACGGGATTGATAAAGCCAGGATCGTGTTTCAGCCGCTCAACATGCTGCATGGCAGTTTTGTTATTCGCACAAACCGCAGAGTGCAAAATGCTGATTTGATAGGGCCGCTGTGACTGCTGCCAGATCGGTTCCTCAGTGTATATGAGTAGCACGGGGCCGAACTCACGTCGTTGCTTCCAGCGGCGCATTATTTGGTGAGTTGCTAATTCGACTACTCGTGGAATCGGCCAGAGCTCCTGTTCCCAGTTTTGGATACTTGCGCGACGGACGCCGAGCTGTTTGGCCGCTTCAAATTGATTGTAGCTAAGCCGCTTTCGCCACTTTTTCAGATCCCGCGCGTCCATGCTATCGGGGCCGCCGGCGCGGACGCTGCTCGGCGGGGTTTCGCCTCTGGCACTCAAGTAGGAGTTCGGAACTATTCCAGATAACGTTCTCGCCTTCTTCCAGGATCCAAGCATTGGCAAAATTCGGCTCATCTCTCAAGCGAAGCGCCCGCTGTATTGCAGCTTCATTATCGGAATAAGGTTCGCAATACAAAACTGGAAGGAAATCAGGTTGGTCGTAGGGCGGCCAGATTAGGCCGTCCGTGTACACAAGAAGTACGGGACCGAAGTCGGGTCGTTGCTTCCAGCGGCGCACGCACTCCTGACAGGCAAAATGGATTGCGCCGGGAAGTGATGTGATCCCATATTCCCAGTTTTGGATGGTAGCCCTCGTAACGTCCAAATGTTTGGCCGCTTCTTCTTGCGTGAAACCGAGGTGCTTCCGCCATTCTCTTAACGCACGCCCGTCCATTGCACAGTGCCTCACTAGTCTAGTTGATTAGAAACTGCGCGATGGGGGCAGATAGCACAATGCCGCCAAAAGTCGGAACGCTGCCTCAACGACTCTTCTGGAACGGGACCAGCTTGTCGATTCATCCCGAAAGGGATCAGATTCCGTGTCGGAATCGCAACACTTTAAATCTTTCGATCTAAAAAGCCCCGAGTTGCTTAATCATTAGGCGATGGCTGGCGCTTTCGCCTTGCTATGGGCCTCAGGCGTACTTTAACTGAAACCCGCCTGCTGCGGGCGCGACTTGGGGACAACATAAAGTTGCGCTTCGGACGGGCAGCAAAGTCGCCGGGGTGGCGTGAGAGTAATAGAGGGGCAGCAAATGAGAAGGATCATCTTATCCGCAGTTGCCGCCGTCGCGTTGGCGACGCCGGCCCTGGCAGCCGATATGAAAGTCACGGCACCGGCAGCGCCGCCGGCGCCGCCGAACCCGTGGGACGTCGCCTTTGGCGCAGGCATCACCTCGGACTACATCTTCCGCGGCATCACCCAATCCAATCACAAGCCGTCGGTCGCCGCCTATTTCGAGCCGCGCTACAACGTCACCAAGGACCTGCAATACTATATGGGCATCTCGAGCGAGAGTATCTCGTTTCCGAACCGCGCGGCTGCCGAGGTCG
>DASRAF010000422.1:0-2417 GCA_035638295.1 Pseudolabrys sp.
GAGCGCGCGGGTATCCCAGTCGAGCTCCGGATTGGAGTAGCGGTCGGTGCCGGGAAAATGCGACATGCCGCCGCTCGCCAGCACCACGGTCTTGAGGCCGAGCGCAGTGACCGTGCGGGCGACCGCCTGCCCGAAGGCGTAACAGCGCTCCATGGTGGGCTGCGGCGGCAGATAGGCGTTCACGTAGATCGGAAGCACGGGGTCGGTATGGCCGAGATGCGTCAACGGAATTCCGATCGCGTAGTCGATCTTGGCCGTGCTGGTGAAGGCAGGATCGAAGTTCTGCCGGTAGAGCTGACGCACGATCTCAAAGCCAATCTCGCTCGGGATCTTCCAGTGGAATTTCCGGCCGGCGAAGTCACCGCTCGCCTCGCCGCCGACATGGACGGTGAACGGCGGCGCCGTGGTGTGGAAGAACTGCTCGGCGTGATCATTGGAGAAGATGATCCAGAGGTCGGGCTGCAAGGCGCGCAGCTTCTTGCCGATGCCGGCCGCCACTTCCCGCACGTGCTCGACGTTTTTCTTGTCTTCGGTCTCCGGCACGGTGAAGAACTGAGGCGCATGGGGCAGCATGGCGCCGCCGATCACCGTCGACATCATGACTTTTCTCCTTGGCCGATCCAGATGCGGGCGAACAGGCTCGCATCGGGCCGCGTCGCAGCCCAAAAATATCGCGCAAAGCAGCGTACAACAAGGCGACGCTTCACAGCCGAAAAAGAAGCAAGTACGCTTTGCCGCAGACTTGAGTTTGCGTCCCGCTGTCTTGCGCCCATCCCATCCCCGCGCGAGCGATGAGGAGCCCCCAATGGTTGAGGTGCCGATAACGATTGCGTGCGGCAATTACGACCGCACGCGCGCCATCAGGGACGGCCGCGTCAAGGTGGAAGGCTGCGACGTCACCTACCTGCCGCTTTATCCGGAAGAAATCTTCTTTCGCGCCTTCCGCTACCAGGAATTCGACGTCTCGGAGCTTTCGTTCTCGAGCTATATGCGCACGGTCACAGCGGGGAATTCGGCCTATGTCGGTATCCCCGCCTTCGTGTCGCGGCTGTTTCGGCATTCCGGGATCTACGTGCGCGCCGATGCCGGCATCCGCGCGCCGGCCGACCTCAGGGGCAAGCGCGTCGGCTTGCCGGAATATCAAATCACCGCCGTGGTCTGGATGCGCGGCATGCTGCAGCACGAATACGGCGTGCCGCCGACGGATATCCATTGGCGCAGCGGCGGCCAGGAGGAGACAGGCCGCGACGAGCGCACGCCGCTCAAGCCGATTGCCGGGCTTGACCTCAAACCCATCGGCAAGGACCAGACCCTCGTCGGCATGCTCCGCGACGGCGAGCTCGACGCGTTGTTCACGGCACGCGCCCCGTCATCGTTCCTGCGCGGCGAGCCGCACATCAAGCGCCTGTTCGCCAACACGCGCGAGGCCGAGAAGGCCTATTACAAGAAGACCCGCATGTTCCCGCTCATGCATCTCATCGGCATCCGCAAGGAACTCGTAGCGAAATATCCGTGGTTGCCGTCCAGCGTCTACAAGGCGTTCTGCGAGGCCAAGGCGCTGGCCATGACCGATCTTCTCGACGTCAACGCGCTGATGGTGACGCTGCCTTGGCTGATCCCGGAAACGCAGGAGACCATGGCGATCATGGGAAAGGACTTCTGGCCTTACGGCATCGAGGAGAACATGCGCGAGATCACGGCGTTGACGCAGTACGCCCACGAGCAGGGCCTGATCGATCGCAAGGTCACCGCCGAGGAGCTGTTCCACCCTTCGATGTTCGAGATTTCGAAAGTCTGATAAACAACCCGTGTCCCGACCGCGCAGACGAGCGCAGCCGGTATGCAGAATGTGGTCGTCTGGAGCGGATGATGCAGCGCGATGATCGGGTGATCGTGGTCGGCGCCGGCCCCGTGGGGGCGGTGACGGCGCTCGCTTTGGTCAAGAAAGGCATCCCGGTCACGCTCATCGAGGCCGAAGCAGAGCCGCCCGAGGATCAGCGCGCCGCCACCATCCACCCGCCGACCGTGGAAATGCTGGTCGAGCTCGGGCTCAAGGATGAAGCCTTCGCCGAGGACGCCAGCGGCGGACTGCTCTCGCCGATCTTTCAATTTCGCGATCGCGTCACCGGCGAGCTTGTTGCCGTGTTCGACCTCGGCCTGCTCGAAGGCGAAGTGCCCTACCCGTTCGTGGTGCAATGGGAGCAATACAAGCTGGTGCGGGCGGCACGGCCGCATATCGAGGCAAGCGGCATCGCCGAGATCCGCTTCTCCGCCAAAGTCACGGGTCTCGCGCAAGGCGCCGACTACGTCGATGTGGCGATGACCAACGCCGCCGGCGAGACCGAAAAAATTCGCGGCCGCTACGTCATCGGCGCCGATGGCGGGCGCAGCACCGTGCGGCGGCTGGCGGAGATCGA
>DASRAF010000423.1:0-11635 GCA_035638295.1 Pseudolabrys sp.
TGCGTCCGCGGTCCGAATGCATATCTTCGGCACCACGTGGCGTTTTGAGTCGCATGCGCTGCGCCAACAATAAAGGTCGTGAGAAGGGGATGACCGCTTCAGAGCAACTTGATCCGCGGCCGTGTTTCCTGATGTGCCCGCCGCGACACTTTGCCGTTACCTACAGCATCAATCCCTGGATGGATCCGGCCGCTTGGCAACAAAGTGGCGACGTGCTGCACGGCGCCGCTGTACGGCAATGGGAGGGCTTGCGCCGCGCGCTTCGCGGCAGCGGCGCCAGCATCGAGCTGGTTAAGCCAGAGGACGGCTTGCCTGATCTCGTCTTCACCGCCAACTCTGCTGTAGTGCTCGACGGCAAGGCGCTGCTCGCGCGCTTTCGTCATCCGCAGCGGCAAGGCGAGGAGGCGGTGTATGCTGCAGCGTTCCGTGTTTTGCGTGCACGCGGTTTGATTGATGAGGTCGTCACGTTGCCGCCGGGCGTCACACTCGAAGGCGCTGGTGATTGTCTCTGGGACGCGCATCGCCAGCTGTTCTGGATGGGCTGCGGCTTCCGATCGGAGCTAGTTGCACGCGATATTGTTGCCGAGCAATTCGGCGTGCCGTGCGTGGCACTGGGACTGGCCGATCCGGCCTTCTATCATCTCGACACCTGCTTCAGTCCCCTCCCATGCGGTGCCGTGATGTATTATCCGGCCGCCTTCACGGCGGAAGGGCTGGCGCTGATCCACGCACGAGTCATGCCCGAGCAGCGTATCGCACTCGCGGCAGACGATGCCGCGCGCTTTGCTTCCAATGCAGTCAGCATCGGCCACACCATCCTGCTGTCGAGCTGCAGCGGCACGCTGCGCTCGCGGCTCAAGGAGCGCGGCTACACGGTGGTGGAGACCCCGCTTACAGCCTTCCTGCGCAGCGGCGGCTCGGCCTGCTGCCTAACGCTGCGGCTCGACCACCAATCGGCGGGCATAGCGGCGGGTGCTCTACCTACTGCGAAAGCCATTCGCGAAAGATGAGTGACCACACGCTCTTCACTGAAGCGAGCCGGGGCGGGCTGTCGATAAATCATCGAGACACGATCATCAGGCACGCAGCGAAGCAAAAACTGCCGGCGAAGTGTCCGCTTATGACCCAATGCGGACATTGGTGCCGTGCATGTGTCTCAATTCTTCGTAGCGGCTACTGAGTAGCGCGTATACAGCTCGGCAACTCGTTGCTGCCACATGCCTACAAAAGCACTGGAGGTTAGCTTATCAACTGATTTCCAGGCGTGTTTGATTGCTGGAAGTGTATTGCCCCAGATTGCTCGTTTGCACCATCGTGCGCCTTTTTCTTTACCTTCATCGGTGGCACACATGGATTTCCAGGCAATGCGATTCGGATGGCTGACGTGCTGTGCGGCCCCTTGCCATCCCTGTTGATGGATCAGATACAGATCACTGAAAGTCGGCTTTCTGCCGATCCCGAACTCAAAGAGCAGCGCCTCCGAGGCAAACTTGTAAGCGCCGGCGATAGCATTGTCGCGCGGATCGGTAATATTTCCTGAACCGTATTGTTTGAACTCAGAATTACTGAGCTGGAATAGCCCAATATACGATCCAGTGCGTTGCTTCGGATTGAAGCCGGACTCGATCTTAGCGACGGCTTTCATAAAGCTGAAATCCAGACCGAAAGCATCAGAGGCGCGTTTGATCTCCTCAACAGGTGTTCCCATCGGAAGGTTTTTCATCGTTTTTAAAACAGTATCAGCTGGCTTCTCGTCAGGCGGAATTTCAGAAAAAACGTAATAAGCGAGATTTGAGAAGTCCTCCTTGCGAGGCGTCGGACCCAAGGAACGATCCTGAATTGGGTCTTCCGTTCTGGCTTGTTGCTCGACAAGAGCTTCGGTTCTTGCTTCTTGTTCGACAAGGGCGGCCGTTCTTACTTGTTGTTCGACCAGAGCATCGAAGGCCGCCTCTAATCGAGATTGCTGGTTTTCAAAAGTGTTAGAGTTGGCTTCCTCGTCGCGTAGCGATGGCCCACGCGCAACAGGCAGCGCGGAGGTCACAAAGTCGCTCGACAACGCCGAATCTACTTCCACCTCCGCCGCTTCTTCGGGCGAAACGGCGCTCATCGTCTCCCAAGTAATAACTTGATAAGCCGCGGCAATCATAAATGCCGCCACAACGGAGGCGAACTGGAAGGAATTTATTTTTCGCAAATCGGTCCCCAAAACCGAAGTATACACGTAATTGTATGCAAAAGATCCGCAGTATTCTACCTGTACCTTCTTTACGAAATGTTCGATTGCAGACTTATACTGAGTTTACATTGTTCCCGAACTGAGAGAACTTTGGAACTGCGGTCGGCGAAGCCTGCGTAGACCGCTTGGTGGCGTGCACTTTAGGCTTTTTGTGGGCGATAGGCTCTTCAGCAAGAATTGGACCCGACAGCCAAGCGATCGCGATAAGCCCTGTATCGTCGCCACTTAACTCCGATATTGGCGCTTCGCTGATACCGACCCAAGCGAACATCCGGTTCACGAGTTGGATTTCTTCTGCGCCGGTTTGAATATGGCCCACACCCAATTACCGTGGCATTATGGGGCTTGTATGTCCCCTCCACACCAAACGCGGCACGCAGGACACTTCGCGCCTGCAACGCCACCACCATTGCCCATATTGGCAATTTCACCTTAGTCGCATGTGATGGAGGATTGCGCCGAACAATGACTCGGGGCGAGCATGCAGACGAGTGTTGGATTCGCGAGACCTTTCGCGCTGGCGCAGGCCTTGTTGCTGCAATGTTCCTTGCAGGCGGCTCGCACGCGACGGCGCAGACCAGACCGCCGGCTGCGCCAACGCGCGCTGGCTACAGTGCGGACTTGATGGCTTGGAGCAGCTGGAAGCGCATCGCGCCGTTATTGCTCCGCAACGAGATCACGAAACGCACTTCCCCATTCGTAGAGGTATTGGCGTAACCCGCCAGCGTGCGGACGCCGTCGAGGGTGCCCGTCTTGTTCGCGCCACCATCATGGCCGCGAAGGAGATTGGCGTGCGGCGCGAAAAGGTCGAGTACCTTGGCGAGACCGCGCGCCGTGAAGCGGTTGCCGCGGCTGATGCCCGAACCTTCTTCGAGATGGATGGCTTCGGCAAGGCCGTGCGCAGCCAGGAACTCGTGCGCGACCTGTAGTGATTTTTCCAGGCTGACGGGACCGCCCTTACGCTGTCCGCCAATTTCCAGAAAGACCTGGTTCGCAATGTAGTTGTTCGAGGCCATCAGCAGTAAGACCAGGATCTCCGAAAGGGTGCGCGACTGCTGGTGAACATAGACGGGCTCCAGGCCCTTGCGCACGGGTCCGATTGAAATCGGGCCCTTGACGCTGCCACCAGCCTGCTGGATGAACGCGGCAATCAGTTCGCCCGCGTATTTCAGGCTCACCGTAGGGTCTTGGCTGAGGCTGATGCGACCGCGACCATTTGGACCCCGCGCACGGAACTGGCTGATTGCCAGCGGAGTGATTGGAGTTTGCTTTTCAGCGGAACGGATGGTGTTGCCGTTGCGTATAGCGTTGATCGTATTGAAGTTCACGGCCAAAGCAGAGTTCAGGGCGTCATAGGATTCCTTGCTGTCCTCGATGCCCGGGATGCGGAGGTTAGCTGGAAAGTAGCTCGCGTCGAGCACGATGCCGTTGATTGGCTGCTTGCCGACGGCAGCGACCAGCTGGGGCGCGAGTAGAGCCAGCTCTTCGGAGACCAAGAAGGGATCTCCCCCGCCACGCACGTACAGCATCCGGTTGTTGTCCAGGTAGAAGCGAGTCTTGAAGCGATAGTCAGCACCCAGGACTTCCAGCGCTAGCCAAGCGGTCACGATCTTGGTGACCGAGGCGGGGACGAAAGGCTCGTCAGCGTTCTGGGCCACCAACTCGTTGCCATCGGCTTTCACCACAAGCACCAGCCCAGACGGAGCCAGTGCCGCGACCTTCTCCTTGGCACCGGCCAGGGCAGGAGCGGGCGACAGAAGGAGGGCAAGAAGAAGAAGGCGAGGCCACATGACGGTTCCCGTTCGTTAGAATGCAAGAGAGTGTACTTGCCAATGATACCCGCTTATGGCCCTTTGCGGACATTCAAACAGCTTGCTCAATGGCAGCGAGGCGCGTGGCGCCCCCGTCATCTGGTTATCTTTCACTGCCGTTGCTCCCGACGGATCAAATCGGCTACGCGCTCGGCGACCATGATGGTCGGCAAATTGGTGTTGGCGCTTGGCACGTGCGGCATCACGGAGGCGTCGACGACGCGCAGATTGGATAGTCCGTAAACCCGGCACGACGGGTCGACAACCGCCATCGGATTGTCGGCTCGGCCGATCGAACAGGTGCCGACCGGATGTGCCATTGGTGCGGCCGCTGCGAGCAGTTCCTCATCGCTTAGTTCGTGCTTTTTGTGCTTGTTGGCGAACCATCGGCCCGGCCGGATAACCCTGCCGATGATTTGGCGGCTAACGGGAGCGGGTGCGTTCAGCACAGCCTTCGCAGCGACGGCCAGAACATCCCCGATGACGCCGGGCCGGTTGAACTGGTGCAGCGACATGACCGGCGGTAGCAGGAATGCGTCATTGTAAGTTGCGGCTACTCCTGGCGCGCACAACAAGGTTTCCGCAAATCGCGCCGCCGTCAACATTCGCGGCGGATCGCGCGGATCGTCAAACAACCTGAATTCGACGCGTGGCGGTATGTCTGCCTGGGCATTCACCAGAGAAACCGTTCCACGCGAGTATGGTGCGTAGAGTGCACATCCAACCATCGCAATATCCGGACCGTAGTCGCGGGGGCTGACTCGGCCAATCGTAAACAGCAACAAGTCTGCGGGTGGGGCGCCGGGCTGGCCCGAGGATACGCGTGCGCCGGCGATCGCAAATCTTCGCAGGGTGTTTTTAAGCCGCGACCGTCGTGGCAGCGTAAGTGCGAAATGCAGATATGGATGGTTTTGCAAATTGCGTCCGACACCGGGACGATCGAGTCGCGGTGCAATGCCGATTTTTTGTAGTTCATCTGCCGGCCCGATGCCGGCACGCAGCAATATTGTCGGCGAATGTATTGCGCCCGCGCACAGAACAATCTCGCGTGCAGTGATTTCCACCATTTTTCCGGCGTGATCGATGCTCACGCCTTCGGCCTTAAGGCCGTCGAAACGCAGTGCGGTCACGCACGCATTGGCCATAATTCTCAGATTCGGGCGACGCCGCACAGCGTCGGTCAGATAGGCGTGCGCGCTTGACGCGCGCGTCGTCATGTCCTGGCTGAGCGGCATGGGGAAAAAGCCTTCGCCCGGTTTCTCGTTGATATCTTCGACAAGCGGCAAGCCTCGCTCTACGGCCGCCCGCTCGATTGCCGATACAAATCCGGGCCATTCGTGCCGCGGCAGCCGGCGGATAGGATAAGTCCCGCGCGCGGTTTGGCTTTGATCGCGGTCGAAGTCGTTTTCCAGCTTGCGATAGTGGGGCAAAAGGTCGGTCCAGCCCCAACCTTCGGCGCCGGCCGCGGTCCATGCATCGAAATCGGACGGGACGCCACGCAGCGCCCAGAGGCCCATGACGCTCGATCCGCCGCCCATGATGCGCGCCTGCGGGAAAGGCCGCGTCGGCCCCCCCGACGAACTCACGGCTTGTAGGCCTGGCCAGAAATAATCCGGATTGAGCGACGAGGTGGGAAATGTGTCGGCGATATCGGCTGGCAACGCATTTGGTGGCGTGTCGTGCCCGGCCTCGACCAACAATACGCGAGTTGCAGGATCCTCGGACAGTCGTGCGGCAACCACCGCTCCGGCACTGCCGCCACCAATAACGAGAAAATCCGGATTATCCATGAAAGAAGTTACGATGAAGACGAAGGGTATGAAGCCAATCAGTTTGTACCCGTTGGATCAAGCTTTGCAGTTCTCGTTCGAGATTGTGCATTGTCGGCCTCGCGGTGCAGGCAAGCATAAATGCGCACAAGGTCGCGGCTTACCGATGGAACGGAACGCAGGGCTTCGTAATTCGCAGTCGCTGTTTCACAAGACAGCCAGAAATAATTTGTTGTCGGATCGACGACCAGCCGGTTAGGGAGTAGGTTTGCGACAAGCACGGACAAATACGGCGTGGTCGAGTTCCAAGACAGCTGGTTAAAGTCAGGGCTAATCCGCTTGGACGAGACAAAACGTGGGTCGCCAAGTGCAGGGTCAGAAGCGCTGCCCGTTGCAAGCGCTGCCACCGCGGATTTGTAGTTTTGCCAGGCTACGACGAATTTTCTGGTCTCCACTACATGAACCAAAGTTATGAGCACGAACGCGCCAATAAGTGCCTGGACAAGCGGTCCACCCTTTAGCGTGGCGAGCAGTCGATCCAGCCTTCGGGTTGGCAGCGCCAATCCGTCGGCACGCACTGCGGATAGTCCAGCAAAGGCCCCGATCAATGGCGTCAAGACCACCAGCGTAGTGCGGAGGTAATATCTGTTGCTGGCGTGCACTGATTGATCGCAACACAACCAATAAACCGCGAGTGCAAAAAAAACGATCGCACCGGCCCAAAGATGCGCCTTGTACGGTGCGACCTGCGCAAAGCCGATGTAAATTAAGACATAGCAGAGGATCGTCGCCAACAGCACCGATACAACACCTATCTGAAAAATACTGAGATCGAAAAAGTGCAGTGCGGCCCTCATCAGCGCTCCCGCAAAATACTCGTCAGGCGGCAACATTATCTTTACAGCCAGCCAAACCGCTAGCGCGGCAATCAACGCGCAGCTGGCCCGCCGGAAATATGGATCGTGCAGCCCACGCAAAGCGAGCGTAAGCACTATTGCGGTCGCTAAAACGAGCGCACCTTCGTGCGTCAGGACGAGTCCAAGCATTGCGACAAACACGAGAGCCGTTCCGACGAGGTTGTGGCGTGCATATTGACTAATGGCGAGAGCTGGCCAGAACAACGCGTGCGCCAACCACATCTCAGTAGGAAAACCAAAAATCAGCGGGCAGAGCAGGGCGGTTGAACCGCAGGCATAGGTGAAAATGATATGGCCACGTGAGCGGTCCGCAACGAAGGTGCATATCAGACTGAAAAGTGGGGCGGCATAAAGCAGAAATCCATACACCTTGATGCCGTTGAACGGGTTGCTGGTCAGTCCGACGTAAATCTCTGCGGGCAGCAGGGTAAGAACGAAGACGGACGCCCGCGCAGAAATATTGTGCCAATGAAAAGCCCAGACATCCTGGACCGCGACTGCATAGGAAAACATGGCTCCGTCGGCATAAAGCTGCAACTCGTAGTGAAGCGCGATCACCAAGAACGCGATCGACCAAGCAAGACCAATCGCGATCACCAAAACCTGCAGTCCGTCGGTGTGGCTCCTAAGAGCAGACCAGGATAAGACCCCACTATTTGTTCTAGCTGCGCACAAGGTGCTGTCTGTCCAGGAGCCGCTTGAAAACGGGCCCCGCCATCTCCTCAATCTGTTTGAGCAGCGACAACCCGAATTCTGCTGACGCCGCTTGAGCGTCGCCAATGACGCCCAGATTGGCGATCTGCGCCTCATTCGTGGTCCATGGCCACGTGACGGCCTGATCGAGGATAGTAGTTTGTACGGCGTCGTTGTCAGACGAGCGTTGCAATTGCGTCATCTGCTCCCGCCTCACCAAATTGGGTGCGAGCGCCAGCATCATCGATGTTTCGTTCTTTCCGCCGTGAATTTCGTGAACCACTGCCTTCGTGTCGATTTCAGCCCATGTGGTTGGGTGGAGCACGCAAATATTGAGCCCCAAGTCAGCTCGCAGTTCTTGCGCCAGCGCTTCCAGGATTCCACGATTCCCGCCGTGACCGTTGATAACGGCAAGGTTGCGTGCGGGCAGGCTGCGGACGATCTCGCGTCCGAGATCCCGGATGAGTGCAGTCATGCCTTGAATTGACAGGGACAACGTACCTGCAGCCCAGGCGTGTTCACGCGCAAGGCCAATGGCCAACGTCGGCAATTGCCACAGATCGAAGGTTTCACCCCATCGGACAATGATGCGACGGGTATATTCCTCGGCTAGCACAACGTCGGTATTGAGAGGCAGATGGGGGCCGTGCTGCTCGATGGAGCCAATCGGCATGCAAAGGATCGAGCTTGCGCGCAGGCATTTTGAAACGTCAGGAAACGTCAGGTCACCGATCTGTCGGCTCGGCACATCACCCTTCATGGACGCCACCATACCCTTCACGCCACCTTCCATTGACCCCGCGGACGCTCGCCGTAACGATAGCAGCGTCGCTGCGCGTTGCCAGCGTGGGCTTCGACTACGAGGGATCGCCAAGGGAAGCGACGAGATGGCCGAGCCGGTGCCCGGCCCGAGTGACCTTTGCGGTCATATAGCGACGGTTGTCGGCGTTTATGGGTGCCTCAAGCGCCATTCGGCTTACGATCTCAATTCCCGCCTTGGAGAGGCGATCGAGTTTGGTCGGGTTATTGGTGAGGAGAATGACGCGTGTGCATTCGAGCATCTCAAGCATGCGTGCTGCAACACCATAGTCGCGCTCGTCGTCGTCGAAGCCGAGGGTAGTATTTGCGTCGACGGTATCGAGGCCGTCATCCTGCAGCTGGTAGGTGCGCATCTTGTTGGCGAGACCGACGCCGCGGCCCTCCTGCGCCAAATAGAGAATAACGCCTCCACCGAGGTCCTCTAAACGCGCAATCGCGAGGCGAAGCTGGTCGCCACAGTCACAGCGCCGCGAGCCGAATACATCGCCTGTCAGGCATGCCGAATGCAGCCGCACGGGCACCGGTTTGGAGAAGTCGGGTTTGCCGACGATGATCGCAACCTCGTTCCCACCCATCGCGTCGCGGAATACGATGAAGCGGGCGCTCGAACCGGAGTTGAGTGGTACTACAGCTTCGCTTGCTAGCGTCAAAGACTGAATTGCATTGTCAAAAAAACTTTCCGCGGCGTCCGCTTCAACCGTTATGAGTTGATGGTCGCTTGTCGGAGCGTGCCGAGTCAGGTCGGCGGCCAGCACTGCGGGTAAGCCATGAGACAACTTGACGAGTTGGATCGCCGCCGCAGCGGCGCGGCCCGCTGGCACTGCGCTCGGGATACCTTTGCTCGTTGAGTCACCGACAAAAGCCAGGATGGATTCAGCGTCGTTAGCCGGTGAAAGCCGAACTGCCATCGAAGTTCTTGTATTGATCCCCAGCGCAAGCGCACGCCGAGACGAAATCACAAGGTACGGCACGGAAGGCGCGGATAGTGTCGTAAATTCGGCCAGCCGCGCGTCATCGAGCCCGTCAACTGGCAGTGCCAGAAGCATTTCGTTCTGGGCAGTAACAAGAACTGGCCGCCGGCTGTTGAATTCGGCAACGCCGCGGCCGACGCTGATGTGTGCCTTGTCGCCGAAAAGTGTCGAGCTCGTCCCCGTCCGCACTGTACCCATTCCAGAGTTTTCCGTTATTTGCAGCTCGCCAATGTAAAGAACACCACCAGCTTGGTCATAATTCCGGTCTCAGATAGGCTCAATTTGTGCCAGCCTTAACTGAATTTACAACGCGGTCATGCCTTTTAAGTCCCGTGGTTTGAAAGATTTTGATAATGGCAAATGTCCAGGATGACCCCAACAGCTCTGCAGGGCGCGAGTCTCACTACCCGTGGGTAGAGTTTAGCAAAATGTTCCGTACCGAGGTCCAGCCCCTACCGCAACCTTGGGCTGAAATGTTCGGGCCTTTGCGGAAAGGTGCGGTGGATGACCTTGTCGTTGTCGGTCAGATCGGGCAATCGCTTGATGGCCGCATAGCCACGAAAACCGGCGATTCTAAATACATAAACGGATCAGCGGGCCTCGCGCATCTTCACCGGCTGCGATCGCTGATGGACGGTGTTGTGGTCGGTGTCGGTACCGCCATAGCCGATGACCCTTTTTTGACCGTACGTCGTGTCTGCGGGCCTCAGCCGGTACGGGTGGTAATCGACCCCAAGGGGCGTCTTGGCGCCGATGCACGGGTCTTCGCCGCCGACGGCGTTCGGCGACTATTGATAGCTGCGCAAGGCATATCCTGTACGCCGCCTCCGGGCGTTGAAGTGATCGCTTTGCCATTTGTCGATGGCCAACTAGCTCCGGCGGCGATTCTGAGCGCGCTAGCCAAGCGTGGCATGCGCCGAGTGCTGATTGAAGGCGGCGCAGACACGGTATCCCGTTTTCTCGCCGCCGGTTGTCTTGACCGTCTTCATGTAGTGGTTTCACCAATAATCATCGGTTCTGGCCGCGACAGTGTCATCCTTCCCGAGATAGAGCGTATCGATCATGCATTGCGTCCGCCGACTCGCGTACATCTGATCGACGACGAAGTTTTGTTCGATTGCGATCTGTCAGCTCATCGCGTGCGGATCGGGGCGGCAAATACATCGACGTGACCGACGCGAATTGACGACAGTCCTGCGGCGATCGCGCCCTTGCGGCGCATCAACCATGCGCCTGTGTCGGCTGCGGTCAGCTTGCCTGTATCAACCGCGGCGCCGGCCCAACCCGAAAGTACTTCCAATTGCATCTCGCAATCGTTCGAACCGATGAACCAATCGGAATTTCCGTGTACTAGAGAATACCCATGCGATTGGAAGTGAGTGATAGCGAAGATTGCTGCGGAGGGGCCTAGCGCTGGCCCGAAACCCTTGTCGGTGCGCTGATGTGCATTGACCGCGGCAATGATGGCCGCATCGCAAGAATCGCGCGGGGTTAATTCAATTCGACCGTCGTAGCTCAGCGCCGCGTAAAACGGAATTGATCGGGCGGCGAGCATAGCCGCGAGGCGTTCGAGCCACGTCTCGGAAACGAGATCGAGCAATGCCGAGGCGGTGACCAAATCGATTGGACGTTCGAGCGCCCCATCAAGACTGCGATTTAGATCGAGTGCCACGGCCGTGGCGGCAACACGCTCAAGCGAGGTGGTGGCGTCCGCCTCAGAAAGTAACGCGATATCGTTGTCGACCAGGCGCCATTCTTGTCGCGCGGCCAGTAATGGACTCAGCGCTCTCATCGTCGATCCGGTGCCGCAGGCGAGGTCGGCGATGTGTATCGTATGGTGCTGCTTAAACGACGCGGTCACCGCGGCTAAGACTTCGACGTTGCGCGCGCGGACGTCGTGGGGCTCTCGCAGCGCCAACCATGTGGCCGAAAAGCCGCTCATCCCACGGTCTCAATTGCACGCGAAAAAATTCTTGCGGAGGCTTGCCAGGTCGGAAGGCGGGCGGCAGCCGCGCGTGCGGCGCTTTTGAGGCGCAGCCGCTCGGTCGGATCCTCGATTATCCGACGAAGCGCCTCTGCAAGTGCAGACGCATCGTCCGGCCTTACGAGGATTCCCGCGCCAGGTGGCACCGTCTCCGGTACCGCTCCTGCGTTGGTGCCGATCACCGGAAGACCTCGTGCGATGGCTTCGGCATAAGCCATCCCGTAGCCCTCGAAACGCGAGGCAAGAACGAACACATCGGCTGCGACGTAAAGCTCAGAAAGTTGATGCGGCGACACTTCACCGAGAACGGTAACTCGATCGTTGAACCGATGAAGCGCGATCTCGCTATCAAGCTGAGCGGCCGCTTGTCGGTCACGCGTGCGATCGCCGACGATCGTCAGAAGCCACGGTAATTCAGTAAGCATCCTGAGGGCA
>DASRAF010000424.1:0-23846 GCA_035638295.1 Pseudolabrys sp.
GCCCAGGAACTTGGGTTTCGGATAGGGCTCGCGATCGTTCTCATGTTGATGATTTTTGCGACCTTTAACGACATCCTCCACCTCGCTACTTCCTGACCGTTGCTGACGGGCAACTTTTTGAGGGAAAAGGGAAACTTTGCGAGGAGTTTCGTTTGCGGCGCGAAAAAAACGCTGTAAAAAGCTCGTCTATGCCAGCCCGGACCGCTTGGGGGCGGCCGCAAGAAAAAGGGCGCGTAGCGAATGGGACTTAGTGTGAGGAGGGTTCAGGGGCTGGCTCTGAGCTGCCTGATCCTCGGCGGTGTCCTTGTCGGTGCTGGCTGCGTGACCCTTGCCTCCTCGGGCCCGGCGGTTGCGCAGACGGTCAGCTCGATTGTCGTTGAAGGCAGCCGTCGCGTTGAACCCGAAACCATCCGTTCGTATTTCAAGCCCGGTCCGGGGGGTCGGATAGGCCCCGAACAGGAGGACGAGGCGCTTAAGGCTCTTGTCGCCACGGGACTTTTTTCCGACGTCCGTATCAGCCATAGCGGCGGACGTGTCGTAGTGACGGTCGTCGAAAATCCGGTCATCAACCGGGTCGCCTTCGAAGGCAACAAGAAGGCCAAGGACGAACAGCTTACGGCCGAAGTGCAGTCAAAGCCGCGCGGAACATTGTCAAGGCCGACAGTCCAGGCCGACGTGCAGCGCATCATCGAAATCTATCATCGCACCGGCCGGTTCGACGTCTCGGTCACGCCGAAAATCATCGAACTGCCGAACAATCGCGTTGACCTCGTATTCGAGATTACGGAAGGCGAGAAAACCGGCGTCAAAGATATTCGCTTTGTCGGGGCGAGTGCCTATTCGTACAGCCGCCTGAAAGAGGTGATTAAAACCTCGGAAAGCAATTGGCTGAGCTTCCTGCAGACGACCGACATCTATGATCCCGATCGCGTGGAAGCAGATCGTGATCTGCTGCGGCGCTTCTATCTGAAGCACGGCTACGCTGACGTGCGCATCATCTCGGCGGTCGGCGAGTACGATCCCGCACGAAAAGGGTTTGTCGTCACGTTCACGATTGATGAAGGCAGCCAATATCGCGTCGGAAACATCGAAGTAATCTCCAACGTGCGTGCGATCGACCCGCAGACACTGCGCAGCCAGCTCAGGTTGAGCACCGGAAGCGTCTACAACGCGGATCTTGTCGAAAAAAGCGTCGAGCTAATGACGGTCCAGGCCGCCAAGCACGGCTACGCTTTTGCGAACGTACGGCCGCGCGGCGAACGCAATTTCGAAACCAAGACAATTAACATTGTCTTTGTCGTTGAAGAAGGTGCGCGTGCCTATATCGAGCGCATTAATATCCGTGGTAACACGCGAACCCGCGATTACGTGATCCGCCGCGAATTCGATCTCGGTGAGGGCGATGCGTATAACCGGGCACTGGTCGACCGCGCCGAGCGGCGGCTGAAGAATCTCGGCTTCTTCAAAACCGTGAAAATCACCAACGAGCCGGGTTCAGCGCCCGATCGCGTAGTCATCAATGTCGATGTCGAAGAACAGGCAACGGGCGAGTTTTCAGTTTCGGGTGGCTACTCGACGGCGGACGGGTTCATTGCCGAAGTCAGCATCGCTGACCGCAACCTCATGGGACGCGGCAACTACGGGAAGGCATCAGTCACCTACGGACAGCGCACCCGCGGCTTCGATTTGTCGTTCGTCGAACCGTTTTTGTTCGGCTATCGCATGGCCGGCGGTATCGACATTTTCGGTCGCCAGAACCTGGCATCGAACTATGTGTCGTACAACAGCCAGACCGTCGGAACCAATTTGCGACTCGGCTTTGCGTTGACCGAAGAAGTTGCGTTCCAGCCGAGGTATAGCTTCTACCAGCAGAAGATTACACTGCCAATTCAGTTCGATAACTGTCAGTTTTCGAGCAATGCGCTCATCAATGGTGGGCCGGGAGTCAATCCTGGTAACGAAGGGGGACCGGGAAACACCGATACCACAGTGAACTTTCCAAACGGCTGCTATGCCGACGGCGAAGCTTCACTTGCCGTCCGCAAGGAACTGGCGCAAGGCCCCGTGAACGTTTCGATGGTCGGTTACACGACCTCCTACAATTCGCTGGACAACAACAAACTGCCGACCAGCGGTCTCTACGCCGAACTGCGGCAGGATTTCGCGGGCGTCGGCGGCGACGTGAAGTTCCTCCGCACGGCCGTTGAAGCGCGAACCTACTACGAAGTTTTCTCCGACATCATTGGCGTATTTAAAGTGCAGGCCGGCAATGTTGCCCCATGGGGCGGCGAGCAATTGCGTATGCTTGATCAGTTCCAGATGGGTCCGAATCTGGTACGCGGTTTCGCCACCGCCGGTATAGGTCCGCGCGACTTGACTCCTGGGACGACGAATGACGCTCTTGGCGGCAGCCTCTTTTGGGGCGCAAGTGTCGAAGCGCAGACACCGCTTTACTTCCTGCCAAAAGACATTGGCATCAAGGTCGCTGCTTTTGCGGACGCAGGCAATTTGTGGAATTACAAGGGCCCAACGTTTTGGAATGTGACCGGCGAAACTCTTCAGGTCGGCCTTGACAGCGCATCGTTCATCCGCAGTTCGGTCGGTGTCGGCCTCTTGTGGGATTCACCGCTTGGGCCGCTGCGTTTCGATCTGGCCTATCCGATTACGAAATATTGTGCGACATCGGCACTCGGTGGCCCCCAAGTTTGTGACCGCACGCAAGTCTTTCGTTTCAGCGGCGGCACCAAGTTCTGATCTCGGCCACCTCAGGCGGTGCCAGAAATCGGACTGCAGTGCGAATGAGCGAGCCGATCTTCTTACGACAGTCGTCGGGCCTCACACTTGAGGAGATCGCTTCATTGACCGGCGCGACGCAAGGCTCGCCGCCGCCGCACACTCGTCGTATCGTCAATGTTGCACCGCTAGATCGAGCGGCTCCGTCAGATCTCACGTTCCTCGACAGTCGAAATTTTGCCAAGGCGGCGGCCGCGACCCATGCGGGCGCGTGCCTCACGACCGCCGCGCTAGCCGAGGAACTTCCGTCACGGGTAGCGGTCCTGATTGTGCGTGAACCGTATCGCGCCTTTATCATTGTGTCGCGCGCTCTGTTTCCGCACGCATTGCGACCATCGTCGCTGTCCGATGCAGGCGATTTTGCTCATGCGCGCGTCGACGCCAATGCCCGCACCGAAGATGGGGTCAGCATCGAACCGGGCGCCGTAATCGGACCACGCGCCGAAATTGGAAGCGGCACCGTCATCGGCGCAAACGCCATAGTCGGCGCCGATGTGAGGCTAGGACGCGATTGCTCGATCGGATCCGGAACCAGCCTGAGCAATGCCCTGGTCGGCGATCGGGTCATCATCCATCCCGGTTGCAAGATCGGTCAGGACGGCTTCGGTTACGTGATGGGCGGTAAGGGACACCTCAAGGTTCCCCAGGTCGGCCGCGTGATTATTCAGGACGATGTCGAGATAGGCGCCGGCACGACGATTGACCGCGGCGCAATCCGTGACACGGTAATCGGCGAGGGGACCAAGATCGACAACCTAGTGCAGGTAGGCCACAATGTCAGCATTGGCCGGCATTGCGTGATTGTTGCGCAGACGGGAATTTCAGGCAGTTCCACTCTTGAGGACTTTGTTGTGCTGGGTGCGCGCGTTGGATTGAACAACAACGTCACGATTGGCGAAGGTGCACAGATTGCGGCGATCAGCGTCGTGCACGGAGACGTGCCGCCGGGCGCGCGCTGGGGCGGCACACCGGCCAAGCCAGTCAAGCAGTGGTTCCGTGAAATGATGATTCTCGAGCGGCTTGCGCGACAGAAAAGCGGCGTCGACTCCGCGGCCGATGAATGAGAAAGCCGTCATGAATAAAATTGTGAAGACGATCGAGGCCGCGGACATTTTGACCGTCCTTGGAATGCTGCCGCATCGCTATCCGTTTCTGATGGTCGATCGCGTGATCGATATCCACGGCGATGAACATGGGATCGGCATCAAGAACGTGACGTTCAATGAACCACACTTCCAGGGACACTTTCCCGGCAATCCGGTGTTTCCCGGCGTACTGATGATCGAGGGAATGGCGCAGACAGCCGGAGTGCTTTGTGTCGCGGCAACCGGAACGCAGCCAACATCCGTTTTCTTTCTCACGATTGACAAGGCCAAGTTCCGCAAGCCAGTCCGGCCCGGCGACACGATCGAGTACCACATGAATCGGATCACGCGGCGCAAATCGATGTGGTGGTTTCGCGGTGAGGCAAAAGTAGCCGGACAGATTGTCGCCGAAGCCGAAGTCGGCGCCATGCTTTCTGACGCATGAGTGCTCGCATGATCGATTCCTCGGCTCGGATCGAAGCCGGGGCCAAGATTGGGAACGATGTATCGATCGGCCCTTACTGCACCGTCGGTGCGCATGTGAGCGTCGGCGACGGTTGTCGTCTCGTCGCTCACGTCAATCTCACCGGTCATACGACCATCGGTCCGCGGACCGTTATTTATCCATTTGCTTCGCTCGGGTCACCGCCCCAGTCGCTCAGCTATCGTGGCGGACCTACACGACTGGTGGTTGGTGCCGATTGCGACATAAGAGAGAACGTGACGATGAATATCGGCACCGAGGACGACAGTGGTGTCACTGAAGTCGGCGATCACTGCTTCATCATGGTCGGTTCACACGTGGCTCATGACTGCAAGGTTGGCAATCACGTGGTCTTCGCCAATAACATTTTGCTCGGCGGACACGTAACCATTGGCGATCATGTCGTTTTCGGCGGGGGCGTGGCGGTACGGCAATTCGTGCGGATCGGCGAAGGTGCCATGATCGTCGGACTGAGTGGGGTGCGGGCCGACGTCATACCCTTTGGGATGGCGCATGGTCCCCTGGCCGACCTGATTGGACTCAATATGATTGGAATGCGTCGTCGTGGCCTTTCCAAAGCCGACGTTCAACGCGTGCGATCGGCTTATCAGGCGCTGTTTTTCGGAGAGGGCGAGTTTCGGGCGCGCATTGACCAAGTGACTTCCGAGTACGGTGCTGATCCCCTGGTGAACAAGATCATCGAATTTATTCGTGCGGGGAAGCGACCATTGACGATGGCCGTCATGCGCAACGCCGCGGACGCGGAGGCATGAGCGCAGTTTCAGCGGTCAGTGGCGAAGGCCCCCTCGCAATGCTTTGCGGGGGCGGCAGTCTTCCGCTGGCGGTTGCAGAAAAAGTGACGAGATCCGGGCGCTCGGTGCTGTTGTTTCCACTGCGTGGAGCCGCGGAGGGAACAGCGGTCGAGCGGTTTCCGCATCACTGGCTTCATATCGGCCAAATCGGAAGATTCATGCGCCTTGCCCGTGCCGCGGGCTGTCGCGATGTGGTCTTCATCGGATCGCTTGTGCGGCCTTCGCTCTGGCAGGTGCATCCCGACCTCAAGGGGCTCAGTGTGTTGCCGCGGGTGATTGCCGCGTATCGCGGGGGGGACAACCATCTCCTGACGGGGATGGGCAAAGTGCTCGAGCACGATGGATTCCGGCTGCTTGGCGCCCACGAGGTCGCGCCGGACATTCTGATACCGGAAGGGACGCTCGGCCGCGTGCAGGCGTCAGAGCGCGACCGTGCGGACATTGCGCTCGGCCTTGATTACCTGCAAACAGCCGGGAAATTCGATATCGGACAGGCGGTGGTCGTGGCAGGCCTTCATGTGTTGGCTGTTGAGGCGGCGGAAGGAACCGACGCAATGCTCGCGCGCGTGGCCGAGATGCGGGCAAGTGGTCGCGTGCGGGCGCCGCGCGGCACTGGCACTTTGGTGAAGGCACCCAAACCGGCGCAGGATCGCCGTTTCGATTTGCCGTCAATCGGCCCCAGGACCGTCGAGGGTGTCATCGGTGCGGGCCTCGCCGGCATTGCGGTCGTCGCTGGCAGCAGCATTGTGGCCGAAGCCGAGCAGTTGGTTAGCGCTGCAGATCGCGCCAATATTTTTGTCCTAGGTGTATCGTCCGGACAGGACAAATGAGCCCTCACATTTTTTTGGTTGCCGGCGAGGAATCGGGCGACCGGCTCGGCGCAGCACTGATCGCGGCGATTAAGCAGCGCACAAATGGGCAGGTGCATTTTTCCGGCGTCGGCGGCACACACATGGCGGCCGAAGGGGTACCGAGTCTGTTTCCACTGGGTGACCTCGCGATTATCGGCTTCGCCGCAATTCCAAAGAGCCTGCTAAAGATCTTGCGACGCATTCGTGAAGCGGCTGATGCTGTTGTATCGGCAAACCCCGATGCACTTGTCATCATCGACAGCCCCGAGTTCACGCACCGGGTAGCAAAGCGCGTGCGGGCGAAGCTGCCGGAAATTCCGATTGTCGATTATGTCTGTCCCTCGGTGTGGGCATGGCGTCCGGGCCGAGCGAGAGCAATGCGGGCCTATGTCGATCATGTACTCGCGCTGCTGCCTTTCGAGCCGAAAGTTTTGGCCGAACTTGGCGGTCCACCTTGCACCTACGTGGGGCACCCGTTGGTCGAGCGTCTCGATGACTTGCGCCCGAAAGATCTCGAAAGAAGGCTGCGTCTTGCAAACCCACCCCTGATTTTGGTTTTGCCTGGTAGTCGGGAAGGCGAGATCCGCCGGATGGCGTCCGTGTTTGGCGCAGCAATTGCGCGCGTGACCGAACAATTTGGTCCGGCTGAAGTGGTCGTACCGTCGGTAGCCCGGCTTGCGGATACCGTGCGGGCAGCCGTCGCATCGTGGCGCGTGCCGGCGCGCGTCATAACGGATGCGGAGGAAAAGGCCGAGGCCTTTCGATCGGCGCGAGCGGCGCTGAGCAAGTCAGGCACATCGACGCTCGAACTCGCACTTGCCGGCGTGCCGATGATTGCCGCCTACAAAGTGCCATTGATCGAGGAAATCGCCGGACGTCTGCTCCTCAATGTCCCGTCGGTCATCCTTGCCAATCTGGTGCTCGGCGAAAATGCCGTGCCGGAATTCTTGCAGCGTGATTGCACGCCTACGCGACTCGCTGACGCCTTGCTGCCGTTACTGTCCGACACCCCGGAGCGCCAGCGGCAAACACAGGCATTCGCGCGTCTGGACGCCATCATGCAGGTTGGGAAAGGCAATCCAAGCGATCAAGGCGCAGCAATCGTGCTCGATATCGCGCATCAGCGGCACGTTAAGAACCGTGAAATACCAGCTATGCTCCAGCCGTCAGTATGACTTGCTGGGAGGTCCCCGTTAGGCGTATGTCATTCGATTAAACCGGACTCTAGCCTTTGACCCTTTCTCCCCGAGCCTCGATCACTGCCGTTCACGGCTATTTGCCGCAGGAGCTGCTCACCAATGCAGAACTTGCGCGCATGGTCGATACAAGCGACGCCTGGATTATCGAGCGCACAGGGATCAAAGAACGCCATATTCTCAGGGGCGAGGGCCTCGGCACCTCTTTTATGGCCGCGGAAGCCGTGCGTGGCCTCCTGGAGAAGACCGGAACGAAACCGGAAGACGTCGATCTGCTGATTTGCGCGACGACGACCCCGGACATGCAATTCCCGTCCACGGCCAACCTGATCTGCGACATGGTCGGCGTACGCAACATCGGAAGCTTCGACGTACAGGCCGCCTGCTCTGGTTTCCTGTACTCCCTTACCATCGCCGCGCAGTTCATCGCGACCGGTACGGCGCGAAAAGTCGTTGTCGTCGGCGCCGACAAAATGTCCTCGATCATCGACTACAGGGATCGGGCGACCTGCGTGCTGTTCGGAGACGCAGCCGGCGCGGTCCTCGTTGAGCCGAATGCAATCGGTTACGGGATCATGGATGCACTGATCCATTCCGATGGCTCCGGAATGATCCACCTGCATCAGAAGGCGGGCGGCAGCCGTATGCCGCCGACCGCCGAGACCGTGGCCAAACGATTGCATTACGTTCATCAGGAGGGCGCGGCCGTTTATAAATTCGCGATATCGAAAATGGCGGAAGTGTCTGCGGAGATCATGGCGCGCAACAACTTGCGCGCGGACATGATTGACTGGCTGGTGCCACATCAAGCGAACAAGCGCATCATCGAGTCGACCGCCGAGCGGATGGGCCTGTCGATGGACAAAGTGATGGTCACCATCCACAAATACGGTAATACGACCAACGCCACGATTCCGCTCTGCCTTTGGGACTACGAGCCGAAACTGAAACGCGGGGACCGTCTGGTGCTCGCGGCGTTTGGCGGCGGATTCACCTGGGCTGGCGCCTATGTACAGTGGGCCTACGACGGCGCTACTGCACCGAAGCTCAATGGCAAATCCAACGGCAAAGGCAGTTAGAGCGGATCATTTCCGCCGCGAGATCGGCGCATAATCGCGACGCGTTGCGCCGGTATAGAGTTGGCGCGGCCGACCGATCTTCTGGTTCGGATCCTCAATCATCTCTTTCCACTGGGCAATCCAGCCGACCGTACGGGCCACCGCGAACAGCACAGTGAACATTGTGGTCGGGAAGCCCATGGCCTTGAGGGTGATGCCCGAATAGAAATCGATATTCGGATAAAGCTTCTTTTCGATGAAATACTCATCATGCAGCGCGATCTTTTCGAGCTCCATGGCGACATCGAGCAACGGATCGTCCTTGATGCCGAGTTCGGCCAGAACCTCGTGGCAGGTCTTCTGCATGATCTTGGCGCGCGGGTCGTAGTTTTTGTAGACGCGATGGCCGAAGCCCATCAGCCGGTAGGAATCGTTCTTGTCCTTTGCGCGCTTGATGAATTCCGGAATGCGGTCCACCGTGCCGATCTCGCGCAGCATGTTGAGCGCCGCTTCATTGGCGCCGCCATGCGCGGGACCCCAAAGGCATGCGCAGCCGGCCGCGATACAGGCGAATGGGTTGGCGCCGGACGAGCCGGCCAGACGGACAGTCGAGGTCGATGCATTCTGCTCGTGATCGGCGTGCAGAATGAAGATGCGATCCATCGCGCGCGCCAGGACCGGGTTCGGCTTGTATTCCTCGGTTGGCACCGCGTAGCACATGCGCAGGAAGTTGGACGCATAGTCGAGATCGTTCTTCGGATAAACGAACGGCTGGCCGATCGAATATTTGTAAGCCATCGCCGCAAGCGTCGGCACTTTTGCGATCATGCGCACCGAAGCAACCATACGCTGATGCGGATCCGAGATATCGGTCGAATCGTGATAGAAGGCCGAAAGCGCGCCGACACACCCTGTCATGACCGCCATCGGGTGAGCGTCGCGGCGGAAGCCCTGGAAAAAGCGGCTCATCTGTTCGTGAACCATCGTGTGACGAGTCACGCGGTAGTCGAAGTCCGCTTTCTGCGCCGCCGTGGGCAGTTCGCCATAAAGGAGCAGATAACAGGTCTCAAGAAAGTCGCCGTGCTCGGCCAGCTGCTCGATGGGGTAGCCCCTGTAAAGCAGGATGCCTTCGTCACCGTCGATATAGGTGATCTTGGATTCGCAGCTCGCAGTGGAGGTGAAGCCGGGGTCGTAGGTAAACATCCCGCTCTGCGCGTAGAGCTTCGAAATATCGACAACCTCAGGGCCGATCGTGCCGGGGTATATCGGCATGTCCCAGTTGTTGTTGCCGACCGTCAGGGTGCCGGTCGTATTTTTGGCACTGGTTTTGGCGTCCATGATCGAGCCCTCGAATTGGCCGCGAGTGATGCGCGTGGAACGTTACAGCCGGACAGGTGTGACGCCCGTTTAGCGTTGGGAATTTCCGGCCGCTTTTTGCGTATCCCATCCAAGTGTGCGCTGCAAGATAGCGCAAAGTCTTGTCCTGCCATGCATATAGGTAGGCACCGGATTTTTGCCCGCTATGAAAAGTTTATGCCGCCTGGTCCCGCAGGCGGGCCAGGCTCTCGTCCCGGCCCAGCACAGCCAAAACGTCGAAAATCGGCGGCGAGGTCGTACGGCCGGTGAGGGCGGCGCGCAACGGCTGCGCAACGGCGCCAAGTTTCAGGCCCGCCCGCTCAGCATAAGGCCGCACGATCGCTTCGACGGTGGTTGCGTTCCAATCGGGAACGGCCTCCAACTCCGGTAACAATGCAGCGATCAGGGTTTTGGCCTCGCCGGTGAGCAGGGTTTTGGCCTGATCGGCGATCTCAAGCGGCCGGCTCGTCCACAGGAAGCGAGACGCTTCGAATAACTCGACTAAAGTCTTGGCCCGTTCCTTCAACCCAGGCATGGCTGCCAGAAGCTTTGCGCGGAGCACCGGTGTCATTTTGCTGGCGAGTTCCTGCCCGCCGGCGATGTGCGGCAGAAGCTGCTCGATGGCAGCAATGAGATCGGCGTCATCGCCCGCGCGTATGTAGTGCCCGTTGAGACTTTCGAGCTTCGTGAAGTCAAACCGCGCCGGCGAGCGTCCAATCTGCGGCAGGTCAAAGGCCGCAATCATTTCCTCGGTACTGAATATCTCCTGGTCGCCGTGCGACCAACCGAGGCGCACCAGGTAGTTGCGCATCGCGGCGGGTAGATAACCCATGGCCCGATAGGCGTCGACACCAAGTGCACCGTGGCGTTTCGACAATTTGGATCCATCAGGCCCATGGATGAGCGGGATATGCGCCATCACCGGGACCTTCCATCCCAGCGCCTGGTAGATCTGGGTCTGTCGGGCGGCATTGTTGAGATGGTCGTCGCCGCGGATGATGTGGGTGATGCCCATATCGTGATCGTCAACAACGACAGCCAACATGTACGTCGGCGTACCGTCCGATCGCAACAAGACGAAGTCATCGAGATTTTCGTTCTGCCAGACGACCTGCCCCTGGACTTGGTCGTCGACCACGGTCTCGCCCGTGAGCGGAACCTTGAGGCGGATCGCCGGATTGACGCTAGCCGGAATGTCTTTCGCGTCGCGATCGCGGCAGCGCCCCTCATAAAGACGCGTGCGGCCTTGCGCGCGCGCCTTCTCACGCATCGCGCTCAACTCGTCCGGACTGCAATAGCAGCGATAGGCATGGCCCGCGGCGAGCAGTTGTTCAACGACTTGCCGGTGTCGCGCGGCGCGGGAGAACTGGAAGATAATCTCCCCATCCCAGTTCAATCCAAGCCAGGTCAGGCCGTCGATAATCGCGTTGATCGCGGCGGCGGTTGAGCGCTCGCGGTCAGTGTCCTCAATCCGCAGCAGCATCTTCCCGCCATGCCGCTTGGCATATAGCCAATTGAACAAGGCTGTTCGGCCGCCACCAATGTGAAGAAAGCCGGTCGGGGACGGGGCAAATCGGGTGACAATATCGCCGGTCATATCCGCGTACGATTAAATCCGCGCCTATGTTCAGTATGTTGCGCCGCGTCCGTGTATCATAAACTTTTCGTCCGGCACTCACAATTTCATGTCTGCGGCGACAAAATCCGGTTGATGGACAGTCGGCAAGCGTAATCTATCTGACGGGCTCGAACAGCGCACCGCTTCTGCCGTTGCCAACAGCGACCAGGCACTCGTGACAGATGGGTAGCAGGGCTTCTCAGCCAAAGTTCAAAGCTGAAGGGATACAGTAGCAGTCAATATCGCACGCTGTGAGCTCGGCCTCGCACCGGGCTTTTTGCTGCCATAGTGCGCGTGCAACCGCTTGAGGCGCGCGCCTGGATTTGGCAGATAGGCCGCACGCGATGCCGCTCCGGCAAATGCGCAATAGATAGAGGCTGGTACGGCATGGCATTGGACCAAACCCAGGTCGCGGAGGCGGGACGCGATTTCATCCGCGATATCGTGAAGTCCGACCTCGAATCCGGCCGGGCCGAAGGCGTCGTCACCCGGTTCCCGCCGGAGCCCAACGGCTACCTCCATATTGGGCACGCCAAGTCGATCTACCTGAACTTCGGTATTGCCGAGGAATTCGGCGGCCGATGCCACCTGCGCTTCGACGATACAAATCCCACGAAGGAAGAGCAGGAATATATTGATGCCATCGAGCGCGACGTTCGGTGGCTTGGCTTCAATTGGGGGAAGCACCTTTATCACGCATCAGACTATTTCGAGCAGCTCTATTCCTGGGCGGAGGATCTGATCCGGGCGGGCAAAGCTTATGTCGACGATCAGAGCCCGCACGACATGCGCGTCAATCGCGGCACGCTCACCGAGCCTGGGAAGAACAGTCCGTTCCGCGACCGCAGTGTTGAAGAGAACCTCGATCTGTTACGCCGTATGCGAGCCGGGGAGTTTCCGAACGGTGCGCGTGTTTTACGCGCCAAGATCGACATGGCATCGGGTAATATCAATTTGCGCGATCCGGTGATGTACCGAATTCTCCACGCGACGCATCCGCGCACGGGCACCCAGTGGAAGATCTATCCGAGCTACGACTATGCGCATGGCCAGTCTGACGCGATCGAGCACATCACGCATTCGATTTGTACGCTCGAATTCGAGGATCATCGCCCACTTTACGACTGGTTCATCGCCAATCTGAACGTACCCTCGCAGCCGCATCAGTATGAATTCGCGCGGCTCAACCTGACTTACACAGTGTTGTCGAAGCGCGTGCTGACTGAGCTGGTACGCGACGGCCATGTGAGCGGCTGGGACGATCCCCGCATGCCAACGATAGCGGGCTTGCGCCGGCGCGGCGTACCCCCCGAAGCGATACGCGATTTCGTCAGACGCATCGGCGTCGCCAAGGCGAACAGCGTCGTTGACGTCGGCATGTTTGATTTCTCGGTGCGCGAGGTGCTCAATAAAAAGGCGTTGCGCCGGATGGCGGTGTTGCGTCCGCTGAAGATCGTGATCGAAAACTATCCCGAAGGACAGGTCGAAGAGCTCGACGCCGCCAATCATCCGGACGATCCGGCAGCAGGGGCACGCAAAATAAGATTCGCGCGCGAGCTTTACATCGAGCAGGACGACTTCTTGGAGAACCCGCCGAAGAAATTCTTCCGGCTTTCTCCGGGTGCCGAGGTGCGCTTGCGTTATGCCTACTTTGTCACGTGTCGCGAAGTCATAAAGAATGCAAAAGGTGAGGTAACTGAGCTGCGCTGTAGTTACGACCCGGCAACACGTGGTGGCAACGCTCCCGATGGCCGCAAAGTGAAGGCGACCATCCACTGGGTTGCGGTGGCCCACTCCGTCCCCGCAGAAGTGCGGATCTACAATCCGCTTTTCACGCAGCCCAATCCCAGTGGCGACAATTTCACCGCAGACCTCAATCCGAACTCCCTAGAGGTGCTGACGGGAGCCCGCCTTGAACCGGCGCTCGCGGATGCCCGCATCGAGGAGCCCGCGCAATTCGAACGGCAAGGCTATTTCTGTCTCGACCGAGACGCAAAGCCCCCAGCACTGGTGTTCAGTCGTACGATCGGACTACGCGACACCTGGGCCAAGGAAAAAGCCACAGGATAAGCGACCTGCGTTCTGGCCATGCTCGAGGCAGATGACTAGTACCTGCGGAACAATCCCACCAGCTTGCCCTGGATACGCACACGGTTGGGCGGCAATATACGTACCTCGTAGGCGGTGTTCGCAGGTTCGAGCGCGATCGAAGCGCCGCGGCGGCGAAACCGCTTGAGCGTCGCTTCCTCGTCGTCGATGAGTGCGACCACAATGTCGCCCGTGTCCGCTGCCTCGGATTTGCGGATCAGGGCCAGATCGCCGTCGAGAATGCCGGCCTCAATCATGCTGTCTCCTCGAACCTCGAGCGCGAAATGCTCGCCAGCCGAAAGCAGATCGGGCGGCATGTTGATGATATGGCTTCGGGTCTGAATCGCCTCGATAGGGGTGCCGGCAGCAATGCGGCCCATGACCGGAACCGCAACTGGACGGCCCCCGTCATCTTCCGAGGTCGCGCGCACACGACCAAGATCGCCCTCGATCACGCTGGGCGTGAAGCCGCGCGCGCGGGACGAGCCAAGCCCATGACCGACTGAGTCGGGCAACTTGATCACCTCGATCGCCCGCGCCCGATTGGGAAGGCGGCGGATAAATCCGCGCTCCTCGAGCGCCGTGATCAGTCGATGGATCCCCGATTTGGAGCGCAGGTCCAAAGCATCCTTCATTTCGTCAAAAGAGGGGGGCACGCCCGTCTCGGTCAGGCGCTCGTGGACGAACCTCAGGAGCTCGAATTGCTTGCGGGTCAGCATCTGGTCTCTCCTGTCGGCCGACCCCAAAAGGGGTCCAAGCCAGAAACAAATCATGAACGGACACTATCTGTTCGATATGTGTTCCGCAACCACTTAATTTGGAGTGAAAAAAGCAAAACGCGGCTAAAGGCCTAGCTTAAGGATGACGCATTCTGAACCCGCGGGCGCTGCAGGCGCATGGGGTTCGCGAATCAGCAGGCAATCCGCCTTGGCCAATGGAGCCATCAGGGAGCTGTCCTGGGCCGGCAGCGGGGTTACCAGAGGGCCGTTCGGCCCCACTTGCAGAATCGCCCGTAGATAGTCGGCACGCTCATCGTTTGCGGGAAGATCGCTGCCGAGCCGCGCATTTTCGGGCAGGTGGGCGATGTCCTTTCGCCCCGCGAGCGCCCTAATTAGCGGAACGAGGAAAAGGAACGAGCACACATAGGACGACACCGGATTCCCGGGGACGCCCAAGACCTGCATGCCCTCCAGACGGCCATGCATCATTGGGCGGCCGGGGCGCAGCGCGACACGCCAGAACGACAGTTCCAAGCCTTCAGTTGCGAGCGCCTGCTGGACCAGGTCGTGCTCGCCGACCGAAGCGCCACCAGTAGTCACGAGAATGTCTGCGTTGAGCTGGCGGGCACGGCGCACGGCGGCCGCTATGTCCTCGACGCGGTCCCGAACGATACCGAGTTCGTGCACTTCGGCCCCGTTAAGGCGTGCAAGCGCACCGAGAGCAAAGCCGTTCGAAAAGACAATTTCGCCCTCTTGTGGCGCGCTGCCAGGCGGCACCAGTTCGTCGCCGGTACCGAGTACGGCCACATTCGGTCGCCTGTGCACCCTGAGCCGGGGGTGGTTCATGGCGGCCGCCAGCATGAGGTCGCGGTCAGTCAGACGGTGCCCCTTACGCAGCAGGTTCTCATCTCGCGCAAAGTCGATGCCCTTGGCGCGCACATTGCGCCCGGCAGCCGTCTCTTTCTGGATCGTGACCCAGTCTGCGTCGTGCGTGGTGAACTCCTGAATCACCACAGTGTCGCTGCCGGCCGGCATGACGCCGCCAGTAAAAATACGCGCGGCTTCGCCCGGCCCGACTTTTCCAGCAAAGGGGTGGCCAGCCGCTATCTCACCAATAACTTTAAGTGTGACCGGGGCCCGCGCGACATCGCTGGCGCGAACCGCGTAACCATCCATGGCCGATAGCGCGGCAGGCGGCTGCGTGCGCAGGGCAATAACGTCATCACTGAGTACGCGCCCGAGCGCTTCATCGAGAGCAACGGTTTCGGCCGGCAGTGGCCGCGCATCGGCCAGCACGCGCTGCAATGCGTCGGCAACCGCCATCAGCGCCATAGGCTAGGCCTCCGCACGCCACTCACCGGATTTTCCGCCGCTCTTGAGGAGCAGCCGAATGCCTTCAATCCGCATGCCCCGTTCGACTGCTTTGACCATGTCATAGATCGTGAGGCACGAGATCGAGACGGCGGTCAGCGCTTCCATCTCGACGCCCGTCTTGGCCGTAACCTTGACTGTGGCCTGCACCAGAAATCCGGGCAGAGAGTGTTCCGGATTGATCTCAATTTCGACTTTGCTGAGCGGGAGTGGATGACACAGCGGGATGAGACCGTGCGTGCGCTTTGCGGCCATGATGCCGGCGAGCCGCGCAGCGCCCAGGACGTCGCCCTTCATGGCATTGCCCTCAAGAACGAGGTCCAGCGTTTCCTTGCGCATGATGACGCGGCCTTCCGCCACCGCTATGCGCTCGGTTGCACCTTTCTCGGTGACGTCGACCATGCGGGCTTGCCCGCGCTGATCGATGTGGGTGAGGGGACTCGCGGCTTGTACCGGCGCAGCGGCGGGAGCTGGGTTGCCAGGTGTCTTCGCCACGACGGTTCTTCTGCGGGCGGCCGGTGTGCTTTTTCGCCGCTTCATCGTTCACTCCGCGGCAGTGCGCTGAGTGCCGCGCCCAAGCAAGGCCCTGGTCGCAGCCGCCACATCCGCCTCGCGCATCAGGCTTTCGCCAATCAGGAAGGTCGAGATTCCAATGCGCTTAAGCTGCGCAAGATCCGCAGGTGCGTTCAGCCCGCTTTCGGCCACCACGATGCGCTCGTGCGGAACCCTTGGCGCCAACTGCTCACTGACGGCAAGCGAAGTCTGAAACGTCCGCAGATTTCGATTGTTGATGCCGATCAGTCGTGATTTCAGTTTGAGCGCGCGGGAAAGCTCAACTTCATCATGAACTTCAACTAGTACGTCCATACCGAGCGAGAGGGCCGTTCGCTCTATTTCGTCTGCCGCGCCGTTCGCGACGGCCGCCATGATGATCAGAATACAGTCAGCGCCAAGCGCGCGTGACTCGACAACCTGATAGGGCTCGTAGATGAAGTCCTTTCGCAAGACAGGCAGTAACGTGGTGTTGCGAGCCATTGCGAGGTATTCAGGCTGCCCCTGGAACGACGGCGCGTCGGTCAGCACGGAAAGGCACGTGGCGCCTCCCGCTTCATAGGCTTTGGCGAGAACCGGGGGGTCGAAATCGGCGCGGATCAACCCTTTCGAGGGACTGGCCTTCTTGATCTCGGCAATGAGCGCGTAATCGCCGAGCGCGATACGCTGCTCGATGGCACGCAGGAAACCGCGCGGCGGTAAAGCCGATTTTGCGTCGCTCTCCAACGCAGCCAATGGGCGTCTGCGCTTGGCGGCAGCAATCTCCTCACGTTTATAAGCTTCGATCCTGGCCAGTATATCGGTCATGCGCCTGTACCTGAGGCCTCGACGCTGTTTGAGACAGCGATCAGCCGGTCAAGACGACCCTCGGCTTCCCCGGATGCGATCGACTTCGCTGCAAGCACCGCACCCTGTTTGAGGTCTTTCGCCTTCCCGGCAACGATGAGCGCCGCCGCAGCATTGAGGATCGCGACATCGCGAAAAGGACTTTGCTTGCACTTCAACACATTAAGCAAAGCTTTGGCGTTGTGTTCAGCATCGCCGCCACGCAAGGCTTCGGGTTTCGAACGGCTGAGGCTGGCGTCTTCCGGGCTCACCTCGAAGGTTCTGATCTTGCCGTTTTCAAGTGCGGCCACAGTGGTCGAACCGGCAGTGGTGATTTCGTCAAGCCCGTCCGAACCGTGCACGACCCAGATGCTTTCCGCGCCGAGGTTTTTCAGCACCTGGGCCATCGGCTCAACCCATTGCTTGGAGAAGGTACCGATCATCTGCCGCTTGACGCGCGCGGGATTGGAGAGCGGACCAAGCAGGTTAAAGATGGTGCGGGTGCCGAGCTCGACGCGTGTCGGTCCGACGTTCTTCATCGCGGGATGATGTGCCGGCGCGAACATGAAGCCGATGCCCGCATCACGGATACACGCGCCAACCTGATCAGCGGTAAGTTCGATCTTCACGCCAAGCGCCTGCAACACGTCGGCGGCTCCCGATCGCGAGGAGAGGGCGCGGTTTCCATGTTTTGCGACGGGCACGCCTGCGCCCGCGACAATGAACGCTGCGCAGGTCGAAATATTGAATGAGCCCGATGCATCGCCGCCGGTGCCGACAACGTCCACGGCATCGGGGGGTGCTTTCACACCAAGCATCTTGGCCCGCATGGTTGTGACCGCTCCGGTGATTTCCTCGACGGTCTCGCCGCGCACGCGCAGCGCCATCAACAGCCCACCCATTTGGGAAGGCGTCGCCTCGCCCGACATCATGCGATCGAATGCGCCAGCCGCCTCTTCGCGGGAAAGAGTAGCGCCTGTCGCAACTTTGGCGATGAGTGCTTTGAAATCGTCGGCCATGGTGATGTCTCAGGTCGCCTGCAGCGCTGATGGCTTGCGGGTCTTCGTCGCAGCGCGCCCGCGCCGGGTGTTCCAGGCCGAGGCCAGTTCGAGAAAATTGCGCAGCATCAGGTGGCCGTGTTCTGAAGCAATGCTCTCGGGATGAAATTGAACGCCGTGCACCGGCAGGCTTTCGTGCATGAGCCCCATCACCAGACGATCGGCGGTTTCCGCGTTGACCGTAAGCGCGCTTGGCATGCTGGCGCGCTCGACAACCAGCGAATGATAGCGCGTCGCCTTCAGAGGTCCGTTGATACCGCGAAACACCCCAGTGCCCTTATGGCTGATCTCCGACACCTTGCCATGCAGGGGAGTTGCCCGCACCACTTTGCCGCCAAAAGCTTGACCGATCGCCTGATGGCCGAGGCACACGCCGAGGATCGGCATCGTCGGCGAGGCCCTTGCTATGAGGTCGAGGCAAATGCCAGCTTCGTTTGGCGTGCAGGGGCCCGGGGACAGCACGATGGCGTCCGGCTCAAGTGCCATCACATCGGCGACGGAAATCTTGTCGTTGCGATGCACGACAACGTCGGCCCCCAACCCGCCAAGATAATGGAAAAGGTTGAAGGTGAAGCTGTCGTAGTTGTCGACCAGGACGATCATGTTTCACCGCTGTAGCAGGGGTTTACGGTGCCCCCTGAGGGGGGTCAAGCAGCCGGGCTATTACGTAGTTACTGGCCGCGTTTGGCGGCGCTGGCGAAGCGTCGCGCCTCATCCGCTGCGCGAAATAGGGCCTTCGCCTTGTTGATGCACTCCTGCTGCTCAAAGTCCGGATCGCTGTCGGCCACGATCCCGGCACCGGCCTGAACGTACATCGTGCCGTCCTTGATCAGTGCGGTCCGCAGGACGATGCAGGTATCCATCGAGCCGGCGGCGGAGAAATAGCCGACGCAACCGGCATACAACCCGCGCTTCTCTTTTTCGAGCTCGTCAATGATCTGCATTGCGCGCACCTTCGGCGCACCCGAAACAGTTCCAGCGGGAAAGCCAGCTGACAGTGCGTCCAGTGCGTCGCGATTGCCGGCGAGCCTGCCTTCCACGTTGGACACGATGTGCATGACGTGGCTATAGCGTTCGACGAAAAACTGGTCGGTGACTTTGACCGTGCCAATGGCTGCAACGCGGCCGACATCGTTGCGCCCAAGATCAAGGAGCATGAGATGCTCGGCACGCTCTTTCGGATCGGCTAACAGCTGTTCCTCGAGCGCCTCGTCTTCGTGCGGTGTCGCGCCTCGGTGTCGCGTGCCTGCGATCGGACGGATCGTGACAACGTCGTCGGATACTTTCACCAGGATTTCCGGGCTCGATCCCGCGACAGAGAAGTCGCCAAAATCCAGAAAATACAAATAGGGCGATGGATTGGTCCGCCTGAGAGCTCGATAGAGCGAGAACGGTGGCAGTGCGAAAGGCCCTTCGAAGCGCTGCGCCAAGACAACTTGAAAGACGTCACCGGCAACGATGTAGTCTTTGGCTTTGCGCACCATAGTCTTGAATTCATCGCGCGTCGTGTTCGATTTTGCCGATACGTCAATCGGACCGGCATCGTGCCCCGTCAGCGATTTGTCCAACGGGCGGTCGAGGCTGTCGACCACGTGGCCGAGCCGTTCAATCGCGCGCGCAAGTGCCGATTTCGCGTCAACACTCTTTTCGGGACGCACTGGCGTCACGACCGTGATCGAGTCCGTGACGGCATCGAACACGACAATGATCGTTGGACGCACCAGGATCGCATCAGGAATGCCGATCGGATCCGGATTGGGTGGTCCAAGCTCCTCCATCATCCGCACCATGTCATAGCCGAGATACCCGAACACACCGGCCGACATTGGCGGCAAGTTCTCCGGCAGGACGATGCGGCTTTCGGCGATCAACGTGCGCAGCGCCGAGAGTGGTGGTTCGGGGCAGGGGGCGAAGGCATTTGGGTTGCTGCGCGCCGTACGATTGATGTCGGCTTTGCCTTGCACCGTGCGCCAGATCAGATCGGGCTCGAGTCCGATAATCGAATAGCGCCCGCGGACTGCCCCGCCCTCGACGGACTCGAGCAGAAAACTCATTGCCTTGCCGCCGCCAAGCTTGAGAAAAGCAGAGACAGGTGTTTCGAGGTCGGCCACCAGGGTGGTCCACACCACCTGCGGTTCGTCGCGCCTATAGCGTTCGGCAAAGGCGGTTTCCGACGGGTCGATCTGCATGGACGGGCTACTGTTGGGCGCCGCCGCCGGTCGCCTGGTTCAGGGCCGCTGGGTTCACATTCACGCCGAAATCGTTTTCCAGCCGCCCGATAAATTCGTTGACGATGTCGTCGACATAGGAATTCTGCAGCGTCTCGTTGATCGCCTTGGTCTGCGGCGATGACGCATCGAGCGTCGGATCCACGACGTCGGTTACGCGGAAGATAAACCGCTCCGTGGGCTTTTGGCCCTCGGCAGTGCCAGGCGCTCCCTTGGGCGTCCGAAAAACAACGTCAACGACTCTCGCCGGTACAAAGCCCGCTTGCTTGCCGCGTTGGAGGTCTGTGGCCGTTGCGACCGAGAGGCCTGCTTCCTGCGCAGCCTGGGCGAAGGTCGTTCCGGCTTTCAGCTTGCCGACGATATCATTGGCTTTTGCCAGGAGGCGTTTGGCGACCTCGTCGTCGTGAAATCGTGCTTCGACCTGATCCTTGACCTCTTCGAGCGTGCGTTCGCGCGAGGGGGTTACGCCGACAACGTCGAAATAGAGATAGCCGCCGTTCGGCAACTGGAGCGCCTCGGTGTCAACGCCAATGTCGCTCGAAAAGGCTGCGTTGACGACGTCGGGCGTCTGCGGCAGTCCCGGAACAGGTTGGCCGTCGGGGCCGCGTCCGGACCGGTCGACTGCCTCGATGTTGATAACCGAAAGACCAAGTTTCTTGGCAGCCTCGGCCAAAGTCGAACCCGCCGCCCGCTCGTCTTCGATCTTGTCGCGCAGGGTTGTGACCTCGCTCTTGGCGCGCCCTTCGGCAATCTCGGTTTTGACCTGAGACGCCAACTGCTCGAAAGTCTTCTCTTCGCCCGGTTGGATCTTGCTCACCTGCAGCAGGGCGGTTCCGAACCGTCCCTTGACCGGCTGACTTACTTCGCCCTGCTTGAGAGCAAAGGCAGCGTCGGCGATCGCGGGATCGATGATGTCGGCTTTTGCGACAGTACCGAGCACGGTATCCGATTCATTCACGCCGCGCTCCTTGGCTATGTCATCGAAAGTCGCACCTTTGGTGATGCGCTCGCGTGCGGCCGCAGCCTCTTCCGCATTGGGAAAGACGATCTGACGCAATTCGCGCTTTTCAGGTCTTCCATAGCTGTCTTTGCGCTGCTCGAAATACGCCTTGGCGTCGGCGTCGCTCACGCTGTCGGGTTTAGCAATATCCGCCGGCGACAAACGCAGCAGCGTGACTTTCCGAAATTCTGGTGTCCGGAAACGAGCCTTCCGCTCCTCGAAGTATTTGCTCAGCACCTCGGGCGTCGGCGGAGGGATTTCGCCAGCCTGAGCCGGGCCGAGCACCACATATTCGATGCTGCGCTTTTCGTTTCGATACTGATTGAGGGCGGTCGCCGCGATGGTCGGGACCTTCATTTCGCCACCGACACTCTGGGCAATTTGCCGTCGCAACAGCGCTCGGCGCTGGTCGTCTACAAACCGAGCTTCCGTAAATCCCGCCTGGCGGATGAGCTGTTCGAAGCGGCTGCGATCGAATTGGCCGCTCGGGCCACGGAATGATGGATCGGCAGTGATCCGCTTGGCGATGTCGGCTTCCGAAACGCCAAGCCGCAATTTCTTCGCCTCCTCGTCGAGGGTGGTTTCGGCGACCAATTGTCCGAGGATTTGTCGGTCGAGGCCGCGAGCTCGGGCGTCATCAGGTGTAATCGGTCGGCCCAACTGGCGCCCGAGTTGCTGCAGGCGCTCGTTGTAGAACTGACGGAACTGTTCAATGGAAATCTCGGTGTCGCCTATGGTGGCTACGGCGTTGCGCCCGAATCCCCGGAAGATGTCGCCAATGCCCCAAATCGCGAAACTGATAACAAGGAAGCCCATTACAACAGCCATGATGGCTTTGCCGAGCCAGGTCGAAGAAGCTTTGTGAAGACCGCGGAGCATACGCGTTGTTCTGGTTACAGGTTGGTTGCGTGGATGACGGCGCCTGTCTAGCTCAAGCAGAGCGGGGGCACCATAGTGACCGAGCCAACTCGTTGCAACTCAAGAGGGATCAGCTCTTGGAGCAGTGCGCTGGCGTTGCCCGGTCTGGTCTGATACCGCACGCGTAAGGGGACTTTCTATGGCGGCGGGCAGCTCAAATGCACTGGTGGCGGGTAACTGGAAAATGAACGGGTTCGCTGCGTCGCGGGCCGAGTTCGCCAAGATCCTATCCGGTGCGGCAGAGCTGAAAGGCAAAGCCGAATTGATGGTGTGTCCGCCCGCGACCTTGATCCGCGAATTTGCCGCCTCCGCGCGAGGTTCATCTGTGATAATCGGCGGACAAGATTGCCACGCGGAGCCTGCCGGCGCCCACACGGGAGACATCTCGGCCGAAATGCTGGCCGATGCAGGGGCCGGCGCCGTGATCGTCGGTCACTCCGAGCGGCGAACAGACCACCATGAGACCGATGGAATGGTGCGCGCAAAGGCGCAGGCCGCGTTCCGCGCCAGCCTGACGGCCATCGTTTGCGTCGGCGAGCAGCGCTTGCAACGCGAGGCGGGTAAAACGCTCGATGTCGTAGGAACTCAGCTGCAGGGGTCGCTGCCTGATGGGGCCACCGCTAGAAAGCTGGTGATTGCCTACGAGCCCGTTTGGGCCATCGGAAGCGGACTGACGCCCAGGCCGGCCGATGTCGCCGAAGTTCACGCCTTTATCCGCAAACGCCTGGTCGAACGCTTCAGCGCGGCAGGCGGTCGCATTCGGATCCTCTATGGGGGCTCGGTCAAGCCGAGCAACGCCGTGGAGCTTTTGACCATCGCAGACGTAAACGGTGCCTTGGTGGGCGGCGCGAGCCTGAAAGCCGCCGATTTCCTCGGAATTGCGGCGATTTACCGCTAGCGGTCACAAGGGTGGAAAAAGCCGAACCGATCGTGTAGAGACCGCGGCGAATTCCTATATGGATAGTGTGCGCCGCCTGGCGGAAAGCCCGGACCGGCGATGTTTGGACGGATATTGACCGAATGCAGCACGTGATTATCGTCATCCACCTGATGTTGGTGCTCGCTCTGATCGGGGTGGTGCTTCTGCAGCGCTCCGAAGGTGGCGGACTCGGGATCGGTTCGACTGGCGGCTTTATGACCAGTCGGGGAACCGCAAATGTTCTTACGCGCGCGACTGCGATCCTGGCCGGTCTGTTCTTTGTCACCAGCCTGCTGCTGTCGATCCTGGCCGGTATCAACCGCAAACCGACCTCCGTGTTGCAGGGCGAGCAAAGTACGCCGGCAGCGCCGGGTGCACCGGCTCCGCTCGGGAGTGGTGGTGGCGGCTTGCTCAATCAGCTGCAAGGCGGCACGCCGCCGGCCGCCCCGGCGGCCCCCGCGCCCTCCGGGCCGCAGGTGCCACAGTCAAAATGAAGTCGTTAGCGAAGGGCCGGGAACTCCGGCCCTTCACCGTTATGAGAAGTCCCGTACGAACTGGAAATCGGCATGAAGATCGTGGCCCAAGCATTTGGAAAGTCGAAAATTTGTCGAACTACACACAGGCGCAGGACAGCCCTGTGCTTTTCGGGCTCGTCGAATCGATTCGCGGGGGCTAAAGGTTAGGTCCCATGGCGCGGTATATTTTCATCACCGGCGGCGTGGTCTCCTCACTTGGCAAGGGTCTGGCCTCTGCAGCTCTCGGCGCGCTCCTGCAAGCGCGCGGGTACAAGGTCCGTCTGCGCAAACTGGACCCGTATCTCAACGTCGACCCCGGAACGATGTCCCCTTACCAACACGGTGAGGTCTTCGTTACCGATGACGGCGCCGAGACCGATCTCGACCTCGGCCACTACGA
>DASRAF010000425.1:0-13816 GCA_035638295.1 Pseudolabrys sp.
CTCGAAGCGATTTGAGGCCGAGCTGTTTGGTCATACCTCATCGGCGCTAAGTCGAAGCGGTGGGACCTTTTGGATCGGTCAGCGGACCGACGAAGGCCAGGCGATCATCAACGCGGTCAGTAGCCGGGACCAGGGAATCAATCTCAACGGCGTGTCCGTCTTCACCTTCGACCCTGAAGGCCGCTTCAAGCAGCGTATTGAAGCCCGGGCGGCTGTATTGGAGCCTGGCGAATGGGTCCTGCGCGATGCTCGGATTTACGTGCTGGCCGTGTTGCCGGTGAAGCAATCGGAATTCCGCCTCAAGACCAGCCTGACCCCCGAGCAAGTACGCGAAAGCTTTGCTACACCAGAAACCGTCCCCTTCTGGGAACTTCCCCAGTATATCAAGATAGCAGAACACGCAGGTTTAGTTGCGGCAGGCTATAGATTGCAGTTTCAAAAGCTTCTGGCGCGCCCGTTCTTGTTGGCAGCAATGGTTCTGCTTGCCGCTGCTGTAAGTCTACGGTTCTTCCGCTTTGGCGGTGTCCAAAAGATGGTTTTAAGTGGCGTCGCAGCAGGGTTTCTGCTTTATGTTCTATCGAAAGTGACTGAGGATATGAGCAAGGCCGAGCTGATGCACCCAGTGGCAGCGGCTTGGCTACCTGTGCTTGCCGGGGGCGTAACGGGGTTTATTGCGTTGCTGTACCAGGAGGATGGGTGATGGCGGGGCTGCTTAGCACTCGCCCATCAGCGCCACGGCCGTATCGCCGTGTCGTCGCCACAGTTGCCACAGTCCTCGGACTGCTGGCCTGCGGCGCGTTGCTTGCGCCTGTCTCCACGCCAGCGCAGGAATTGCAATTGCAATTCCCGAAACGTCCGCCACCGCCCAAGAAGTCCAAGGTTGCCCTGGAGCGCGAGAAGTCCGGTCAAAAACAGATGCTCGTTCAGGCGAACGAGATCAATTACGACTACGCCAACAATCGGGTTGCCGCAGTTGGCAACGTCCAGATCTATTACGGCGACTCAACCCTTGAGGCCAATCGGGTCGTCTACGATCAGAAGACCAAACGTCTGCATGCTGAAGGAAATGTCCGGCTGACTGAGCAGGACGGCAAGGTCACGTATGGCGAGGTCATCGACCTCTCGGATGACTATCGCGACGGTTTTGTTGACTCACTGCGTCTCGATGCCCCCGATCAAACCCGAATGGCGGCCACGCGCGCCGAACGTTCCAGCGGCAACTACACAGTCTTCCATAATGGCGTCTACACGGCTTGCGCACCGTGCAAAGACGATCCGAAAAAGCCGCCGCTCTGGCAGGTGAAGGCTGCACGCATCATTCACGACCAAGGCGAGAAGATGATCTACTTCGAGGACGCCCGCCTCGAATTCTTCGGTCAACCGCTGCTGTACATGCCGTATTTTTCTGCGCCCGATCCGACCGTTAAGCGCAAGACCGGATTTCTTATGCCGACGCTTTCGACAAGCTCGGTGTACGGCGTGGCAGCCGAGATTCCCTATTATTGGGCGCTGGCCCCCGATTATGATGCGACCTTTGCGCCGATGATCACGACCAAGCAGGGACCGCTGCTGCAGGGTGAATTCCGTCAGCGGTTGATCAATGGCTCCTATTCGATCAGAGCGGCCGGCATTTACCAACTCGATAAGGATTACTTCGCCACGTCGAAATTCACACCGGCCCCCGGTGACACCTCGACAAATCCGGGCTTCCGTACCTGGCGCGGCAGCCTGGAAAGCACGGGCTTGTTTGCGCTTAACGAAAAATGGGTATGGGGCTGGGACGCGGCCTTGCTCTCTGACCGTACATTCCTGCAGGACTACAACCCGCGCCTCTCCCGCTACTTCGCCAACCCAACTGAACCCGTTCTGAATGCTACGGGCCTTAATGACGCGGCCGTGTCGCAACTATTTTTGACCGGCAGAGGCAACCGCAGCTATTTCGACGCGCGGACTATTTACTACCTCGGATTTTCACAGGCCGACACGCAAACGCAAATCCCCATCATTCACCCGGTGCTCGATTATAATTACGTCTTCGATCGGCCAATCCTCGGCGGCGAGCTTGGTTATAAAATCAACTTCACCAGCCTAACGCGTAACGATGCAGACTTTGATCCGATTACACAGAGCGCTCTTAACAACGGCACGTGCACGCAAACAGCCAATCCGGCGATTAAGACAACGGCCAGCTGCCTACTGCGCGGCGTACCAGGCACCTACAGCCGCTTCTCTGCGGAATCAACCTGGCGTCGCAGCATCACTGATCAGTTCGGCCAAGTGTTCACGCCGTTTGCTTCGGTACGCGTTGATGCCGGTGCCATGCAAATCAGCAATGAGCCCGGCGTTTCCAATTTTATCGCACCCGGCGATACAGATTTGGTGCGCGCTATGCCGACGATAGGCCTTGAGTATCGATATCCATTTATCAATGTGCAGTCGTGGGGGACACAGACCGTAGAACCGGTAGCTCAGGTAATCGTCCGACCGAACGAACAACAAATCGGACGCTGGCCGACCGAAGATGCGCAAAGTTTGGTTTTTGACGATAGCAACCTGTTCCGTGTCGATAAATATTCAGGCTGGGATCGCGTAGAAGGTGGCAGCCGCGCCAACTATGGCGTGCAATATACTGCACAGTTCAACCAGGCCGGATCTGTTAATGCGCTATTTGGCCAATCATACAACATGTTTGGCCAAAATTCCTTTGCACTCGGCGGGACGACCAATACCGGCCTCGACAGCGGTCTGGACACGACCAGGTCCGATTACGTCGCGCGATTGTCGTATCAGCCAAACAACATTTACATGTTCACCTCGCGGTTCCGCTTTGACAATGACACCTTTACTCCGCAGCGAATTGAAATCGAGGCTCGCGCCAACTTCGATCGTTGGAGCGGCAGCGTGCTTTACGGCGACTATGCCGCTCAGCCAGCCCTTGGCATCCTTGAGCGACAGCAGGGCATCCTTGGGACCGGTCAGATCAAGCTCGATGCGAATTGGGTTATGTTGGGTGCAGCACGCTACGACATCAATGCTGGAAAATTCGACCAGACAAGAGTTGGGCTTGGCTATGTCGACGATTGCGTGATCTTGGGCCTGAACTACGTTACAAATTACACCTACAGCGGAAATGTTCAGGCTAACCATACGGTCATGCTGCAGCTGAGTCTGCGCACGCTGGGCGGCACGTCGGTGAGCCAGGGTGTTGGCCGACCGGCGTCAAACTAACGACGCGCTCCTCGGAAACTGAAATGCGCAATATGATTTTACGGTATCGAACGTTGCTGGCAGTCGCCATCGTCGCCCTGGCTTTCGGTGCGCCCGTTCATGTGCATGCCCAGGTTGTCGTCATTGCTAACGGCTCACCGATAACAGAGTACGATATCCAACAGCGACTGAAGCTGGACACTATCTCCCAGAAAGCCCCGAACCGCCAGCAGGTCATCAACGATCTGATCGATGATCGGTTGAAAATTGCCCGCGCGAAGGTCTACGGCCTGGAAGTTGGCGATTCAGATGTCAATGGCGCATTCGAGAACATGGCCACGCGGCAGCACATCACGACCGCGCAATTTACTGAGGTCCTGGAGCGCGCCGGTGTCTCTCCAAATACCGTAAAGGCGCGCATCCGTGCCGAAATTACATGGCAACAACTAATTCGGGGCAAGTATAACGCTTCGCTTCAGATCGGAGACAGCGACATCGCCAAGGCCCTGAAGGATAAAAACGAAGGCGACACTCCTGCTGTGGGCTATATCTACACGCTGTACCCGGTGATGGTTGTCGTGGCTCGAGGCTCTGGCGAATCGGTTATTTCCGCCAAACGTAGCGAAGCGGAGAGCTTGCGATCCCGTTTCGTTTCTTGCACCGAGGGTCTCGCAATGGCGCGTGGATTGCGCGACGTGGCGGTGCGCGATCCTATTACCAAGAATTCTGCCGATTTGAATCCGCAGTTAAGGGATTTGCTCGGAAACATTCAGGTTGGCCGTCTCACCCCGCCCGAAGTTACGGCGCAGGGCCTTCAAATGTTTGCGGTTTGCAACAAGAAGGAAAGCGCTACGGAATCGCCGCAGAAGCGCGAGATGCGCGAGCAACTCTTCGTTAAACGCTTCGAATCTGAATCAAAAAAGTATCTGGATGAGATCCGCAAGTCGGCGATGATTGAATACAAGAATAACAAATGAGCGATTCGACCGCCCTACCGCTCGCTTTAACGCTAGGTGAGCCGGCTGGCATAGGACCAGATTTGACAATCCAGTTATGGAACCGGCGGGTTGAGCTTCGATTGCCGCCTTTCTACCTCATCGCGGATCCCGAATTCATTAAACACCGCGCTCACTTACTTGGACTGAACGTCGCAGTAAGCGTGGTGACGCCCGCACAAGCGACCGACATTTTCGGACGCGCGCTACCGATTTCGGCCTTGGATTCACCGGTCACGGCCACACCTGGCCGGCCGGATGCGTCGAGCGCACCAGCAGCGATCGCTTCGATTCAGCGCGCGGTTGCTGACGTTTTGGCGAGGCAAGCAGCTGCCATCGTGACCAATCCGGTGGCCAAGAACGTACTTTATCAATCTGGCTTCGCAGAACCTGGCCATACCGAATTCTTGGCCAAGCTCACGAAAGAATCAACGGGCAAAGCTGCTACCCCGATCATGATGCTTTGGTCGCCTGAACTCGCGGTCGTGCCCGTAACCATCCACTTGCCGTTCAGGGACGTCGTAAACAAACTGACGTCAGAACTTGTAGCAGAGACTGCACGCATTGTTGCACGGGACCTTGCGGCGCGTTTCGGCATTTCGCGGCCGCGCATTGTTGTAGCCGGTCTCAACCCACATGCGGGCGAACAAGGGGCGCTCGGCGAAGAGGACGGAAAAATCGTGGCGCCGGCGGTGAAGCGATTGCAGGCCGAGGGCATCGACGCGATTGGACCATTGCCGGCGGACACGCTTTTCCACGAGAGTGCACGCGCGACCTATGATGTTGCGCTTTGCATGTATCACGACCAGGCGCTGATCCCGATAAAGACGCTGGCTTTCGATCACGCGGTCAATGTCACCCTTGGGCTGCCTTTTGTTCGAACCTCGCCCGACCACGGCACCGCCTTTGATATTGCTGGTAAAGGTACCGCAAATCCTTCTAGTCTGCTAGCGGCGCTGACGCTCGCTGCGCGCCTCTCGGCAACCGCGCCCGCCCTTGTACCAGCGAAATAGTCGTGGTCTCAGATGGCTCAGATTGATGACCTGCCGCCTCTGCGCGAGGTCATCCGCCGCCATAATCTCAAGCCGAAAAAATCTCTCGGCCAAAATTTCCTCTTCGACCTCAATCTGGCCACGCGAATCGCACGAGCGGCTGAACCGCTTGAAAATATCACGGTGGTGGAGATCGGACCGGGGCCGGGTGGGCTTACGCGTGCACTTCTTGCACTCGGCGCACGCCGTGTAATCGCCATCGAGCGCGACGAACGTGCAATAACCGCACTTGAAGAAATTGCTGAGCACTATCCTGGACGCCTCGAGATCGTCGCTGGCGATGCCTTAAACATGGATCCCCGTGACCAGCTCGGACCTGAGCGCGCCCGTGTAGTCGCCAATCTTCCATATAACATCGCAACCGCCTTGCTCGTGCGATGGCTCACTATCGAACCTTGGCCGCCCTGGTACGACTCAATGTTGTTGATGTTTCAGCGCGAGGTCGCTGAACGTATCGTCGCTGCGCCTGATCGGAAAAGTTATGGCCGCCTGTCGGTGTTAGCCGGCTGGCGAACGGATGCAAAAATTCTGTTCGATGTGGCCCGATCAGCATTTGTACCATCACCCAAGGTGACGTCTTCTATTGTGCGCCTAACGCCACGCCAGGAACCACCCGTGTGCGACGCGAAAGCCCTGCAACGCATTACTGAGGCCGCCTTCGGACAAAGACGTAAAATGCTACGGCAAAGCCTCAAAACACTGGGCGTCGATGCGGGCGCATTGCTCGCCGAAGCGAACATCAAGCCAACGGCGCGAGCGGAGGAAATTCCAGTCGAGGGTTTCGTGGTACTCGCGCGAATTTTCGCCGAGCAATCGAAGACCGGCACGTGATACGTTCGCTATAATGCAACTCCACCGTCAATCATTGACCGCCTACGGCGCGCCGCTGTGCGAAACTATCGTCGATCTACCGCGACCGCAGGGATCTGAAGTGCTCGTCCGTATTGAAAGATGCGGTGTCTGCCATTCCGATCTGCATATGCAAGACGGCTATTTCCAACTCGGCGGCGACAAGAAACTTGATGTTCGTGCCGGCCGCACCCTGCCCTTTACATTGGGACATGAGATTGCCGGCGTGGTCGACAGTGTCGGTCCCCACGCGGCGCTAAAACCAGGAGCCAAGGTCGCTGTCTACCCTTGGATTGGCTGCGGGCAATGCGTCGCGTGCAAAGTCGGTGACGAGAATATTTGCTCCGCACCGCGTCATCTCGGGATCACCGTGGACGGCGGCTTCGCCAGTCACGTGCTGATACCGCACGAGCGTTATTTGATTGACTACGAGCCGTTGCCACCGGGTTTCGCCGGCGCATTGATGTGCTCGGGGCTCACCGCTTATGCGGCTCTTAGACGTCTTGCCGACCGGGTAACGCGCGCGCCGCCGCTGCTCGTAGGCCTTGGTGGTGTGGGTTTGATGGGCCTCGCGCTAACTCGCGCTATGTACGGCGTCGCACCGTTAGTTGCGGATGTCGATGCCAAGAAACGCGAGGCCGCCCTCGCCGCCGGAGCTTCCGCAGCATTCGACCCGTCTGATCCGACGGCGCGAAAGGCGCTTCTGAAAGCTAGCGGAGGAGTATACGCAGCCTGCGATTTTGCAGGCTCGGAGAGCTCCTTGCATTTTGCCACCAGCGTGCTCGCCAAGGGTGGGAAGGTCGTCGTGACCGGGCTGATTGGGGGCGCCTACTCAACCGCAGTCGCCATGTTTGCCCTCAAAGCCATGACAATCGAAGGCACCGCAACGGGAACGTTGGCCGAAGCGCGCGAACTGATCGACCTGGTGCGCGCCACGCGGATACCCCCACCCCCGATCACGGAGCGCCAACTTGGTTACGCGTCACAAGCCCTCGATGATCTGCGCGCAGGTCGGATCGTCGGACGCGTCGTCCTCACCACCTAGAGCTTGGCCTGAAGGCCACGCACAAAATCAGAAAGACCGGATTGGCGTTCACGCTTAACCCGTTCGGCGGCGAGAATGGCCGCAACGTCGGCAAAGGTCTGATCTAGGTCGCGGTTGATCACAACATAGTCGTACTCTGCCCAGTGGCTCATTTCGTCGGCAGCTTTAGCCATGCGGCGGTGAATCGTCTCATAGTCGTCCTGTGCGCGCGCGCGCAGTCGCCGTTCGAGCTCCGGAATGGACGGCGGCAAAACAAACACGCTGACAAGATCTGCTCGAGCCCTTTCGCGGAGCTGTTGCGTCCCTTGCCAGTCGATATCGAAGAGCACATCACGGCCTACCGTGAGCGCATCCATTACCGGCTTTTTCGGCGTGCCATAGTAATTGTCAAAGACCTCGGCCCATTCCAGCAATTCGTCATTGTCGACCATGACATCGAACTTATTTCGGTCGATAAACAGGTAGTCGCGGCCACCCTTTTCGCCTGGACGCATTTTGCGCGTCGTGACCGACACTGATAACGCGACATTGTCGTCTTTATCGAGCAATTTGCGGGACAAAGTAGTCTTGCCCGCGCCTGAGGGCGACGACAGCACAAGCATGAGCCCGCGCCTGGCGACAGCAAGATCCTGGTGCTGCTGATGCCCCACGTAGAGTCACTCCAAGTTTTGTACCTGTTCGCGGAATTGCTCGACAACGCTTTTGAGCTCGAGACCTATATTGGTCAACTCCACATCATTAGCTTTCGCGGTCAATGTATTCGATTCGCGATGAAGCTCCTGCGCGAGAAAATCGAGTTTGCGGCCGATCGCGCCGCCGACGACGAGAAGCCTTTTCGCCTGCTCGACATGAGAAGAAAGCCTGTCGAGTTCCTCGCGGATGTCTGCTTTTGCCGCAAGCAAAATGGCCTCCTGGTGCAGGCGGTCGGAATCAAACCGCTCCGAAGCCGACAACAGGACCGCGACCTGCTCAGCCAACCGGGACCTGATGGCTTCCGGCTTGCGCCCAGGTGCGTTTTCCGCGCGACCGGCTAATTTGGCGATTTCATCAAGCCGCGTAGTCAAGAGCTGGCCAAGAGTTGCACCTTCGGCGCGACGCATGTCGATCATCGCCGCGAGCGCTTTTTCAAATGCGACAATGATCGCCGCCTCTGCCGCACGGTGGTCTTCCTCGCGCTCATCTTCCTCGGCAATTTCTATCACCCCTCTGAGTGATAGAATCCCGTCCAGACTTGCTGGAGCAGCCTCAACTTTCCCGGAAAGGCTTTTGAGCGTTGAAAGAATTGCACTCAGCACAGGTTCATTGATCTTGGCAGTCGGCAGGACGCCTTTGCGATCGACAGTAAGATTGGCATAGATGGTCCCGCGCGACAGTTTTTCAGCGGCGCGTGCACGCGCCGGCACCTCGACGGCGTCCCATCCTGGCGGCAGACGGAAGCGCAGATCGAGGCCTTTCGCATTGACCGATTTGATTTCCCAATTCCACGCGTAGGAGCCAGCGGTGCCTTGGCCGCGAGCAAATCCCGTCATGCTCGACAGAGCCATGGGGCTGGACCCGGTGTAGTGTTATTGCCTGCTCGAAAGCGGCGCGACCTTAGCCGTGAGAGGTAATCGCCACAAGCCTACTGCTTGGTTCCGCCCTGTGATCCCGCCGCGGGGGGACTGATCGTGCCGTGTTCAATGCCACGCAGGCGCGTCACATTTTTCTGGTGCTCCGCATAATTTTCCGAAAAGACGTGGCCGCCGTTGCCGTCTGCAACGAAATAGAGCTCCTTGGTGCGGGCAGGATTGGCCGCCGCTTCAAGTGAAGCACGGCCCGGATTTGCAATCGGCCCGGGCGGCAATCCATCGACCACATAGGTATTGTAAGGTGTCGGCTGCTCGATCTCGCTTTTGACGAGCGGACGTCCGAGTGACCCCTTTCCGCCGGTCAGCCCGTAGATGATGGTTGGATCCGACTGAAGCCGCATTCGTTTCTTCAGCCGGTTCACAAAGACCGCCGCAACCCGGGTGCGTTCGTCAGGTCTGCCTGTTTCCTTCTCGACGATCGATGCAAGCGTGACGAGTTGCTCTGGCGTCTTGACAGGTAAATCCTGCATCCGGCGTTCCCACACCTCCTGCAAAACGCGCCGATGAGCCTGCTGCATGCGCTGAATGATCTGCTCGCGCGTCATGCCTCTGGTGAACTTGTACGTCTCTGGAAGAAGCGTGCCTTCGTGCGGAATTTCTTTTATCTGGCCCGCCAATCCGTCGTTCTCCAAGAGACGCGCAACGATCTGTTCGGATGTTAGCCCCTCCGGCACAGTCACGGCATGCTGTATGACCTTGCCTTCGGTGACCGTATCCACGACATCCGCGACGCTGGAATTCTTCGCGAACTGATACTCTCCATACTTGAGCTCGCCACGCGCTTTAAGCGCAATGACAGCGCCCATAAAGATGTACGGTTGATCAATCACACCTTCGCGCTGCAATAGGTCGGCAATATCCTTAATCCCCAGGCCCCGCGGGATATTCACCATCTTGTCTTCAGCGAGAGGGCCCGGTGCTTCGAACCTATGTTTTCCAATAAACAGTACTGCGGCAGCCGCGATCGATAAGACAATGAGGAGTGTAAAAATCGCATTCCCGACTATCACCACTGGATGGCGCGCTCGCCGCGAACGGCGGCTCGGCAGCGGCACTCTTTCTGGCTCGAGGGCGGCTCGCGGACTGCGCGCCAAAGGCGGTTTCGCGGACGAAGAGCCGCCATTCGCAGGTCGATCCGAATTCACGTGGCGCGCTCCCGAATCAATACTAACGTTCTCTTATCGCAACATTCACCGCCGTGGCGGAGAAAGTCACCGGCGTCGCGCACGTTAGAAGAAATTATGGCGAAAGCTTGGGACGTCCGCCGATGGAAGGTTTTAGGCAGCGTAGCGGCGGAAAATAAGTGACGCGTTTGTACCCCCGAATCCGAATGAATTCGACAATGCGGTGTCAACATCACGTTTGCGTGCCTGATGGGCAACTAGGTCGATTGGCGTATCAACCGAGGGATTATCGAGATTGATCGTGGGCGGCGCAACCTGATCGCGAATCGCGAGGATTGAAAATATAGCCTCTACTGCACCAGCCGCCCCCAACAGATGGCCAATGCAGGACTTTGTGGACGACATCGACACACGCCCTGCCGCATTGCCAACCAGTTTCTGTACTGCACCGAGTTCAATCTCATCCCCGAGCGGCGTCGAAGTGCCGTGCGCGTTGATGTAGTCGATATCGCCGCTCGAAATACCTGCCCGACGGATAGCTGCATTCATGCAACGCAATGCGCCATCCCCGTCCGGAGCCGGAGCCGTAATGTGATAGGCATCGCCTGATAGCCCATAGCCTATGAGTTCAGCGTAGATTTTGGCACCGCGCGCCTTCGCGTGGTCAAGCGCCTCCAAGACAACAACCCCGGCGCCCTCTCCCATCACGAAGCCGTCGCGGTCCTTGTCGTACGGGCGCGAAGCTCGGGGCGGATCATCATTGAAGTTTGTTGAGAGCGCTCGCAACGCCGAAAACCCTGCCAACGATATTCGGTTCACAGGGGACTCTGCCCCACCGGCTACCATGACGTCAGCGTCGCCCAACGCCACCAATCGACCGGCGTCACCGATCGCGTGCGCTCCGGTCGAACAGGCGGTGACCACAGCATGGTTCGGCCCTTTGAGACCGAAAGCGATCGATACAAAGCCCGAAGCCAAATTGATGATGCGGCCCGGAATAAAGAATGGTGATACTCGACGTGGGCCCCTCTCATGCAGGGCAACGGCCGTCTCGGCAATCCCTTCTATCCCCCCAATACCGGAACCGATCACCACTCCAGTAGTAGTTTGCTCATCATAGGTCTTCGGATGCCAACCGGCGTCGTCGAGCGCCTGGCGAGCGGCACACATGGCGAAGACGATGAATTCGTCGACCTTGCGCTGTTCCTTCGGCTCCATCCACTGGTCAGGATTGTAGGTCGCGTTTGAACCATCGCCTCGAGGAACTTCACAAGCAATCTTGGAAGCGATATCTGAAACATCAAAACTGTCGATCTTCTTGGCGCTGCTCTCGCCCTTGAGCAAACGTGCCCAGGTCGGTTCAACGCCACAACCGAGCGGCGTAAGCATTCCCAATCCTGTGACGACAACACGTCTCATAAAGGGCTCCGAGCGAAATCAGTTGCGCCGCTGCATTGCGCACAGCCAAAGCCGATGACGAGCGAAGCGACTGAGCAGCGGCGTGACGCGCGTGCTCAGCTTTTGGCGTTCTTTTCGAGGAACTTGACTGCGTCGCCCACGGTCAAAATGGTCTCGGCGGCATCATCCGGAATCTCGCAGCCGAATTCCTCTTCGAAGGCCATCACGAGCTCAACGGTGTCGAGGCTGTCGGCGCCAAGATCGTCGATAAAACTCGCTTGATCGGTCACCTTTTCGGGCTCTACGCCCAGGTGCTCCACGACGATCTTCTTCACCCGCTCGCCAATGTCACTCATCGTTCCAACCTCGTGCTTTTTAGATTGGGCTGCGGTCCGAAGTCAGATCGCAACCATCGCAGTATGGCCTCGTCGTGCTTGACGGTGATGAGACAACCCCAATTGCGGAGTACGCTTGTGACTTCCGCGACTAGCCGCCCCAACCCGGACCAAAGTTCGGTTACCATACTTCAAATGCGTTGACTAGCGCGTGAAGGCTAGGCGAGCAAGCCCCGGGAAGGCTGCTTTTAGACCACTCATCGGCATGATCCGTCGTAAAATCCGACGCGGCCGTTTTGGGCTTATATCATAGCCATCCCACCATTGACGTGGATGGTCTGGCCATTCACGTAAGCGGCCTCATTCGAAGCCAGAAACACGGCAGCGGCAGCAACGTCTTCCGGAGTTCCGAGCTTGGCTGCCGGGATGCGCGCAAAGATCGCCTCGCGCTGTTTGTCGTTCAGCTTTTCTGTCATGGCTGATGCAATCAGACCCGGCGCAATACAATTGGCGGTAATATTGCGCTTGGCGTATTCGGCGGCCACTGATTTCATCATCCCGACAATTCCCGCCTTGGAAGCCGTGTAGTTTCCCTGTCCCGGATTGCCGGTAAATCCGACCACCGATGTAATGGCAATGACGCGACCCCACCGGCGGCGCATCATGCGCGATACGGCGGCGCGGGCGAGGCGGAATGTGGCGGTAAGGTTGACTGCGATCACTCGGTCCCAATCCTCATCGCGCAACTGCACGAAAAGATTGTCGCGGTTGACCCCGGCATTCGCGACCAGAATGTCGAGCTTCCCCATTTTTCCTTCTGCGTCAGGTACCAAGGCTTCAACGGCATCTTTTTCAGCGAGATCACACAGCAAAATATGGACGCGATCACGCATCGCGGCGGCGATGGCCTCGAGCGCATCTTTGCGCGTACCAGAGATAGCAACGGTCGCACCCTGGGCGTGCAAGGCTCGCGCAATTGCCCCGCCAATTGCCCCGCTTGCACCAGTCACGAGTGCAGTCTTGCCGGTCAAGTCGAACATCATAAGTTCCTCCCGGCCTTGAATGCGGCAATATCTTCCGGACTGCCAACAGCAGACACTGTGGCGTTACCGGCAAGCCGCTTGATCAATCCGCTAAGCACTTTCCCAGCGCCAACCTCGTAGAAATTTGTTGCGCCGGCATTCGCCATGTACAGAACTGACTCACGCCAGCGCACTGTACCAGTCACCTGTTCGATCAGTCCGCGCACGATTTCATCCGGACTACGGATGGCCTTAGCCAGAACATTGGCAACCAACGGTACAGTCGGCGACTTCACTGGCACTTTCGCAAGCGCTTCGGCCATAACATCGGCGGCGGGTTTCATCAGGGAACAATGGAAGGGTGCGGACACGGGTAGAAGCATCGCACGTTTGGCGCCCCTGGCTTTGGCGATCTCAACTGCACGTTCTACCGCCGCCTTGCTTCCGGAGACGACCACCTGACCAGCCCCATTATCGTTGGCAGCTTGGCACACCTCGCCCTGGGCGGCTTCCGCCGCAACGGCCGACGCTGCATCAAATTCCAAACCGATCAACGCCGCCATCGCACCTTCGCCAACCGGGACCGCTTTCTGCATGGCCTGTCCGCGTGTACGCAATAACCGTGCGGCATCAGAAACCGTGAAGGCACCGGCAGCTGCCAGCGCGGAATACTCACCGAGTGAGTGTCCGGCGACAAACTGTGCGTCGCGCTCCAAATTCAACCCGGCTTCCGTTTCCATAACCCGCAAAGTCGCAAGCGAAACCGCCATCAATGCAGGTTGTGCGTTTTCAGTGAGCGTGAGCGCATCGGAAGGACCCTCGAAAATGATGGTGCTCAGCTTGCTGGTAAGAGCAGCATCGACTTCATCGAAAACCTGTCGCGCGGCAGCAAAGTTTGCTGCGAGCGACTTACCCATTCCGACGGCTTGACTGCCTTGCCCTGGAAACACAAAAGCGATCGCCATAATCCTGCTCATTATATTCTTCGTGCATACGCAGAAATCGGGCCGAAAGACACCTTGATGCCGGGTTCTGTCAAGTTGTGGCGTGCCTAGTAACTTTGCGACAAACTCTTTTCGTTAGGATTTTTCAAATTTTTCAAAGGCCAAGGCCATGAATGACTGGTTACCGAGTGTGAACTTGCGCAAGCTCGCAACGATC
>DASRAF010000426.1:0-26929 GCA_035638295.1 Pseudolabrys sp.
AGACCAGCACCGGCAGATAGCGGGTAACGCCGGTCGCATCCATGTAGTCGAAGAAATCTGCCCGATGGCCGCCAAGCAGATATTGAACATTGTGCTTCGAGGTCGCGATCACGACGTCGATGCCCGCCTCCTCCATCAGCCGATCGAGACGGTGATGATCGAATGGGATCGCTAGTCCGCTCGCAGGCTTTGCGTTGACGTTCATGATCGATACTCCGGCTGACGAGAACCAGAGACTATGACCAGAGGTCCTTGCTCGCAAGGCGGGCACCGGCGCTGAGCGCTTCAAGTTTTGCCCACATGACCGAGGGGTGCACGCGGCGATAGAAGGGGCCCTGTGCAAAGCCGCAGTCCGTGCCGGCGATCACGTTCTCGCGTCCGACAAACTTGGCCAGTCGCACGATGCGTTCGGCGACCAGTTCGGGATGTTCGACCACGTTGGTCGCGTGGCTGATAACGCCCGGAATGAGGACCTGTCCGGGCGCAAGCTTTGCGTTCTTCCAGACCTGCCACTCGTGCTCGTGACGCGGATTGGCACCCTCGATCACATAGGCCCCGACCTTCACCTTCAGGATCAGATCCACGATGTCCTTGAGGGGCACGTCGCTGGTGTGCGGACCCGGCCAGCTGCCCCAACAGACGTGATAACGGATACGGTCAGGCGGCAGCCCCTCAATGGCGTGATTGAGGATATCGACCTGACCCCCCAGCCAGCTGCGGTAATCGGCAAAGCTTGCTGGCGGCACCATGCGGTCGAACGTGACAGCGCTGCGTGCATCGTCGAGCTGCAGCAAAAAGCCGCTGTCGACAATCATCTTGTATTCCGTGCGCATCGCCCCGGCGATGGCAGCCTGCAACTCAGCGTCGCCTTTGTAGTATTCGTTCTTCCGATCGGGGATCACGCTTGCCGGCGCGGCGACAGGCAGGAACGCCTCCTCCACTTTCACGCCCTTCAGCGCGGCTTTGAAATTGTCGATGTCGCGCTGCAGCTCGGCCTGTCCGGTGTACTTGATCGGTCCGACGCAAATGGCCTCGGTCGTCGTCGCCACGACCTCTTTGGCATCGAGCTCGGTATAGAATTCGGCGAATTTGGTGCGGTCGGCACCGCGCTTGAACGGATTGGCATCCTTTTTGATCGGCCTGCGTTCAAAGCCTGAGAGCCGCTCGAGCGCGTATTGCGCCCAGCTGATCGACTTGCCAAATTCTCCATCGCTGACAATGTCGATGCTGGCCTGTGCCTGGTCCCGCACAACATCGGCAACCGACGTCGTCAGACATCTCTGATAGGCATTTTCGTCGTACGGCTTTCCCGCCTGCTTGCTGCGCAGGAAATCTTGCAAAGATTGTGGACGGATCAGGCTCCCGACATGCGTCGTGAGAATGCGATTGCTGCTGCGTTTCATGGGCGCTCTATGCACGCCGGAGGGTGGGAAGGCAATGCATGGTCAACATGCACGAATGAAAGGCGAGTGGGACGACGCCCGTTTCGGCCAAACGGCCGAGCCTTCAATCACGCCTTTACGACCCCGATGAACTGCTCAAGCTTGGCCGGATCGTTGCGTAACGTTTCGCTTGGTCCGTCATAGACGATCCGGCCGCGGTCCATGACCAGGGCGCGCGGCGCGATATCGAGGGCAAGACGCGAATTCTGCTCAACCAGAATGATGGCCAGACCGCTGCTTTTAGCAAGTCGCTTCACCGCGCGTGCCAGTTCCTCAACGATCACAGGCGCAAGGCCTTCCGATGGTTCGTCCATCAGCAGAACGCTCGGGTTGCCGATCAGCGCACGACCGATCGCAAGCATCTGCTGCTCGCCGCCTGACAATTGATTGCCGCGGTTTTCGGCGCGCTCGGCAAGGCGCGGAAACAGCTCGAAGACTGTCGTCATTGTCCAGGTTCCGGGCCTGGCGGCAACCTCCAAATTTTCCCGCAAACTCAGCGAGGGGAAAATCTCCCGCTCCTGGGGCACATAGCCAAGCCCGGCCGTGACGCGCCGATAGGTCGCGAGGCTGGAGATGACCTTTCCGTGCAGGGAAAGGCGGCCGCTATGTAGCGTCGTGTGACCCATGATCGTCGCCAGCAGGGTGGTCTTGCCCACGCCATTGCGGCCTATAATGGACACGGTCTCGCTGGGCGCGAGCGCAAGGCGAATGTCCTCGAGCACGACGGTTTCGCCATAGCCGGCGCGGACGTTATCGAGCTCGAGCACACGCTCAGCCATGATGGCCTCCGCGATGGCCTTCCTGGCCAAGATAAACCGCCCGCACCTGTTCGTTATTCATGATTTCGGCGGGGGTACCCTGGGTGAAGACCGCACCCTGCACCAGTACGGTGATCTCTTTTGCAAAGCGGAACACGACGTCCATATCGTGCTCGATGATGAGAACAGCGATGTCGGGATCGAGCGCCGCAACCACATCGAGAATGAGATGGCTTTCGGACGACGGCACACCCGCCGCCGGTTCGTCCAGGAGGAGCACGCGCGGCTTTTGCGCGAGCGCAATCGCTATTTCCACCAGCCGCTGACGCCCGTAAGGCAGTTCACGCACGAGCTTGAGTCCGTCGTCCGTAAGCCGAAGGGATTCGAGATAACCAATGGCCTCGTCGATCACCCCGCGTTTAGATCCGGCCGCGCGCCACAAATTGTTGCAGTCACCGTCGCGCTCGCCGACGGTCATGCAAAGATTTTCAAGCACGGTCAGTCCGCGGAAAAGCTGATTGATCTGGAATGTGCGCGCGAGGCCTCGCCGCGCACGCTCCGCCTGGCTCGATGCGGTGATGTCCTCGCCATTGAGGAGAACCCGACCGGATTGTGGCTTCAGCGCCCCTGTTATCAGGTTGACCAATGTCGTCTTCCCCGCCCCGTTCGGGCCGATCAGCGCGCAGCGTGCTCCGCGTTCGAGCGTGAGATCGACGTCGCGCGTAACCGGCAAGGCGCCGAAAGAGCGCTTCAATTTCTCGACTTGCAACGCGGCCGTCACGATCGTTTCCTCTCGGACAGATAGTTACCAAAACGCTCGAATACGCCGAGGATCCCGCGCGGCGCAAACAGCACCGCCAGCACCAGCATCAGGCCGATCCCGAACTGCCAGAAGGTGGGGCTGAGTTTCGAGAAATAGTCTTCAAGCACCATGTAGATGGCGGCGCCGACGAAGGCTCCGTAAAGTCGACCCGTCCCGCCGAGGATCAGCATGACCATTACCTTTGCGGAATTGTCGAAATCGAAAACGGTCAGGGTGACGTAGGCGTTGGTCTGCGTGAAAAGCGCGCCGGCAACGCCGGCGATTGCTGCAGCGATTGTATAGACCGTGACCAATCGCCGGTGCACCGGCGAACCGATCGCGTGCATGCGTCTGACGTTCTCCCGAATCCCAGTGAGCGCCTGCCCGAATGGGGAATAGACGATCCGTCGCACGAGATAGAACACGACCGCCAGCACGGCGAGCACATACAGGTAGTAAGTGTGCCCGTAGAGATCGTAGTCGAACATGCCGAGCAGCGGCTTGAACGTCAGCCCTGGCAAGCCGTCATAACCGCCGGAAATATCGGAACGCAGATTGCCTGTTTCCTGCAAAAGAATTGCGGTCGCCAGGGTCAGCATGAGTAAAGTCAGCCCGCGATAGCGCAACAGGAACCATCCGGTAATGAATCCGACCAGCCCCGCGGCTATGGCGGCTGCGAAAAGTCCGCTGATCGGTTCCGTCCATTCAAGGCGCGCCGCAGCAAGTCCGACCGTGTAGGCGCCGACGCCGAAAAACGCGGCATGCCCGAGCGTAACGATCCCGGCATAGCCGAGGATCAGATCGAGCGAGAGCGCAAACATCACCATCACCAGCACTTGGCTGCCGAATGTCATGCGGGTGGGGAATATGAAAAAGACCGCTATGGCGATCAGCCATGGCAATGCCTCGGCAAGGCGGAAGCGGTGCCGCTTGGCCAGATAGTTCGCCGCGCGTTCGCGCGCGGGAGCGCCAGTGGTCTTACTCGCGGCCATAGAATCCCGCCGGCTTTATGAGAAGAACGACGACCGTAACCGCGTAGACGAAGAAGCCGCCCGCATCGGCCAATAGATATTTTCCGCCGGTGTCGAATATGCCGAGCACCAGCGCCGCAAGCAGTGTTCCCTTCAGGCTGCCAAGACCCCCGACCGCCACCACGATCAGGAACAGCACCAGATAGAGCACCGCAAAGCTCGGAGAGAGGCCAAGCAACTGAATGGCAAGGCCGCCGCCGAGAGCAGCGAGACCGGATCCTACGGCAAAAGTCAGCGTGAACAGCCGATCCACATTGATGCCGACCGACTCTGCCATACGCCGGTTGTCAACGGCGGCGCGGATCTTCGCGCCGATATTCGTCCGCTCGAATGCGTACCAGAGGACTGAGATAAGCACCGCGCCGAGAACGATGAGAAAGGCCCGGTAACTTGGAAAATAGCGAAAGCCGAGATTGACATCGCCCTGCAGCCAATCTGGCAAAGGCACTGATTTCGGGATAGGTCCGTAGAGATAGGTCGCGGTGGCGATCGCCATGAACGCCAGGCCGATCGTCAGTAAAACCTGTTCGAGATCGGTCGACTTGTACAACCGGCGATAGAGAAAGCGTTCGAATACGACGCTCACCGCGCCAACCAAGACTGCGGCAAACACAAGGGACGGCACGAAGCCAACGCCGTATGAGCGCGTCAACGTGACAACGATGTACCCGCCCGCCATGGCGAACGCGCCATGCGCCAGGTTCACGAACCCCATCAACCCCATCGTGACCGACAGGCCGACGGAGGTAATGAAGAGGAACATGGCATAGGCCAAGCCGTCGAAGAGAATGCTGACAGCGATATTGGCGAACTGCGGCACGAGCCCCACCCCGTGATTGTGAAAACGCCGCCGCGCCTTTATGCGCGGCGGCGTCGTAGAGTGTCAATCAGAAGACGCTCAGGAGCCGCAGCGGCCGACCTTCAGCTCTTTGCATTCGTCTTTCACGGCCTTGGTTGTACCAAGAACCTTGATGCCAAGTTTGCCGTCCGGCTTCCGGATGACTTCCATGGCGTGCTCATCCTGCACGATGTCGCGAGTAGCGGCGTCGATGGAGACCTGGCCCCGCGGACCATTGCCTGTCCAGCCCTTCATCACATCAATGACCTTGGCGCCGTCGTCGACTTTGCCGTTGAGTTTTTTGATGGAGTCAAAGATGGCGTGCATGGTGTCCCAACCGGCCGCCGACATGAAGTCAGGATAGGAGTCCTTGCCGTAGGCTTCGTGCCAGGCCTTGTTGAATGCCTTGTTATCGGCGTTGTCGAGGTCGACAGCGTAGTTGCCCATCACGACTGTACCGATAGCCGCGTCACCCATGTCCTGCAGCTTGTTATCCGGGATCAGGTCCATCGGGCCGATGAGCTTGACGCCTGCCTTGCGCATCCCGAGTTCGCCATAGGCCTTCGTAACGCCGGTCGCGTGTGCGCCGGACGGAATGAACACATACATGCAGTCCGGTTTGGCATCCTTGATGCGCTGGAAGAACGGCGTGAAATCCGGCACCTGCACCGCGCTGCCCATCGGTATGGATTCGGTGATCTTTCCGCCGGCCTTTTCGAAACCGGTCTTGAAGGCTTCCGTCGAGTCCTTACCCGGCGGGAAGTCGGTGTAGGCCAGCGCAGCGGTCTTGCAACCGATCTTGCTAAAAGCATAGGCACCCATCGGGTAAGCGTGATGCCACATGCTAAACGAAAGCCGCGCGATGTAAGGCGAGAGGTTGGTGATCCACGCTGTGCCAGCATTTGCAATGATCATAGGCACCTTCGCCTGCGTCACCACTGGAGCGAGCGCGATCGCCGATGGCGAGAAAACGAAACCAGTGAGGATCTGCACCTTGTCGTTGGTGATGAGCTCCGTCGCGACGGTCTTGGCCTGCGCGCCGGTCGGCGGGCCCTCGTCGCGCTTGATGACCTCAACTTTGTTCGGCTCGATGTCCTTAGCGTGGAGCTTCACGTAAAGATCGAAGGCCTTGTCGACCTGATGGCCCAGATCGGCATTGGCCCCGCTGAACGGAAGAACCACCCCGATCTTGATGGTTTCCGCCTGGGCCATTCCGCCCACGGCGAAAGCTATGGCGGCTGTTCCAAGCCACCTGACTATACGCATGTTATTCCTCCCTAGATCTTTCAATTAGTTTGGGTTGCAACTTTGCCAATAATATCAATGCTGTTTGGCAGAGTTTGGCGCCACTTCGTTCACGGGTTTGGCACTTTTGCAGAATTGGCCTTTGAATGTCCAATTAACTTCCCTCCAGCTTCCGCATGGCTTGGCGGGCCATCGGCACCGCGTACATACCCACGCAAGACGTTGAGATCGCGGTGCCAGTAACTGCCGCAGCCAGGTCCTCGGAACGACCTAGCTCAATAAGTCGCACTGCCGCCGTGGCTCTCAAGCCATGCGGGACGTAACTACCCTCACCGACGGCGCAGCATTGTTTTGATTTTTTTGTACAGGCTTTGCGACGAGGAAAACGGCTTGCCCCATGAGCTGTTGAGAATGAAATCGCTGTTACGTGGGGTCTGATCGAGTAATATCCTGAGATCACGGTGCAATGGAATCCACACATTGGTGCTGGTTTTTTCCTGCACCGCGAACAGCATGAAGACCGCCGGCCAGCGTGACACGAGTGGTTCATAGCGGCCACGCCGGAACTCGTAAGCCGTGAGCCACGTATAATGTCAGAATTTGTCAGCTCTGTCCGGGCCCGCATCCTCGGCTCCTTCCCGGAAAGAACTCATGAATACGCGCACTTTTGGGTCCGCCCCATGCGCCGTTATGGTTTCAAAGACCTTTCCATTATCCGCACAATCATCGCGGCCGATCCAACTCGTCGCGATTCCCCCCTCTAGTCAGCGGCCTTGTAGGCCCCTCGCCCCTCTACTAGGTTCGAATACCCTCATCAGTCCCGGAACGGGGCATGCAAATCCGTAAAGGCATTATCGAAGCCATCGGCAACACGCCGCTCATCAAGCTGGAGCGCGCCTCCGAGGCGACCGGATGCACTATCCTCGGCAAGGCCGAATTCATGAATCCTGGCGGCTCGGTGAAAGATCGCGCCGGCCGGCAGATGATCATGGAGGCAGAAAAGCGTGGCGAATTGCGTTCGGGTGGGCTCGTCGTCGAGGCGACCGCCGGCAACACCGGAATCGGCCTCGCATTGGTCGCCAACGCGCGCGGCTACCGCACGGTGATCGTGATCCCCGAGACGCAAAGCCAGGAAAAGAAGGACATGCTGAGGCTCTGCGGGGCTGAGCTCGTGGAAGTTCCCGCCGCCCCGTTTTCCAATCCGAACAATTACCAGCACGTGGGTCGACGCCTCGCCGAGCAGTTGAAGAAAACTGAAAAGAACGGCGTGATATTTGCCGATCAGTGGAACAATCTGGATAACCGCAAGGCGCACTACGTTTCGACCGGCCCGGAAATCTGGGACGAGTGCAACGGTAATATCGACGGCTTTATCTGCGCCATCGGCACCGGCGGCACGATTGCAGGCGCATCATCGTTCCTGCGTGAAAAGAAAAAAGACATCACGATCGGCGTCGCCGATCCACGCGGGGCCGCCATGTATCATCTCTTCAAGGATGGTCAGGCCAAAGTGACAGAGGGCGGCTCCATTACCGAAGGCATCGGCCTCGGTCGGGTGACCCCGATCATCGAGGACATCAAAGTCGACAAGGCCTACCTCATTCCTGACGAAGAAGCGCTGCCTCTCATATTTGACGTGCTCGAACATGAGGGTCTCTGTCTTGGCGGCTCATCGGGCATCAATATTGCCGGCGCGATCCGCATGGCAAAAGATCTCGGGCCGGGAAAGACGATCGTCACGATCCTCGCCGATTATGGCTCGCGCTATCAGTCGAAATTATTCAATCCGGATTTTCTCCACGCGAAGAAATTGCCGGTGCCGGGGTGGCTTGAGCGCAAATCGAACATCAAGCCACCGTTCGAAAAGAGTTGACGATGCCGACGGAGTGCCTGTTCCGCGAAGACTCATACCTCAAGAGCTGCGACGCTCGTGTCGTGGCTGTGACCGAACAGCGCGGCATCGTGCTCGATCGCACCGTTTTTTATGCAACGTCAGGTGGACAGCCCGGCGATACCGGTTCGCTCACGACTGCGGACGGCACGCGTATTCCGGTGGAAACGGCAATCTATACTGACGCAGCCAAGAGCGAGATCGCACATGTGCTGACCGCGGCCGCGGGCGCGCCCAAGGTCGGCGACAGAGTTACTGCCGAGATCGACTGGGACAAGCGCTATGCCCGCATGCGCATGCACACGGCGCTGCACCTCCTCTCCGCGGCCTTGCCCTATGCGGTCACCGGAGGTTCGGTCGGCGACTGCGAAAGCCGTCTCGATTTTGACATCCCGGAGGCGGGTCTCGACAAGGACGCCATCACGGCGAAAGTCGCGGAGATGATTGCGAGCAATGCCGCGATCAGCAGCCGATGGATCACCGATGCCGAGCTTGAAGCGAACCCCGGTCTTGTCAAAACCATGTCGGTGAAACCGCCAATGGGCACTGGCCGCGTTCGCCTTATCGAGATCGCCGGCCTCGACCTCCAACCTTGTGGAGGCACGCATGTGCGTGCGACCGGCGAGATCGGCGCCGTGCGGGTCACCCACATCGAAAAGAAGGGCAAGCAAAATCGCCGTGTACGGCTTGCCCTTGCCTAACGCGCGCTTCTTTCTTCACGCACTCCGTAGTGGCGTGACCGGGGCTTGAGCAAGGCGCGCGCTTTGGGGAGCACCACCGCGGTCTCCCGCCGGCGAAAGCCTTCACCGACTCGAGCGAGTCGAACCACATCACGGTTGCGAACTCGGCTTCTTCGCCCGCTAGCCCACGCAGCAGCTCAATACGGCGGAATCCGGCGACATTGCGCGCAAGAATGCCCGGAAAAATCTCGGTCTTCAGCAAGGCCTCATAAGCGTCGGCATTGTCCGGGGTCGTATAGTCGTACCAAGTTCTCGCAATTATCACGGCTTCTCGGTATTGCAATCATGCAACCTTAGTACGGCCTCAATCGTTGCACTCGGGCGCAAGATCGAACAAGCTTGCGTTATACGGAGTATGTAATGGCAACATCAACATCGAGCCGCTGGCTCAAATCGACCGAATGGCTGGCCGGCCAACTCGGCAAGCCGGGCGTCTCCATTGTCGATGGCTCCTACTATCTGCCCACACAAAAGCGGGACGCGAAGGCCGAATATCTTGCCGGGCATATTCCAGGTGCGATCTTTTTCGACATCAATGCCATCGCAGACGATTCGACCGACCTGCCGCACATGCTGCCCGGCCCCGGCCAGTTCGCTGAGGCGGTTGGAAACCTCGGCATTACGGAGAATGACACGATCGTCGTCTATGACGGCAGCGGGTTTTTTTCTGCGCCACGCGTCTGGTGGACATTCAAAATCTTCGGCGCGCGCAATGTTTTCGTTCTCGACGGTGGTCTGCCGGCCTGGACGCAGGAAGGGCGGCCGCTCGACACTGGCGAGGTCAAACGCCCATCGCGCACTTTCAACGCCAACATGGATACGGGCGCCGTCGCAATGCTCAGCGATGTGCAGATGGCGCTTAACGACAGCAGCGCCCAGGTCGTCGATGCACGCTCGGCCGGGCGCTTTGCCGGTACCGAGCCCGAGCCCCGCCCCGGACTGCGCTCCGGTCACATGCCGGGAGCACGTAGCGTGCCCTCGACGGAAATCATCGAGAACGGGCGTCTGGCGACACCGGAAAAGATTGCCGCTGCGTTCAAGAAGGCCGGCATCGATACCGACCAGCCGATCATCACCACCTGCGGTTCCGGCGTCTCCGCCGTGATCCTTGCCATGGGCCTGGACGCGATCGGCAAGAAGCTGCCGCGCGTCTACGACGGGTCGTGGTCGGAATGGGGCGCACGCCCCGACCTCGCAGTCAAAAAGGACTAGCGCACTTGCGTCAGTGGAGGATCTGACTCAGGAACAGCTTTGTACGCTCGTGCTGCGGGTGAGCGAAGAATTCCCCAGGAATGTTGGCCTCGACGATCTGCCCCTCATCCATGAACACAATACGGTCCGCGACCTGCCGAGCAAAGCCCATTTCGTGCGTCACCACCAGCATGGTCATGCCGTCTTGGGCGAGCTCCACCATGGTATCGAGCACTTCCTTGACCATCTCCGGATCGAGCGCCGAAGTCGGCTCGTCGAAGAGCATGATCTTCGGATTCATACATAGCGCCCGAGCTATGGCGACACGCTGCTGCTGACCGCCCGACAATTGGCCGGAATATTTGTTGGCCTGTTCCGGAATCTTCACCCGGCTGAGATAGTGCAACGCCACCTCTTCGGCCTCTTTCTTCGGCATTTTGCGCACCCAGATCGGAGCGAGCGTGCAGTTCTCCAGCACGGTCAGATGAGGAAACAGGTTGAAATGCTGGAAGACCATTCCGACTTCGCGGCGAACCTCGTCAATCTTTTTCAAATCCGCGGTCAATTCCACGCCATCGATAACGATGCGTCCGACCTGATGCTCTTCCAGACGGTTGATGCACCGGATCATCGTCGACTTGCCGGATCCCGACGGCCCGCAGATGACGATGCGCTCTTTGCCCAGGACCTTAAGGTTGATGTCGCGCAAGACGTGAAAATCGCCATACCACTTGTTGACGTCCACGAGCTCGACGGCAACTGCAGTGTTGAGCTTTGCCGGCTTGAGCAGCGATCCATGGCTGTCAGAGCTGTCGTTCACCGTCGATCGCCTCTCGTCAGCCGCGCTTCCATGGCGCGCGCATATCGCGACATGCCGTAACAGAAGACCAGATAGAAGATAGCAGCCACCGCATAACCCGTCGTGCTGGTGACCGGTGTCGCCCATTTCGGATCGATCCGCGCAACTTCGATCGTGCGCAGCAGATCAAATATACCGACGATAAAGACGAGCGTGGTGTCCTTGAACAAACCAATATATGTGTTGACGATATTCGGGATCGTCACTTTCAGCGCCTGCGGCAGGACGACGAGGCGCATCATCTGAGCGTAGCGCAGACCGACCGCCATCGCGCCTTCATACTGACCTTTGGGAATAGCCTGCAGTCCCGCGCGCACAACCTCCGCCATATAGGCCGAGGCAAACAACGCAATACCGACGAGAGCACGCACCAGTTTGTCTGGCGACCATTGTTCGGGAATAAACAATGGCAGCATCACACTCGCCATGAACAGCACGGTCACGAGCGGCACGCCGCGCACAAATTCGATGAAAATCACCGAAAGCAGCCGCACCGTCGGCATCCGCGAGCGCCTGCCGAGGGCCAGTAGAATACCCAGCGGAAGCGAGCAAACGATGCCCACTGCGGCAACCACGATGGTCACCAGCACGCCGCCCCACAGCACGGTATCCACCGGACGCAAACCGATCGCCGACCACCCCGTCAGCAGAATGAATGAGGTCACCGGGAGGATTAGGAAGAAGTAGAGGGCGCCGAGATCGCGCCGGGGCGCGTTGAGCCAAAGGAGCCAGACTACTCCGACCGCGAGCATCACAAAGAATATGTCGACGCGCCACCGCTCAGAGATCGGGTAAGAACCATAGATGAAGTAAGGCAGCCGCTCCCAGACGAACGGCCAGCAGGCGCCGATCGCGCGATGCTGCACGGACTCGAGGCAGGCCTCACGATCGTGGCCGGCCCACACCGCGTCGATGATGAGGAATTTGACGATTTCCGGAATCGCCCAGGCCATCAGCAGGCCGATCAGGATCGTGATTGCGATATTGAATGGCGACGACAGTAGATTTGCGCGCAGCCAGCCGAGCGCACCCGTCATCATGGCCGGCGGCGGTCTCGGTGCAATGGTCGTGTGTCGCACGAAGGCCAGTTCGGTTACGGCAAGATCGCCCTCAGCCATGGTCATGAAAGGACCCTCACCGTTCCTTCAGAGCCATGCGGCTGTTGTAGATGTTCATCAGCACAGAGGTGGCGAGGCTGATGACGAGATAAACCAGCATCGTGATGGCAACGACCTCAACCGCCTGACCTGTCTGGTTGAGCACGGTCCCGGTGAAAACCTGCACGAGGTCGGGGTAGCCGATCGCCACGGCTAGCGAAGAGTTTTTTGTCAGGTTGAGATATTGGCTGGTCAAAGGCGGGATGATCACGCGCATCGCCTGCGGCACCACGATCAGGCGAAGGGTCGGCCCCGGCCGCAAGCCCAACGAAAAGGCGGCCTCACTCTGACCGCGCGAGACCGCGAGGATGCCTGCACGAACCACTTCAGCGATGAATGCTGCCGTGTAGATCGTCAGGCCGAATAGAAGAGCGACAAATTCTGGCAGCACCTCGGTTCCGCCAGTGATGTTGAAGCGTCCAGCCTGGGGAAATTCGAAACCGAGCGGGGCGCCCGAGAGGGTGAAAGTTGCGAGCGGAAGTCCTATGACCAAGGCGAGCGTCATCCACAACACCGGCGCTTGTCGCCCGGTCCGTTCCTGCTGCTTGCGCGCCCAGAGGCGATAGGCGATCGCACCGACGATCCCGACGAGAAGCGCAATCTCCGCTCCGCCGAACCCATCTTTGAAAATAGGTGTCGGCAGAAACAGGCCACGATTGTTAATAAAGACGCGCCCCCCGATCGAGAGACTATCGCGGATGTCCGGCAGTGCCTTGAGCACCGCGTTATACCAGAACAGCAATTGCAGCAGCAGCGGCAGGTTGCGAACGATTTCCACGTAGCAACCCGCAACTTTGGCCAGCAGCCAGTTGCTTGAGAGCCGCGATATGCCAACAACGAAACCAAGGATAGTTGCAAGCACGATGCCGATTCCGGCAACAAGCAGCGTATTGAGCAAGCCCACCCAGAATGCGCGTCCATAAGTCGAACTGCGCGAAGAATATTCGATCAGAGTCTGGCTAATGTCGAAGCCAGCGGTCTGATCCCAGAATCCGAATCCGGATGCGATCCGGGCGCGCGCGAGATTCTCGATGGCATTGCTGGCAGCGCCGTAGATGAGAACGACGACCACGGCGCATAGCGCGACCTGATAGGCAATGCTGCGGACCCGCGGATCATTGTAAAAAACGACAGATGCGGGGCGCGCCGACGCCGGCAGGTCACTCGCCATGTCCCCCTCGTCCGACGTCTGGCGGCAATGACTTCCCCAACGACATAACCGCGGGCCCGCCGCGCGGTCAATCTGCGCAGCGTGCGGTCAGCGGATTGGCGGCGCGTATTGGATTCCGCCTTTGGTCCATAACTTGTTCAGCCCACGCTCGATCTTGAGCGTCGAGCCTAACCCAACATTCCGCTCGAAGGATTCACCGTAGTTGCCGACCTGTTTGACGATGCGCACCGCCCAGTCTTTGCTCAGGCCGAGTTGTTCGCCGAAATTGCCTTCGGTTCCGACAAAGCGTTTGATCTCCGGATTGGTGGATTTCAGCGCCTCATCGACGTTCTTGGATGAAACATTGAGCTCTTCAGCATTCATCATCGCGAACAGTGTCCACTTCACGATGTCGAACCATTGATCGTCGCCGTGACGCACCGCAGGGCCGAGCGGCTCCTTGGAGATGATCTCCGGCAGAATAATGTGGTCGTTGGGGTCGGTGACGCGCAGTCTTTCCGCATAGAGCGCGGAAGCGTCGGTGGTGTAGGCATCGCAGCGCCCGGCGTCATAGGCTTTCACGGCCTCATTCGCGGTGGCGAATGTCACCGACTTGAGCTGCATCTTGTTGGCGCTGAAGTAGTCCGCGAGGTTCAGCTCGGTTGTTGTACCCTGCTGAACGCAAACTGAAGCCCCGTTAAGCTCCAGCGCCGAGTTCACTTTCAGTGACTTGCGTACCATGAAGCCTTGACCGTCGTAGTAGTTCACGCCGGTGAAATTCAGGCCGAGTGAGGTGTCACGCGACGAGGTCCAGGTCGTGTTGCGGGCGAGCACGTCCACTTCGCCAGACTGCAACGCCGTGAAGCGATCCTTGGCCGACAGAGGGACGTATTTGACCTTCTCGGCATCGTTCAGCACTGCAGCTGCGATGGCTCGGCAAAAATCCACATCGAGGCCGGTCCATTTTCCCTGAGCGTCGGGAAGCCCGAAGCCCGCGAGCGTACCGTTGGCGCCGCAATTCAGAATGCCGCGGTCCTTGACGGCCTTTAGTGTCTGAGCGGACGCACTCTGCGCTGCGACGGCGAGCAACAATGCAAGTATCGTGGTAAATCGCTTCATGTGACTGTTCCTTCAAACACTCTTGGGAGGTGCGGACGATTTCGGGACGCCCAAAATTCTGTCGCCGGAGCTGGATTCGGCAGTAACGACTATCGGTTTCTGGCCCTCTCTTCCCGATAGCCCCCTATTTCGGGCATCTCAGAACGATCGGATTGCCGGGTCAAGGGGTTGACGCTTGCGTCTTGTGCGGACGTATATGTCTGCCGCGCGAAACTCGCGATCAACAGGATGCCGCGTTCGCATGTCGAAGAAGCCCAAAGGTCCGATCAAAACCGACACCCGCCTCGTCACCTCCGGCCGTGATCCGCAGGCCTACCATGGTTTTGTCAATCCTCCCGTCTATCACGCCTCGACCCTGCTCTATCCGACTGCAGAGGATCAGGTCGCCCATCGCGCGCGTTACAACTATGGTCGCCGCGGCACACCGACCTCGGAGGCGCTCGAGGACGCCCTGCGCGAGATCGAAGGCGGGGCCTGCGCAGGCGTGGCCCTGCTGCCATCGGGTCTCGCGGCAATATCTGCGGCTTTGCTTGCCACCGCCCGCGCCGGCGATCATGTGCTCATCCCCGACAGCGTCTATCGGCCGACACGCAATTTCTGCAATGGCGTCTTCAAAAGATTCGGTGTGGAAACAACCTATTACGATCCTCTCGTCGGCGCCGCTATAGCCAGGCTGTTCAAGTCGAACACGCGGGTTGCTTTCGTCGAGGCTCCCGGATCACAAAGCTTCGAGATGCAGGACATTCCGGCCATCGCAAAGATTGCCCACGAACGGAATGCGGCCGTTCTGATGGACAATACGTGGGCGACCCCGCTTTATTTCCCCGCTTTCGAAAAAGGCGTCGACCTGGCAATTCAGGCCGGCACCAAATATATCGGCGGGCACTCCGACCTCATGTTCGGCTGCGTATCGGCCAATGCAGCAACGCTGCCGGCTTTGAAAGATACAGTCTACTCGATGGGCCTGTGTGTCGGCCCCGACGACATGTACCTCGCGCTGCGAGGGTTGCGCACGCTCGGTGTTCGTCTTGACCGCCACTACCGGTCGGGCTTACGCGTCGCGCGATGGCTCGAACAGCGTCCGGAAGTCCTGCGCGTGATGCACCCTGCTCTCGAGAGCGACCCCGGACACAAAATCTGGAAACGGGATTTCACCGGTGCCTGCGGCCTCTTCAGCGTCGTATTCAAGCCCACGAGCGAACAATCGGTGCACGCTTTCCTGAACGAGCTGGCCCTGTTCGGTCTCGGCTATTCATGGGGCGGCTTCGAAAGCCTGGCCATTCTGTTTGACTGCAGCGAATACCGGACCGCCACCAAATGGGCGCCGGGCGGACCGACAGTGCGTCTTCACATTGGTCTTGAAGATCCGGATGACCTTATCGCCGATCTCGAACGCGGATTTGCGGCCATGGCCGCGGCCGCGGGTCGGCGCGCCTCGTAGATTTGTCAGGCCGCGGCTGCGGTACCTCCACCGCGCAGGACAAATTGCAGATTGCGCAGGTAAACGAAGACGCCAAAAGCCTGCCCTATGATGAACACGGGGTCCTTACGGTAGAGCGCGTAGCCGAGCAGCATCAAACCGCCGCCGATTGAGAAAACCCAGAACGCCGTCGGCACAACACTCCTGCCGGCGCGTTCCGACGCAATCCACTGCACGACGAAACGCATGGCAAACATTGCCTGCGCGATATAGCCGACCAGAATTCCCCAATCCGCTGTGCCGACGAACACGTCATGCAGATAGCCGCCAACGGCCTGTGCCATATCGATCAGCATTTGTACTGTCCTTCAAAGGCGCATGAATTTCTCCGAAAAACGGGTCTCATTTTTCGGGATCGTGCGCTAGTCCTCAATTTGCGGAATTCGTTTTTTGCGGCGGATCAGCCACCACACCCCGGCTAAATCCAGGATGCCGACCCACAGTCGGTCCCACAGCCCGTAGTTCGATACGCCATGCGCGCGCGGACGGTCGACGACATCAACGTAACCAATGTCGTAGCCTTCGCGTCGCACCAGTGCCGGCAAGAACCGGTGAAGTCCATCAAAGCTCGGCAGACTGAGAAAGACGTCACGGCGGAACGCCTTCAGGCCGCAGCCTGTGTCGCGGGTTCCATCCCGCAGGACAGCGCCGCGCACGGCATTGGCGATACGTGACTGAAACTTCTTGAACGCACTCGCCTTGCGACCGACGCGCTGTCCGGCGACGAGGCCTATACGGGGCGCGCCCGCTTCAAGTGTGCGGATCAGCGCCGGGACGAACGCCGGATCGTTTTGCCCGTCTCCGTCGAGCGTCACCACGATCGGCGCGCGGGCAGCGGCAACACCCGTGCGCACCGCGGCCGACTGTCCGCAGGACTGCTTATGAGAGACACGACGAAGCCACGCATGCTGGGCCATCAGCTGTTGAAGCTCGGCTTCCGTAGCGTCGCTGGAGCCGTCATCAACATAAACGACCTCGAAAGGCCATTGGCCGTTCAGGACTTTGGCAATTTCCGTCACAAGCGGAGCGATATTGCCGGCTTCGTTGCGTACCGGCACGACAACGGAAACCGCCGGATCGATACTCGTCATAACGGGATGTCTTATGGGGCCAGAAGCTCTCGGGCAACCGCCTTCATGCGCCTCAGGGAAGGGCCCGGATATTGATGGACGCGGCCATTCGGCCCGATCGTGAAGCAAAGGTGGCGCTGTGCGAAATAACGCCGGACGAGCACCGCCCCGAAGGTGCCGACCAGAGCCCCTGCCAACACATCGGAAGGATAATGTGCCACCAGCACCACTCTACTGATGACGATAAGCAATGCATAAACAAGCAGGATGGTCCGGGCGCGCGGCCATAGCGTGCCGACAGCCACCAACACCGCGAAGGCTGTGGTGGCATGTCCGGACGGCATCCCCGCATAGGCAGGCACCCACTTAAAAGGACTGAACAGGAACGGATCGAGGTTGCCCCCGACGTAAGGTCGCGCCCTCCCGATCATCCGCTTGATGATGGTGACGAACAGGCCGGGGACCGCGATTGCCGTGAACAGAAAACCGACGCGGACCATGATTGTTGCGAGGACCCGTTGCGAGAACGGCGTCAGCACAGGGGGCAGCGCGGCCAGCACAAGGAATAGGATTCCAAGTGGCCAGAGGAACCATCCGGATTTTCCAAACTCGGTGATTTCATCGAACACGGACACCACCCATCGCGGCAGGTGGGCGACAGACCGCGTCACGGCGACATCGACGAACACCATCAGGAACAGGATCGCGGCAACGGAAATTCCCGCCGCGATTGCGAGATCGCGCGGCGAGAGCGGCCAGGCGCGCACCGGAGTCTTGCCTGAAGAGCGCGCCAGCAGAACAAGCGCAGTCCAGACATTCGCGAGACACCGTTGTAGCGTGGCAACCGCCTCGCTCTCCATTCGACTGATTCCGTTGCTGACGCTCATGATCCTGCCTGCGAACGGAAAACGGACAACGATACCGGCTTTCCGATACTGATATTATAACCCTCGATCCGCCCGACGAGCGAATAGCGCAGGCCAATCGTCTCGGCGCGCTGCGCAAAGCCACGCTCGCCGCGCGGATCGATCAGCGCGAACTGGCACGGCCCCGCCCGCAGGAAATCGGCAGCGCTGGCTCCATCGGTAAAACGAGTCTCCGTGCCGAGGAGAAACACAAGGCTCGGCTCCTGATACGCAAATGTCGATGCGACGTGCGGACGCGCGCAATCGCTTGCCTTGATTTCCTGCGCGATCAAGGCGCTGGGAAATAATGTCGGCAGCAAAGGGAATGTGACCGCGTAGACCGTAATTGCGACGAACACCGAAGCGATCATCCCGCGCAGGAGCGAAAGTTCGGCGCCATCCACTTCGTAGAGCCACCACGCGAACAGGCCGAAAATCACGGCAAGCGCTGCGAAAGGCCATGCGATCAACCCGAGTTCGCGGCCGAACACGATGAACAGAACCACCGTTGCAATTGCGATGGCTCCTGGCAAAAGAAACCAGCCGATCGTACCGCGCACCATCCAACGCTGCTTTGTCAGACCGTATGATTCGAGCATGCCGGCAATCATGATGGCAATCGCCGGATAGAGCGGCAGCACGTAATGCGGCAACTTGGTGATCACGACTTCGAAAACGAGCCACGAGGGCAATAGCCACGCAAGCAGAAACCGCGTGCGCGGTTCGTGCCTGAATTTCCACACGATTGGCGCCGCCAATCCCGCCAGCACGGCGCCGGGCCAGAACGTCACCCAGAACAGCAGAAAATAGTATCCGGGAGGCGCGCCATGCGCCTCCTGACCGCTCGCGACCTTGTCGAGCATGTCGTGGCCGATCGCCTGCACGAAGAAACTGGCGCCAGATTTCGCGATGATCGCCACGAACCATGGCGATACCAGCACAAGGAGCCAGATTACGCCGGCGACCGGCCGCAGCAACCACAGCCAGCGGGCCGATTTGTCGACGACGGAGAGGACGATAATCGCAAGCCCGACGAACATGGGGACCAGCGGCCCCTTGAGCAGCACACCGGCGGCGATCGCAGTCCACAGAATGGCCGGCTCGATCCAGCCGGCCTTGGCCTCGAGCTCACTCCGACTGGCGAGATAGATCCGTGCCAGTGCTCCCATTGCCGCGACCGAAGTCAGCAGCAGCATGGCATCGGTCTTGGCGAGGCGCGCCTCAACGCCAAGCATCACGGAGCTTGCCATCATCAAGGCAGCGATAACCGCGGCGCGACGGGGGACAAAGGCAAGGGCGGCCCAGTAGGTCAGCAGAACGGCGCCGATCGCGCCGAATAGCGAAGGCAAACGATAGAGCCAGATGGTTGTCCGCGCCCGCGGGACGCCAAGGGCCTCACCGGCTTTGACCGCGGCCGCCTGCAGCCAGTAAATTCCAACGGGTTTTTTGTAGCGGACCTCGTTCTGGAAGCGGATGTCGACGTAATCGCGCGCCTCCAGCATTTGCTTTGTCGCCTGCGCGAAGCGTGCCTCGTCGCGATCGACCGCCGGTATCTGGAAGAAGCCCGGCAGGAATGCGCACAGCGAAAACACGACAAGGAGAGCCAGCGCGCGCCGGTGCGAGGCCACGGCGAAATCCAGCGCCGCCGTCAGGCTGCGTCGCAGGCCAAGTTGGGAATGTGCCGCGTCGGTGGTCGTGCTCACGCCGTCAAGAACCTTGATCCGTCGATTTCTCCGGACAATAGGGCCAAGGCCCTAGCATGTCATTCGCGGCTATTGGAGCCTCACTGTGACGCTGTCGGAGGCGCCACGGGCGTCCGTTACCGTCAGCCGGACAAATCCGGGCCCGTCAGGCTGAAAGAACAGCGTCCCGCGGCCGCTCGCAGCCGTCGTTGGCACGCCGTTGACCAGAACCGTGAGCGGCCGGCGCCCGCCGCTTATTTTTAGTGCAACCGGATCGGGCTGCGCGCCGGCAGCGATCTCAAGTCGCGCGCCGTCCGGCGGGAACATGATGCGCGGCGCGTCGACTGCCTCGATTGGACCGGTGATGCCGAAACGTTGCAGCGGCGGCGGCAGCTTGTTGCTCGCGGCAAAAATTGCACCCCTCGGCGCACGTGGCAGAGCCGCAGGCGCTGCGCCCGAGCGGGCGAAAGCTTCGAAGAGAATTGGCGCGGCTGAAGCCCGACCGACAAGACCAGGTACAGGCGCGCCATCGGGACGCCCGACCCATACACCAACCGTCATCCGTCCGTCGAACCCGATGGCCCAGGCATCGCGGTAGCCGTACGAGGTGCCCGTTTTGAAAGCGATACGGCCATGAGGGGCGTTATCAGGCGGCGGCGCGCCCAGGAGGATATTGCCGACGTACCAGGCGGCCACGGGATCAAGCAATCGGTGCGGCATCCGTACGTCCCCTAGCCGACGCTCGGTCAAAGCGAGCGCCTCGCCCTGGCGGGCGAGGCTGGCATAGAGCATGACCAGGTCCACCAGGCGGACACCCACGCCGCCTAGGCCCATCGCGAGGCCGGGCGTTTCGCCTTTCGGTAAGACGAGCGCCGCCCCGGCCTGGGACAACCGTGCGCCCAGACGGCTTACGCCAATCTTGTTGAGGACCGCGACAGCCGGAACATTGAGCGACAATTGCAGCGCGCGACGGACCGTGACCACACCCTGGAAAGTCAGATCGAAGTTTTCCGGCGTATAGTTGCCGTAGCGGCTCGGCCGGTCGTCGATCAGCGTGTCCGGATGAATGACGCCATCTTCGAATCCAAGGCCGTAGATGAACGGCTTTAACGTAGAGCCTGGCGAGCGCAGCGCCTGCGTCATGTCGACCTGCCCGGCCCGGCGCGTGTCAAAATAGTCCGCTGACGCAACGCGCGCCCTCACCTCGCCAGTCAAATTGTCGACCGCTAGAATGGCGACGGAAATATCCGGACCGAGAGCCTGTGCACGCTCGTGCGCGAGCTCCTGCAGGTTCTTCTGCAGGAAAAGATCGAGTGTAAGGCGATGCTCGCGGCAGTCGGGCTCGAGCAGGACCACCTGATCCGCCGCATGCGGCGCGAGCACCGGCAAGGGCTTGCGCTCGTGCGGGGGCGGCTGGGTTTTTGCCCGCGCGATTTCGTCGCGTGGCATCAGTCCCGCCAGTGCAGCACGGTCGAGTACACGATCGCGCGCAGCACGCGCCGCGGTCGGGAAACGATCGGGCCGTCGCAGTTCAGGAGACTGCGGCAAGGCGACCAATAGCGCTGCCTCGGCCAGCGACAGTTTGCGCGGCTCCTTGCCGAAATAGGCAAGTGATGCTGCACGCACGCCCTCTAGATTTCCGCCATAGGGCGCGAGCGCCAGATAAAGAGCAAGAATACCGTCCTTGCCGAGCGCGTGTTCAAGTTCGAGCGCGCGAACGGCCTGCCGCATCTTGGCGCCCAGGCTGCGTCGCTCGCGTGGCTCAAGAAGCCGCGCCACCTGCATGCTGATCGTCGAACCGCCGGAGATAATTTGACCGCGGGAGACAAACTGGATCGCGGCACGTCCAAGCGAGAGTGGATCGACGCCGTTATGCTCGCGGAAGCGCTTGTCTTCGTAGGTGAAGAGAAGTTTGAGGAACCGCGGGTCGACATCACGCTCGGAAACTGGCAGTCGCCAACGTCCCTCGCTCGTCGCATAGGCGCGCAGGAGTCGGCCTTCCCGATCGAGGACCACGTGCGAATACTCGAGATTCTTGCCAAGCGGCGCCGGTCCGAGCGAGTGCACCCAGATCGCTCCGGCAAGAGCTCCCGCGGCGCTGACACCGCCTGCAATCGTCAAAATTGCGCGCCAATGCTTCATCGCGGGGCAATCTCGATCGTGCCTGTCGCAGTCCGGCCAAAACGATCAGGCCGGTACATGTCCTCGACCTTTGCCTGCGGCAGTACGTATCGTCCGGGCGAGACCGCGCGTACGACGTAGGCGACACTGAATACGGGCGACGAGTCCTGCTTGCGATCGAAGGCCGCGCTGAAGCGGTCGTCACGGAATTCGGAGTTCACCGGCTCAACTGCGTCGGTAATCCAGGCCAGCGTGCCCGTCTCTCCCGATGACACGAGGCGCGGGTTATCGATCTCAAAGCCGGCGGGCAGATAATCGGCGACGATGACGCGCCCGAACTGTGGTTGCGGCTCCGTCATTTTCAGGACGACGACGAAGCGCTGGTTCTGCCGTGATTTGCTGGGGTCAGCCGCTTCCCCATCCAGCGTGTAGTATTTGCGTTCGATCTTGAACCCCTCTTCCGCCGCCGGTTCAAGGGTGAGTGGCGCTCCGCTGACCGAGACAACGGCCTGCACGCTAACGTCGCCATGGTTTGCAACTGCTAGCGGATTTGCGAGATCGTCGGGGCGCAGGCTGCGGTAAAGCGCGCCCTGGCGGGGCTCGCCGTTCACCGCAAGTGAGATTGCGTTGAGCTGTCTGGTGACCGCGCGGGCCGCGAGCACGAGCCACGCATCTTCCTGCGTCGACGTGCTTGAACTGAGAGAGCGCGCGGCATCGATGCGCAGCACGGCGTCGTCAATTGTTTTTTGTGGCGCCTTTCCTTCCGAGGCCAGCGTCACCAGCGCCGCAGCATCCCGCAAGGTGGAGCCGAAATCGGCGCGGCCGAGATCGAATTTCGGTTGCGGCGAAATGGCATTAAGTGCCGCCAGATAGGCGTTGTCGGCGCGTTCCTTGTCGCCAACCATCGCCAGCGCTGCGGCAACCTGGGCTTTCGCAATCGGCGTCGCCACGTCCGAGAGCCTGACATCGGCGAGGTAGCGCAGATCGCCCACCGGTGCCGCGCCGTTGCGCGCCAGCACGTAAAGCGCATAGGCCAATTCACGTCCGCCATTCTTGTTCGGCTCGGGCGCCGTGGCGACGTAGTTGCGCAACCGATCGATGGCGAGTGTGTGGGCCGTTGCCGGAATATCGAAGCCGCGCTCCCGTGCACGCGTCAGGAAATCGGTGACGTAGGCGTCGAGCCACGGATCATCCCCGCCGACCGACCACAAGCCGAACGAGCCATTCGAGTCTTGCCGCGCCAGAAGGCGCTGAATGGCATCCTTGATCCGCTGATCGTTTTCACCGTCCGGAGCAAGCCGCGCCTGTTGGGCGAGCTCGTTCACGTAGAGCATGGCCATTGCCCGGCTGGCGATCTGCTCGGAGCATCCGAACGGATAGCGATCGAGCGCATTGAGCAGTGTCGCCGCATCAAGCGACGTCGAGACAGCGACCGAAAGCCCCGCCCGACCTGTGCCTGGTACAAAATCGGCGAACAGGTCTTTCGAGAGCGTGAGCGTTTCACCTTTGGCAAGCGAGCGCACGCTGCGGCGAGTCAGAACTTGAGTGGCTGACCGCACATCGAGCGCATAGGTGCGCTCGAGACTGAAATTGTTCGGCCCCGTCACTTTCACGCTGACCGTGCCGGCTCCCGCCCCATTGGCACCGACAGGCAACGAAATCCGGTCGCGCTGTTTCGCAGCAAGCCTAAGTGCCAGCGGCTTGTCGTCCTCACGCTTGATGGTGCCGTCGGTCACGACCGCGAGATTGTAATCGCCGGGAGCGCCTTCGACGTTGTCGAGCTCAAGCTGGACCGCACCTTTGTCGCTAGTGCGCAGGAATCGCGGCAAAGTCGCGGTCAGTATGACCGGATCGCGTACGATCACTTCGCCGGACGCCTTGCCAACCTTATCTTTGCTCCACGCAATGGCCATCACGCGAACTGAGCCGGCGAAAGCGGGAATATCGAATTGCACCTGGGCGGAGCCGTCACGGCCAACGGCAATAATCCCTGAATAGAGCGCGAGCGGCGCCTGCGTTGGTGGCGAGCCCGACAGCTCGTTACCGGCACTGTCACCGCCCGAGCGGATTTGTCCGCGGGCGCCCTGCATGCCGTCGATCAACTGGCCATAGAGATCGCGGATCTCGGCCGTGAGGCGGCGCTGCCCGAGATAGTAGTCATCCGGCGCGGGCGGCTTGTAGTTTGTGAGATTGAGGATACCGACGTCGACAGCGGCGACGACAACGCGCGCTTCCTCACCACCCGACAGGCCTGTTAGCTTGATCGGCACCGTCAACCGCGAACTCGGTCGCAGCGTCGCCGGCAATTTCATGTCGAGCGACACAGTGCGCGCTACCCGGTCGATCGAGAACCACTGCACCCCGATTGCCCGGCCCGGCATCCGTTGTGCCGGCGCATCGAGCGCGCGGCGCAGAGTCGCAACCACGTAGGCGCCCGTGCCCCAATCGCGGCCAACGGTTATGTTGACCCGTGTCGCGCCGGCTTTCACGTCTTGCGACTGACTGACCACGAGTCGGTCGGTGAATACATTGATCGTGAGGCGGCCGGCCGTCCGCGCGGTCAATGCCACATTCATCGCCTCTCCCGGCTTGTAGTCGGGTTTGTCGAGGGCGACTTCCAGAAGATCCGGCGTGTCAGCATTCGATTCGGCATAGAAACCGGCGTCGAAACTGAGCGACGTGACGGGACCGTTCGCTTCGCCCGTCGAAACTTCCAGACGATAGCGCCCCCATTTGACCGGAAGAGACAGACGTCCGGGTTTGTCAGCGGCAAGATCGACCGTGCCGCTCGCCACTCTTCCCGTTCTTTTGACTGGCTCGAACTCCCATTGGCCGTTCTGGCGATACCACTGATAGCTGCTCTCAACCTTGAGCAGGTCGTACCGTACCCCATTTTTAGCGAGCGTCATGCCATCAGGCGATAGCATGATCACGTCGAAATCGGCATTGGCGCCGTCGGCCAGCGATCGGCCCGAGAACATCGGCTTAACGCCAAGCATCTCGCCGCCCGAAGCGACCGGCAGTGTGAGCTTGCGCTCGACAGCACGGCCGCCGGATTCTGCCATCCGCACCGTGACCTGCGCTTCCAATGGCCGGCTGCTTGCCGGCGTCGTGTCGAGCTTGATGGGAAACTTCGCTTTACCGGCCGCGTCCGTGTTCGGCAGATCGTCGAGCTCCTGACGGACCGGTGTCACGTCATCGTCGAACAAGCCGAAGGCGTAGCCGGCAAAGCCGGGCAATTCCTTGGCCGCGGCGATCGCTACCTCTCCGGACAGCTCAAGGTTTGAGGCTGGCGCGCCATAAAGAAAACGTCCGTCGACACTGAGTTGCACAGACGCCGCGCGCGCTATGTTTTTCGCGGCCGAGGACAGATCGAATTCGAGACGGTCGGCCACATAATCTTCGACCATAAACGTGCTCTCGCCGACCGCCGGACGCTTGGGATCAGTGTAGGCCGCCACGCGCCAGGTCCCGGTCGAAACCGAAGAAACGAGCGGCACACTCATTGAACGGCCCCCGAGGCCCTGATCGGCGACAAGCGCGCGTCGATATTCGACGCCGTCGGGCCGCGTGATCACCAGGGTCAAAGGAGTGTTTGGTGCAGCAACCCCTCGTGCATCACGCAGGAGCGCTGTAACGGCCACGGTCTCGCCGCTGCGGTAGACGCCGCGCTCCGTATAGACGAAAGCGTCGAGACCCGCCGGAACCGGCCTCCCCGCGACGCCGCGGTCGGACAGGTCAAACGCCGGCGATTTGAGGCTGAGGAAAGCGTAATCGCCCTTCTCGCTCGCAACGATGGCCGCAGGCGCAACACCACCCTCGCCGCGCGCCAGCCCGGCCTCAAAATGGATGAAGCCATTGCGATCGGTCTGGCGGACAGCGAGCACCTCGTTGTTGCGCGCAATCAGGCGCACCTCGACACTGCTGCGCGGATCTGCACTGGCGAGCGAGTGTATAAAGACATCAATGCCGTCGTGCGTCGTGTAGGCGGTGAGCCCGAGATCGGAGACAATGAACCACTGCGTCGCCTGTTGTCCGTATTCGGTCGAAACGACGTCCTTCGGCTCGGCGGTCATCGCGTAGAGGCCCGGGGCTAGATCCTTGACCGCCTGATCGAGTGGAAACGTCGTGGTCACCTCGGCGTTGAGTTTGGACTCAACCGCCAGCTCACCATTCCAGATTTTCGCTCCGCGCTCGCTCGCAAGCCGCTCGGATTGGTACCGGCTCATATTGCGCTGGAATTCGTAGCCAAAAAGGGAATCCAGAAGATTGCGGTCGCCGATCCGGTAGATCGCGAGCACCACCCCCTGCGTGTTGACGCTAAGGACGGGGATGCCTTTTTGGCCCGTGCGCGGCAGGACATAGGCTTTACCCGAAAAACGTACGAACGGTTTGCGATCGCGCACAAAGATGGCGAACTCAGCCGATTTCGGGAGTGTCTCTTTCACGACCGAAGGAAGCCCGGCACGCAGCGTCACTGAATAGCGTTCGCCGTGTTTGAGACCTTCGACACAAAGTTGCTTCTCGTTTGCCGAAATTGCGGGTCGATCTACGCCCGCAACAGCAACGAAAGGTGAGAAATCGGTCCGACGTCCCGGCAAATCTTCGGAGAACTGGAAGCATGCGCGTGGCGAGATGGAGTCGGCGTCGACGGTAAAATCGAGCAGCCGGAAACCGTATTCGGCCCGGAGCTTCTCATATTGGCCTCGCAGCTCGGCGGTCTCCCGCAGGTCAAGGGAGGCACGCATCGCGTCGAGCGCACCACGCCATTGCTGCCGGTCGGCAAGAGTCCGGCCGAGGACGGACAAACTGTCGGCTTCCAGACCGCGGTCATCAGCCCGTACATACGCGATGTATGCGGCAGTTGACGCGCGATCGAGCAGCAGCGCCTTCTCCCGATCATCGCGCGGCTTGATCTGAAGGACGGTGCGGGCGAGCCGCAGCCAGCTCGAAGCATCGTCTGGCGCAACGGCAACAAGTTGGCCCAGTACCAACATGCCCGAGCGGAAGTCGTTCTTCTGGAAGGCTGCGTCAGCGTCGCGCTTCAGCGCTGCCGGCGGCTTGGTCACGGTACCGGCGTCGCTTTTGATCTGCGCTTCGAGCTTGATGGCAGCTTCATCGAGCGCGCCTTGCTTGAGAGGCTTGTCGGCCGCGATCGCCGACGACAAGACAAAGGCCAGGAACGCGGCGGCGTGGCCGGCGCGAACAAAGCGAAGCATAGATCAAATCCTCCGGAAGCAGCGGATCGCCGCACGCGTCATTTCAAGTCCCGATGGTGTCGAGCGCATGGCAGCAGGCGGCGAACTGGAGACAAGCATGCCGCGCCATTGCCGAAATTGATACGATCTTCAAAAGGGTCGGTTGATATCTTGGGAGTCGAATTTAGCTGGCTTGAGAAATTGCTCTAAGGCCTTCATTTTCTGGTTGAATTTGGTCGCCGCGGTAAGC
>DASRAF010000427.1:0-3480 GCA_035638295.1 Pseudolabrys sp.
AGCTTCGCGAAGATGCGATCGAAGTCCTGTTCAACGCTTGCGTTCAAGACATGTAGCTTGATGCCAAGGGCCTGGGCCGCCGAAAGCACTTCGCGCTTTTGTGGCTCGGCAAGCACGGAAGCAGTCGGATTGACTAGAACCCGTCTCAAAATCGTTTGAAGAGAATAACGAGGCAGGCAAGCTGGACAAAGCCGAGGAAATTGTGGGCGTGGTACTCCCAGCGAATGAGGATCCGGCGCTGCCATTGAATCCAGGCGAAGAAGCGCTCGACGAGCCAGCGTCGCATGTAGCGGCTTAACCTTCGGCGATCTTGCGTGGCCGGCTTGCTTCGGTTGCCCCGATGCGGCGCGATCATCTCAATGCCGTCCTTTCGCAACTCCGCATCCAGCGGATCGCTGTCATAGGCGCGATCGCCGATCAAGTTTTCCGGCTTGGCTTCGATCATGTAGAAGTCAAAACACAGCTGCACCAAACGCACTTCGTGATGGTTCGCCGCGTGCGTGCTGACCGAGAGCGGCAATCCATGGCGATCCACAATCGCCATGATTTTCATGACGGAGGGATGGCACCTAGCTGTGTAGTCCCGAGGTGAGCTGGACCGGATCGTATTTGAATCGATTGGGTTCTTTTCTCCAGGCTTTACAGACGGTTTCGAAAGGCGTGTGTCCATTCAAAGTCTTGAGACGCTTGGCGAGGTTGTAGGCGTCGAGGAATATTTGCATGTGTTGGCGAAGCTGGTGGTGGCTGTCGTAGTGGTAGCGCCGAACAGTCGCCTCTTTTGCTCGCGCGCGTTCCCCCGTCCTCTCCTCGTCGCGGATGCTCCTGATGCAGTTTGCTGGACAGCATGACGCCGAGATACGATGCAATGGCCACCACGAAGCAGCGCCGATGATGGCGCTCTCAGCTCAGGTGCAACCAAGAGTCCGGCGACGTCGATAATCCCGCGTCTTCTGACGATTGCCACATACATTGGAAGAGCACCAATGCCGATTGGCCGGCTTCGAGCGATCGAAGAAAATCCAATGACACTGTTCTGATGCGCATGCCTTTAACCGCGCAAGCCGATCCGTCTTCGCCAGGCCGTATAGTTCCGCGACGACACGACCGAGCGCATTCGATCCAGGGGCCGCAGCCAGCGTGACGGTTCCCTCTCCGGCAACGGTCAGAGTCAGCGGAAAATCCCTGCTGGCCGCGGTCAGCCGGCGCGCCGCGGCGATGTTTCCCCGTTCCGCGGGCGGAAGTTCCAGGAACGAGCGCAAGGCGCTGCGCAGATCGAGCGCCTGGCGATGCGCCGCCGCATCGACGTGTTTGCCGGAGGCAGGCAGGCGGTGCTTGCGCATCCACGCTTCCATCCGGCGCGGGGTTGCGAGCTCGTCGCCACCCGCATGGACCACCCCCCGTTCGACATAGCGGCGGCGATCGAGCGTGTTCACGAAATCGTAGAGCAGAGCCAGCTCTTCCGGGACGGCATATTTCTCCGACAGGCGCATGAACACCACCATACACGTTTTGCTGGTTGACATCACCCGATACCAGCAAATATCTTTAGCTGGTGTCGCCCAAACAAGCCAGCAGCGGAAGGGAGACTCCCGATGCCGCACCCAGCCATCTCCACTGAAGAGATTTCCTATCAAGCCGGCAATGGAGGACGCAGAATGAACGCGCAACCTGAAGCCTTCGCCCCGAAGATCGCCGACGAGGCCATCGCCGATCTGCGCGAACGCCTGGCGCGCACGCGGTTGCCCGATCAGGCACCCGGCGACCCCTGGGCCTACGGCACCAATGTCGAGTATCTGCGCGGCCTGCTCGACTACTGGCGCACGGGCTTCGATTGGCGCGCGCAGGAGGCGCGGCTCAACGCCTTCCCGCAGTTCAAAGTGCCGCTGCACGACATCGACGTGCATTTCCTGCACGTGCCGGGCAAAGGCCCGAACCCGTGCCCGCTTTTGCTGATGCACGGCTGGCCCGGCTCGGTGTTCGAGTTCATGGACCTGATCCCGCGCCTCACCGATCCCGCCAGCTTCGGCGGCGATGCGTCGGACGCGTTCACCGTCGTGGCACCGTCGCTCCCCGGCTACGGGCTGTCGTTCCGGCCGGGCCAGAGGCGCTTCGGCATCGAGGAGATCGCTGACTGTTTCGCCGACCTGATGACCGGAACGCTCGGCTATTCCCGCTTCGCCGCGCAGGGCGGCGACTGGGGTGGCATCACCGCATCACGCATGGGCTACGCGCACGCCGGCAAGCTGATCGGCATCCACGTCAACCTGCTCGCGGTGCGCCGCGACACCAACATGCTGACGGATCCGACGCCGGAAGAACGCAAGTATCTCGACGAACTGGCGTATTGGCTGAAAGAAGAGACCGGCTACCAATGGATCCAGGGCACGAAGCCGCAGACACTCAGCTTCGCGCTCACCGATTCGCCCGCCGGTCTTGCCGCGTGGATCATAGAGAAATTCCGTACCTGGTCCGATTGCAACGGCGATGTGGAGAGCGCGTTCACCCGCGATCAGTTGCTCGCCAACATCAGCCTATACTGGTTCACCGGCGCGATCGGCTCCTCGTTCTTTCCTTATTACTTCCGCATGCATCGGCCATGGCCGATCCCGGAGGGCGGGACAATCGATGTTCCAACCGGCTACAGCGAGTTCCCGCGCGAAATCCTGTGTCCGCCACGCTCGCTCGCGGAACGCACCTACACCAATATCCGCCGCTGGACCGTGATGCCGCGCGGCGGCCACTTCGCCGCGATGGAGCAGCCCGAACTGCTCGCCGAGGACATCCGCGCCTTCTTCCGCCCGCTGCGCGGCTGATCAGCGCGCCGGGTCACGGGCATGAGCTGGCGGCGCGGCAATCGCTGTTTGCCGCCTGAAGGCACTGCGTTGCCTTGCTTTCGCACTCGGCGATGCATGTGGCCTTATATCTGTTGACAGTCGTTGACAGACATGAATCCGTCTTCGGCAATAGGCTTGAAGGGCTTCCGGAACGGAGCGGGTGGCTGACAGCGCAACGACCCCGATTTCAAGCGCTCCTATCTTGGACTGTGGCCATGGCCCACACGCGAACCATCGCAGTGGTCAGTTTCGTCGTGAGCCTGCTGCTCGCCGCCCATGGCACGCGCGCCGAGGACTTCTCCGGCAAGCCGATCAAGTTCCTGGTTGGCGCCTCGCCCGGCGGCACCACCGACACCATGGCGCGGGCGATTGCGCCGCCGCTTTCGGCATCGCTCGGTCGGCTCTTAAATCACGAGTATTTGCCGATGTCGACCAAGCGAATGATGTTCTGGCTGCGATCGAGGTCTTTTGATCCCATTTTCTTGAAGAGACCCGTTGGGTGAATGGCTTATTTCGACATTTCTTCGAGCGCAATCAAAGATTCGGGCAGGGTCTGACCGCCATCAATGACGAGCGCTTGCCCGGTAATATACCGGGCCTCATCGGATGCGAAGAACAGTACCGCGTTAGCGACGTCTTCAACCGT
>DASRAF010000428.1:0-2161 GCA_035638295.1 Pseudolabrys sp.
CGTTCGATGACCCGCGCGATATTGTGGAATGTGTACGTGAACGCGCTGCGGTCCGGCATATCGGACTGGCCAAATCCCGGCAGATCGGGTGCGATGACGTGAAATCGATCGGCAAGCCCCGGGACGAGGTCTCGGAACATATGGCTGGCGCTCGGAAAGCCATGCAACAGCAGCAGCGTTTGCGCGTCCGCGGGCCCCGCTTCGCGATAGAAAATATTGAAGCCCTCGACATCGGCCTTGCGAAAGCTGACTTTGCGCATGACGGCCCCCGCTCCGATGACCCGCTAACGCCGCTCACGGCACTTAGATCCGGCTAGAGCGCTTAAAGGCAGTTGCACCTCGTGATCGAGCTCCGCCTCCTGAAGTCCTGCGTCGTAGCACATATAGAGCTGCATCGGCCCGGAACGCTCTCAACCGGCAATCGCGGTCTGTGGCTTAAAGCGAGACCTGTCCTGTCCCGAATTTTCGGAGCGCGTCGTTTCGCGGATCTACAGCGTCAGACTCGACCAGCCATCACACCGCCGTCGACATCGTGGATCGCGCCAGTCGTCCAGCTGGCCTGATCCGACAAAAGGAACACGATGTGGTTGGCGAGATCCTCCGGCCGACCTACGCGGCCGATCGGGTGGAATGCATTGAAACCCTCGGTCAGGGTCTGCTCGACCTTGTCCGGATCGATGAACGCATTGAAGAGCGGTGTCACGGTCACAGCAGGCGCCACCGCGTTTACCCGGATCCCGTGACCGCCGAGCTCCATCGCGAGATTCTTGGTGAGGGCGTGCAAGCCAGCCTTCTGCATCGAATAGGCAGATGAAGGCGTCGCTTTGATCGCCTGGTGCGCCCACATCGAGCCGATGTTGACGATCGATCCGCCACCGTTCTTCGCCATGTTCCGGACCACGGCCTGCGTGACAAAAAAGAAGGCGCGATTGAGATCCATATAGCCGTCGTAATCGCGCTCGGTGTATTCAAGGAAATTCTTGGGAATGAAATAGCCGGCCGCGTTGACAAGGTGATTGATGTGCCGGGTCTCACCATCGATCTTGGCAATGAGCGATTTCACCGCTCCGGCATCGTAGAAATCCGCAGTAATCGTTTCGACTTTGCCTCTGCCGCCAGCTTCAAGCTCACCCTTGCGTGCAGCCAATTTGTCCTGCTCGCGTGCGACAAGGACGACGGTGCCGCCATCGGCAACCAACAGGCGCGCGGTCGCGAGCCCCATGCCGCTCGACCCGCCAACGATGTAGCTCAAGGACTTGCCAGATGATCCTTCCATTTCAAAACCTCCTCTTTGATTGATCGCGATGGACACGCGCCGATCGATCGGCAGGGAGAAGGCCGGTTACCGCGAGGGGCCTTGCGATAGATGCCGCATTCACTTTCGAGGTCATCGAGATGCACGGCGAGGCCGAATTTGATACGCCGATCCGGCTGTAATTTTGGCGAGCAAACAGCGTGTCAGGCGGAAGGTTCCAGCAGATCACCCTTTAATTAAAGATAGGCGGTCCCGTCATCGCATCTCAGGAAGTCCGCTTTTGGAGGCGCCCAGGCCAGATAGATAACGGACCGCTTTGTTCAGGAGATATCGGCTTGCCAGCTACAGGTGGATCGGGTTTCAGATAAGCCATCAGACAACAAATACAAATTCCTAGCCCAACGAGCGGATATTTCAGTGCTACAAGAGAGCCACCCCGAAAAGACACGCGCATGATCTTGCGCACAGTCAACGAGACCTGATGCGGTTAATGAGCTCCCAAATCAGGATATGTAAGTGGCGTTCACGAGGAAGAAACCGCTGCATAGAAGGCTACAGGTTGCGGCGCCAACTCGCTGTTCGCCATCCAGGCGGTAGAAAGCGGAAGAAGCGACATAGAAAACAGATGCGCGAAATTGAACCATAATAGACGAAGGTTCGCCTCGGTGGCGTAGCGCATGAGATAATGGTGGTTGGTCCAAACAATGGCGATGAATAGGTAGCTCACCGCGTAGCTTAGCCATGTGGGCCAAAGCAACAGAAGTGCGCCGAAGGTGGGGACCTCAGGTGGGCGCAGATTGAAAACCAGCACTGTAATAAGCACAGCGAACACGCCGTCGGAGAACCCGCTACCCGCTCCGGAGTCGGTCTATGGCGCACGGCATATCTTTTCCTGCATCGAGGCCG
>DASRAF010000429.1:0-6143 GCA_035638295.1 Pseudolabrys sp.
TGAGTGCCATGAAAGTGGGTGCTGTTGAGGCCCCCACGATTCAGAGGAGCCAATCATGCAAGCAGTTAAGACAATCGGTCTCGATATTGCGAAGTCGATTTTTCAAGTGCATGGCGTTGATGCTGATGGCCAGGTGGTCATTCGCCGCAAACTGAAACGGCGCTATGTGCTGGCTTTCTTTGCGAAGGTGCCGTCGTGCCTTATCGGTATGGAGGCCTGCGCGACATCGCATCATTGGTCACGGGAACTGCAGGCGCTTGGGCATCGGGTCCGCCTGATGCCGCCGGCCTACGTCAGGCCCTATGTCAAGCGACAGAAGAATGATGCCGCTGATGCCGAGGCGATCTGCGAGGCTGTCACCAGAGCCAACATGCGGTTTGTCGAGACCAAGACGACGGAGCAGCAGAGCTGCCTGGTCCTTCATCGTACGCGGCACCTGTTCATCCGTCAGCAGACCTCGGTGATCAACGCGATCCGCGCCCACCTTGCCGAGTTTGGCATCGTGGCGCCGGTCGGCCGCAAAGGCCTCGAACAGCTCCTCGATGTCCTCGCCAATTCGGAAGACAAACGAATCCCGCAAGTGGCACGTGCCTGTGTCGCAGCTCTGGGTGCCCAACTGCATGCGCTGAAAGCGCAGATACTGGAGTTCGATCGCCAGATCATGCTCTGGCATCGCTCGCACGAGACGAGCAAACGGCTCGATGAGATCCCGGGTGTCGGTCCGGCGCTGGCCACGGCCCTGGTTGCCAGTATCGCTGATCCGAAAGCATTCCGGTCAGGACGCGACTTCTCAGCCTGGATTGGTTTGGTACCGAAGCAGCATTCCAGCGGAGGCAAAGAAAAGCTCGGCAGTATCAGCAAGCAAGGTGATCGCTATTTGCGCAGCCTGTTCACCGCCGGCGCGCTTGCCGTGATCCGCTATGCCAAGATCTACGGCACCAAGCATCGGCCTTGGCTCGCGGCATTGTTGGCCCGCCGGCCCACCAAGGTCGCCGCCATCGCGCTTGCCAACAAACTCGCGCGGATGGTGTGGGCGATGATGACCAGGGGTGAGCGCTACAAGGAACCGGTCGCACTTGCGGCCTGAACAAGATCGCGTCGGTTACGGCGTGATGCGACGGTTGGGAAGGGCAAACAGCACGTAATGCAGACTCAGTCGATCCAGCGATCAGGACAACCCACTAGGGCCAGAGCATCGATCGAATGCGAGCTATTGACCGGGACCTGATCCGCGAAGGGCATTATGGCCAGCGGTCACGAGCACCGCGCTAAAAGGCCGAACACATGGCCGCACCGACCAACGCTGCAAACGTGAAAAAAGTTCTTGCCAACCCGGAGCCGTCCACACATGGCCCTTAGTGTTGCCGCGCGGCAAAATGACCCTGATTTCAGTGAACTCGCCTAGCTGTATATTGACCTCAATTGAAATATCGAGCCTCCCTAAAATAGGACAGGCGATGCAGATCCGTGAACCTAACAACCTTGTTCACCTGTTTATCGGATATTATCGGCATTTGCCGACCGCATATTGTCCCGGGGTGGTGAATACCCGCTGAGGATCAAGCTGACTGGAGGCGATCATGGGTATGAAGACCATCCTAGCGCTGATGGAAAAGCATGATGGTATGCAATCTATGCTGGAAACCGCCCTACTATTGGCTCGACGGTACGGAAGCTACGTTGAAGGAGTTCCGCTTCGTTGGGCAACTCCGGACCTTCCTTTAGGCGACATCGTGGTCGCCTTTCCGGTGGAGCATTATGGGCGGGAGATTGCAGCAGAGGCGCAGCGAGCACGGCGGACGTTCGAGACCTTTATGCAGAAAAACAATGTGCCTCGATCAACCACGAGAACAACATCTCTATCATTCGGCTGGCTAAATGAGCCTCCCGGGGACGAAACCTTCGTTGGCAACTATGGCCGTGCCTTCGACGTGATCGTAATGAATCGGCCGGATGCAAATTCGTCTGTTCTATATCATAGAGTGCTTGAATCGGCTCTGTTCGAGAGTGGCCGGCCGCTGCTCCTATGCCCACCATCGCCGCCTGGGAATATCGGTACCAACGTGTTGATTGCGTGGAACGGTAGCACTGAGCAGGCGCGCGCCGTGGCTCTTTCAATGCCGCTTCTTGAGAGGGCCGAACGCGTGACAGTCCTGACGGTCACCGGAGGAACTGGAGTTCCGGGCCCGTCCGCAGAGCAGATGATCAGATATCTGCAACGGAACGACGTTCCGTCAGAATCATTGACGGTAGCGCTCGATGGCAAAAATACTGGCGAGGCCATTTTGAGCGCTGCTCAAACATTGGCTTGCGATCTTTTGATTAAGGGCGCCTTTACCCAGAGTCGATTGAGACAAATGATATTCGGCGGAGCAACACAGCATGTTATGGCGGCGGCGACGCTACCGGTCTTGCTAGCGCATTGAGGCAATGCGCGCGCGTGTAATCGTTTTATCGTTGCACTTTTTCCTGCGTGATCACCTTAACAAAGCCGCTCAATTCATGTGAAGTTCTTAGATATGTGGGCACCCATTTCCTTGGCAAACGTAGATATCAGCAGTTTAGCTTCTCCTTCCGAGCGAATTGCTAAGTGCCGAATGGTCGGCCGGCGGCGCTAAAGTAAGTACGCCGCCGCAACTCGTACCATTGAGGGGGGCCTTTTAATTTTTTTATTCCTGTGCCGGGTGAAAGCCGTAGGTTTTGGAAAGCGACTACCGCGGCTCAGCCGGTGCGTGAGTGAGCCAGTTTTGTTCATAAGAACTCATATTCGTAGATCTGCACGAGTTATAAAATCGGGGCCGCTCTCGATCCCCACTGAGAGCGCGGCCCCGATCCCATCCGTCCCCACCACAAAAGCCCCCAAGGTCGGACTGTTTTATTAACAATGATTCGGATTCGTGGCCGTTCGTGGGCGCAAAGGGTTGCCATCACAAATTTTTTGATTGTTGCGCTCTGGCCACATGCCTTTAGGCCACCTTGATCGGCGGCCTCATGATTATGTGGATTTACTTTTCAGTATTACCGCAATCCTAATGGTTTGCAGCCCGGACGCGGAGAGCCCGCACTGCCATCCAACCTCATCGTGTAGAGACGCGCCCGACCATCGCCAACGTGAATCTGCAATCTGTAACCGTCGTGCTTCAGGTAGCGCGCGCCAGGCCCGGACGAAGGCTTACTAGCAACGACAGAACGGGAGGAAACAAGCTCGCAAAAGGCCCCTTAACTTCGCGTCGTTTGAATCAGGTCAACGTGGCGCACCATGCAGGCGTCGTGTATTTGTTATTGGCTTAATTGCGCGAAGCCCCAAATCGCGATCAGGGCAGCAACAACAAGGCCGACCCATGATACAGTCATGGACACGGAGTGTGGTCCAATCTGCACCGTCCATCCCTTAAAAATCCTCCAGCCGTGCAAGAGCGCCACTAACGCAAAGATCAATGCGGTAATTGCTGCATAAGAGTTCGACATTTTATCTTCTCCTCATTACCGTGATGGTGGCCGAGCATCAATATCCAGTATTGGCCCTTAGCAAACATTCAACTCGTGCTGACTGATGTCCGCTATTGGGATGAAAGTTGACATCGCATGAACTCATCACAATGTCTGCTTCTGACCGAAAGCGGACGCGGGGTGGCCGCTCGCCAGCGATGGCGCGACCTGTGGCCCAGTGGCTAGGGCGCTATGATGCAGCAAAACTCGTCATGCTAAGACATAATTGTAACCATTTCCGTCGCGGCCCAGCCGTGATTCGTGGTGTTGAGGACTCGCTCGGGCTTTCCAGATGACGACTCGGAACGCTGCCTTCAACGAGGCTATACCCCCGCCGAAATTGAAAGCGTTGCAATCGTGGCGTAACGAGACGCGGAGGACGCGCCATGGGCCGATACGACCAAATTATCGATTGGTTCAAACAGCGCCATGATACGTTGTTGGATGATCTAGAGCCCCTGGAATCTGGCCTGAGGAGGATGATGGAATTTGATGGCTACGACTGGCGCGATGTAACCCCGCAATTGATTGCCGAGACTAAAAGGAAAATTGAGGAATTAGAGTTGCTCGTGACTATCTATGAGGGCCGAAACGCGTAGCCTTCCCCCGATGCACGACAACAAACGAGTTGCACCGGTTACATTGATCTACTTGAACAGCTCATCGACGAGCGCTAGCAGCTGAAGGCCAAGGGTCCGGCGGATCGTGAGCCTACCCAGATTTTTCCTGGGTTTGTTATCGGGGGCGTCAAGGGTCGCCCTCGTACCGCAAAATTTGCGCAGACGTCGGGCCAAAGAGTCATTCCTGATGCACATGTCGTGGCGAGCAAGTTTCGCGAGTCCTGACTTGCGAGCATCAACCATCACACGTCGTCGATTTGTGATCCGGCGGCGCCCCCTTTCGATTGCCGCTCGCATATGACTTACGGAAACGGTTCGATTTTTTCGGCGGCAGCGCGCGAAGATTTTGCACCCTTACCTAGTCGCGGGCCTTTTGCATTGGGTTAGTTGCGAGCACGATTCAAAGGCCATCCGCCTCGGGTGGCTTATAACGGCAGCAGTCTAGTTTCACTGGATCGCTAGACTAGCGAGCCACGCCAGCTGCGATTGCAAACGGCTCCCAGCTTCGCTATGTCGGGCGCCTGCGCTTTGGCCCTGCCAACGGCGCCTGGAACGAACCGTTTACCAGCCTGCGCACCGGAGGTTCCCGACGGCATTGCGGCGCGGTATTCTGGGGCTTCCGATCGGGGATCAGACGCCGGATGCATTGCTTCACGGCTTGCCAAAACATTGGCCACAGCGCTCGCCTCTTTATTCTTGCGCTGGGCTACCTTGCGCTAGCCAATTGTACTAACGGTCAGATGGCCGGCAAGATTGATCCGCTTTACGGCGTTGCGGCTAGCGCCCGCGTTGTCGAGCCGGGCCAACCGGTGCCAAAGGGAGGCGGCGTGTATCGGATCGGACAGCCCTACACGGTGGCAGGGCGGGTTTATGTCCCCGAAGAAAACATCAACTACAGCGCCGAGGGCATGGCCTCGTGGTATGGCGATGATTTCCATGGCCGTTACACTGCAAACGGGGAAATCTTCGATATGCATTCAATATCGGCCGCGCATCCAACGTTGCCTTTGCCGTCCTACGTTCGCGTGACGAACCTAACCAACAGCCGATCAATAGTCGTGCGTGTTAACGATCGGGGGCCCTATGCGAGCGATCGTCTCATCGACGTATCCGTCAGGACAGCCGAGCTTCTGGGCTTTTATGGCCATGGTATAACCCGCGTGAAGGTCGAATATATCGGCCGCGCCCCGTTGCAAGGATCGGACGACCGCAAGCTGATCGCGACATTGCGTGAGGGCACCCCAGCGACGCCAGTCGTGCAGCTAGCTACCAGCAAACCGTTTGCGCCGGCCTATTTAGATGGCCGGCGCCCGACGGCAAAATTTTCCACGACCGGAATTCCGACGCCGCCGGACCGGCCTTACCGACTGGGCGAGGACGCGCGCGAGCTGCCTGCGGTGGAGGCCTCGACGACCGAGCTCGCTGCCGCCGCCCGTCCGAGGACCACCGGAACGATCGGGCGGGAGTATTCCACCCCTGAGTTGACAACGGTTTCGGCCTACGTGCCGGCGCGCTATGATGGCGGAACTGCTGTTATGAGCGGGCGTGGCCTTTACTGAAACGTAATTTGCCGCCACAGGTCCGCCGGTTTGACCGGATTCGATGCGCTGGGGTGAACGAGCTTCGATGATGCCCATGCGGGATTTCGCATTTGCACGCTGGTTGGTGGCGGTGGGAGCTGTCTGCTTTTGCGCAGCAGCATTCGCTGCACCGCCGCCTGCGCATAGGCCGGCGCCTGCGGCCGCTCAAAAGAAAGATGCACCAAAAAAAGACGCGCAAAAGAAAGACGAGCCAAATATCAGCGCGCCGCACGCCATTCTAATCGATGCGGAGAACGGCGCCGTTCTATTCGAACGCGACGCCGATCGGATGATCTTCCCCGCCAGTCTCGGCAAGCTGATGACTGCCGAATACATATTCAATGAGCTTAAGGAAGGCCGCCTCAAGCTTACCGATGAATTCATGGTCAGCGAGAATGCTTGGCGCAAGGGCGGCGCACCCTCGCATGGCTCGACCATGTTTGCGGCGATCTAC
>DASRAF010000430.1:0-5243 GCA_035638295.1 Pseudolabrys sp.
CGGGAAAATCCATGCGATCGCCGGACGGATGGATTCGTATGACTTCAACACCGGGCTGAACGCCGTCTACGACCCAAAGACCGACGCCTGGACGTTCCGCGCGCCCCTGCCGACGCCGCGCAGCGGTCCATCATGCGTCTATATCAACGGCAAGATTATCGTATTTGGCGGGGAAGCAACGGGCAAAGTTTTCGGTACCAACGAGGCCTATGATCCGAAATCCGACAGCTGGGAACAGCTCACGCCGATGGCGATCCCGCGTCACGGCCTGCATGGAGCGACGTGTGCCGTCATCGGCAACATGGTGCATGTGCCTGGCGGGGGTCCTGTACCGGGAGGACAGGTTCAAGGCGCTTACCACGACGCATTCACCTTCGGTTGACGCAAAAAAAGGCCGCCTGCAGGCGGCCGTCACCCATGTTGGAGAATGGTCGCGTCAGCGTGCCGGACGCAAGATTAGCTCGGCAACACCAGCCGCGACATTGAGGCCCGCCTGCCCTTGCACTGAAAGCGGCTGCAGAGCGATGGCGCGGTCCGAACCGCCAACCAGCACATTGGCGCCAAGACCAGCGCCGACCGTCGCTTCAGCGGTGGCACCGCCATAATTGCCGGCGAGCGCGCCAAACCGGCGCGTGGTCGGTGCATATACGGCCCAGACCATTTCGCCGCCTGCCGTTGCGCCGATATCGAGCCCGAACTTATTGATCGCACCGACATACACCTCACGCGGTCCCGGCTGGGATGGCGTGAACATGCAGCTCACTTCTTTGTGTGACGCGATAATCAAGCCAATGCCGCCGGAAATGTCGCAGGTCAATGTTCCGGCCTTGACGCGTTCGGCTTGCGCCATCGTCGCGACAGGTGATACCACCGTCGCGGCAACCGCCAGGGCCGCAACAACGCTCAATGGCCTTTGCATGTCAAAACTCCCTTCGCAATTTATGATGGCATATCAACGCGATTGGAACTGACAAGTTCCAGGGAGGGTCTTCAGGAGAGGCAACGACCTGCAAAATTCGCGCGCGCACCAACGGAAAGTGCGCTGAATGCGGGTTCGCACCCGACCAGCATGGTCGGTGTCGTCTTTGGCGATATCGGTTGATTTGCCAACGGCACGTGCAATCGATCGCCTTTGCGCGTGCGGTCGACCACCTGACCGCTCAAATCGTTTTGGACCGAATGTCTGGCAGTGACGGCAAGACTGAACCCGGCTGGAAGCACGGGGGCGTCCAGCACCAAGGCGACAATGGCCGCCACGAGAATAGACGATATGAAGTTACGCATCGTCCGTTTCCAGATTCGTCTCAGGCTTTTGGCGTGAACAGCCGCAGCGTGAGCACGACAGAAAACGGTCGGCGGAGAAATATGTTCCGGAAACGATTACCGTAGAGCGAGAATTTGATTTGCCGGGATCACGATATGACAGTGCAATCCGTCCGGATCGAATTCGAGTTCAACTTTGGCATCGAGAGCACGCGCGAGATTGCGTTCGATAACGATGCTGCCGAACCCCTTTCGGCGCCTGGCTTTGACTTTCGGGCCAAGCTTTTCGCGCCAATCGAGTTCGACGGCACTGCCGTCGACGTTTTCCAGCCGGTTCCACGTAATCGCCACGCGTCCGGCGGGCACCGACAGGGCACCGAACTTTGCCGCGTTGACCGCAAGCTCGTGCAGCGCGAGACCTAAATTCTGCGCCGCCTCGGGTTTGATCGCGATGGCTGGCCCTTCGATTGAAACCTGCGCCGCCACTCCATCGAGATAGACGCCGAGTTGTGAGCGCACCAGCTCGCCGAGTGACGCGCCATACCAACTCTCGCGAATAAGGAGGTCGTGCGATGCCGCAAGTGCCTGCAGCCGCGCGCCGAACTGCGTCAGGAAAGTCTCGACCGATCCGGTATGGCGCGCTGTCTGGCGCGCCATTGCCTGAATGACTGCAAGCAGGTTCTTCGAACGATGGGTCAGTTCCCGCAGCAACAGCCGCAGATGGGCCTCGCCCTCCTTGCGTTCGGTCACGTCAACTGATGCGCAGGTCAAACCAACGACTTCACCGGCTTCGTTACGCAACGGTTCAATGTGTAAATCGTGCCAACGAATTCCGGGCGCATCCTCGAGCGGCACCTCAGCCCTTTTCGCTTCACCGCTCGCAAGAACTGCCCGTTTCAACGCAATCATGGCAGCACCTGCTTCCGGCGACAGAATTTCCGCATCGGTGCAACCAAGAATGTCTTCGATGTTTCGGCCAAGCATCGGATTGCTGATCGAGGTGTAACGAAGATCGCGATCCTGGGTGTAGACCGTTACTTGCGAACCACGCAGCGCGGTTTCATAACGTGCAAAGCGCGCTCTCAGCAGGTTTAGTTCCCACGCTTGCGCGTTAACCTGTTCCTGAAGCTGCTGATATTCGTTCTCGAGTTTGGCCAGTTCGGTCTCTTGCGCCCCGGACATGTTGCGCACCATTCGTTTCGTTACCTGTCAATGCCCGGCGCGACCGAGCACACACACTTACTTCGACAACCAGGGATCCAATGAATCCGTGCATCGGAAAGCCTGTCAACGAACGAGGTCGCGCGAGGTGCTTTTTGTTGCGCCAAGGCGCGCAATTTCTGATCCAACAAGTTGCAACTGAAATCAACGCCGTAACCCGCAAACCGTTGCATTGCCTTGGCGAACTTCAGTGTTGACCACACCGCAAGCCACGCCGCCCCACCTGGGACGAAACGCGGCGATGCAGTGATACTTGGAAGACGCGCCGGCCATCTAGCTCGCGCGCCGTTCCCGCCGTCGCGCGTTGCGTTCGAAAAACAGGGCCTGGCTGAGGACCGCCGATACAGTCGACGGTTGGAACGGTTTTGCAATCAAGAAGGCCGGCTCCGGGCGCTCGCCAGTCAAGAAGCGTTCCGGATAAGCGGTGATGAAAATGACGGGCACTTCAAATGACCGCAACATTTCGTTGACCGCATCGAGCCCGGAGCTGCCGTCGGCAAGCTGAATATCGGCGAGAATAATTCCGGGCCGCTTTGCTTTTGCAAGCGCCACGGCTTCGGCGTGTGTACGCGCAACGCCAAGCACACGGTGGCCGAGGCTCTCCACGAGTCCCTCCAGATCGAGAGCGATGAACGTTTCATCCTCAATGATCAGAACATCGGTTGCGATCTCCGCCGCAAGCTCGCGACCCGATTCCTCGACAAGTTCACGCAGCTCCGGCGCATCGATGTCCAGGACCTTCGCAGCGTCATCTTCGGACAGCCCTTCAAGAGCAACCAGGAGAAAGGCCTGACGGGGCTTCGGAGGAATTTGGGACAAATGGCGCTCAACGGGTTGGCTCGGGCTAGCGCTCGACGACTTGCCGTTCAGCGCAACGGAATTCCAGATCTTCGTGAAAAGCCGGTAGAGGGCGATCCGCGTGGAAAGTGCCGTGTCCAGCACCTTCGGGTCCTGCACCAGCGCCTCGAGGGTCGCCGCGACGTAAGCATCGCCTGAAGCCTGGCTTCCGGAGAGAGCCCGCGCGTAGCGGCGAAGATATGGCAAATGTTGCGCAACTGCTTGAGATGTCGACAAGAATCCCTCCCGAATCAATCGCCTAGCGGTCGATGGTGGGTCACGCCCCTACCTTCCAATCAACCTGTAGCGCCTCAACGCGTCCGCCGCAAAAAAGTTCCGTTCCGGGGGAACCATACGCCAACTCAGTGGTTTGCTCAGAACCAAGGGGACAGCCGGCGCCCGCACGGGCCTCGGAAGTTGGGGTTAAACAATGAACGAACGCAAGCCCGTGGGACAGCAAAATCCGATGGAAGCAACCGCGACGCGGAGCAAAAAAGTCAATGCGAAGCCGGCCAAGCTTGGGCGCGACGTACAAGCACGCCTCGGCCAGCAATTGCGCGCCATGTACGACGATGTCGTGAACCAGGGTGTGCCTGATCGGTTCAACGACTTGATCAATCGCCTCGATGGCAGCGGAAAAAAGGACCCGCAATAATGCCCATGGACGAGTCGGTCCGCAAAGCCGTCCTCGCTGCGGTGCCAAGTCTCCGCGCATTCGCTATTTCCCTTTGCGGAAATGTTGATCGTGCGGACGATCTGGTACAGGAGACCTTGTTGCGTGCACTCGCCAATATCGATTCCTTCCAGCCCGGCACCAATATGTCTGCCTGGCTGTTCACCATTCTGCGCAATCACTTCCGTTCGGAATATCGTAAACGGCGTCGTGAGGTCGAAGACAGCGACGGACATCACGCCGAGTCGCTCAAGTCGCAACCTGATCAATATGGTCACGTCGAATTTCGTGAATTCCGTGAAGCGCTGGCCCAATTGCCTTCAGACCAGCGTGAGGCGTTGATCCTGGTCGGCGCCTCAGGTTTCTCGTACGAGGAAGCAGCAGGAATTTGCGGATGCGCGGTCGGTACGATCAAGTCGCGTGTCAATCGGGCGCGCACACGGCTGGCCGAACTGCTCCACGTCAACAGCGCCGAAGATTTCGGCCCCGACGAAACGACGCGCGCCGTCCTGGCAAGTGGCGGAGAGTAAGCCTCGCGTCCCCCAGTTTCTTTAGACAACAAAAAAGCCCCGTGCGAGATCCTCGCACAGGGCTTTTTCGCTCTTACGCTGACGCTACACTACGGGACAGTCCTCCCACGCACCAAACCAGCAACCACTGAAATGGCGAAGAGCACGATCGCTACAAAGAAAACGATCTTGGCAGCCTCGACGGCGACACCGGCGATCCCGCCAAAGCCAAGCAATGCAGCAACGAGTGCAACAATCAGAAAGGTAACGGCCCAACCCAGCATGGCGGCCCTCCGTGTTTTTACGGCGGCACAGCGGCCGCATGCCGGAGCAACGTCAGGCTGACCCAATTGTTCCGGATCGTCTTAAGATCGCTGGTCTTGGCAAGTTGCCAGCGGCGGGAACCGGCCCAACAATGAGGATGTTTTCACCAAGTCATACGGACAAATTCATTAGGTTGGACATCGGCCTATGCGTCGCGGAAAGAAAACGGGGCTGAAGACGTATCGGGCCAAACGCAGATTTGGCGTCACCGCCGAACCGAAAGGTAAGGTGGCCCGCAAACGCGGCAACGCATTCGTCGTACAAAAGCACGCGGCGACGCGACTTCACTACGACCTGCGGCTCGAACTCGATGGTGTGATGAAAAGCTGGGCGGTCACGCGAGGACCGAGCCTCGTGCCAGGCGAAAGGCGGCTGGCTGTCGAGGTCGAAGATCACCCGATTGCCTACAACAAATT
>DASRAF010000431.1:0-3637 GCA_035638295.1 Pseudolabrys sp.
GCCGCGGTTCTGCTGACGACAAGCGGAGGCAAGGTGGCCAGTTGCTCGATCGGCCTGACCAATGTGGCGGAAACGCCGCTGTGGGCGGAAGAAGCCGGCAAGATTCTGACCGGCTCGGCGCTTGATGCTGCGACCGTGAAGAAAGCGGTGGCCGCTGTCGAGGCGATCACCTCGCCGGCAAGTGACGGCCGCGGACCCGCCGCCTATCGCACCAAGATGGCGGGCGTGATGCTGTCGCGCGCCCTTGGCCGCGCAAAGGCGCGCGCTGGGCTTTGAGTCAGGGGAGGAAAACCATGGCGAAATCCCAGGTTTCCATGACCGTGAACGGCAAGAAGGTTGAGGAGCTGGTCGAACCTCGCACGTTGCTCATTCACTTCCTGCGCGAGCAACTCCAGCTCACCGGACCGCATATCGGCTGCGATACCAGTCATTGCGGCGCCTGCACGATCGATCTCGACGGCAAGTCGGTGAAGTCATGCACGATGTTCACGGTGCAGGCGAACGGCGCCGACATCCGTACGATAGAAGGCATGGCCGCGGCCGACGGGACGCTGCATGCGCTGCAGGAAGGTTTCCGTGAAATGCATGGGTTGCAGTGCGGGTTCTGCACGCCGGGAATGATTATGCGGGCCTATCGACTGCTGCAGGAAAACAAGAATCCGACCGAAGACGAAATCCGCTTCGGCATCTCGGGCAACCTGTGCCGCTGCACGGGTTATCAGAACATCGTCAAAGCCATTCAATACGCTGCCGCCAAGATCAGCGGCGTGCCGTTCCAGGAGGCCGCAGAATGAACAACATGACCCCTACCTCCGCCGAACGCGCTGAAAAACTTCAAGGCATGGGCTGCAAGCGCAAGCGCGTCGAGGACATCCGCTTCGTCCAGGGCAAGGGCAACTACGTCGATGACATCAAGCTGCCCAGCATGCTGTACGGCGATTTCACCCGTTCGCCACATGCGCACGCACGCGTCAAGAAAATCGACACGACCAAAGCCGCCGCTGTGCCCGGCGTCGTGGCGGTGATCACTGCGGAAACTCTCAAGACAGTCAATCTGGCCTGGATGCCAACGCTTGCGGGCGACGTGCAGATGGTGCTCGCCGACGGCAAGGTGCTGTTCCAGAACCAGGAAGTGGCCTTCGTCATCGCCGAAGACCGCTACACTGCGGCGGATGCCGCCGAGCTGGTCGAAGTCGAATACGAAGCGTTGCCGTGCAACGTGGATCCGCTCAAGGCGATGTCCGCGGACGCGGCTGTGATCCGCGAAGATATCAAGGACAAGAAGGAAGGCGCGCACGGGCCACGCAAGCATTACAACCACGTCTTCAATTGGCAGGCCGGCGACAAAGCCAAGGCAGACGATGCGTTTACCAAGGCGGACGTCACGATCAAGGAGATGATCGTCTATCCGCGCGTGCATCCTTGTCCGCTCGAGACCTGCCAATGCGTGGCGTCATTCGACAAGATCAAGGGTGAACTCACGTTGTGGGGCACATTCCAGGCGCCGCACGTCATCAGGACTGTCGGCTCGCTGATCTCGAAGATCCCCGAGCACAAGATCCACGTCATCGCCCCCGACATTGGGGGTGGTTTCGGCAACAAAGTCGGTGCCTATCCGGGTTACATCTGCGCGATCGTCGCCTCGATCGTGACGGGCCGCCCGGTGAAGTGGGTTGAAGATCGCATCGAGAATCTTTCGACGACGGCATTCGCTCGCGACTTCTACATGGAGACGGAAATCGCAGCGACGAAAGACGGCAAGGTGACCGGCCTGCGCTGCTATACGGTTGCCGATCATGGCGCGTTCGACGCTTGCGCCAACGCCACCAAGTGGCCGGCCGGTCTGTTCAGTATCATCAGCGGTTCATACGACTTCCCGGCCGCACATGTATCCGTCGATGGCGTCTACACGAACAAGGCGCCGGCGGCGTTGCCTATCGCTGCTCGTTCCGCGTCACCGAAGCGGCTTACGCGATAGAGCGCGCGATGGACATCATGGCGCAGAAACTCAAGATGGATCCGGCGGAATTCCGGATGAAGAATCTCATCCGGCGTGAGCAGTTCCCGTACACCTCGGCGTTCGGCTGGGTCTATGATTCCGGCGACTATCAGACCGCTCTCAAGAAGGCGATGGAGACGGTCGGATACAAGCAACTCCGCGAAGAGCAGAAGAAACGCCAGGAAGCCTTCAAGCGCGGCGAGACGCGGGAGTTGATGGGAATCGGCGTTGCATTCTTCACCGAGATCGTCGGCGCCGGACCTTCGCGCAATTGCGACATCCTCGGTATCGCCATGTTCGATTCCGCGGAGATCCGCATCCACCCCACGGGGAGCGGCATCTGTCGTCTCGGGACTAAGTCGCAGGGACAGGGTCACGAGACGACCTATGCCCAGATCATCGCAACCGAACTTGGAATAGCCGCTGATAACATCACGGTAGAAGAGGGCAACACCGATACGGCGCCTTATGGTCTCGGCACTTATGGGTCGCGATCAACGCCGGTGTCGGGTGCGGCGACCGCGATGGCGTGCCGGAAGATCAAGGCAAAGGCACAGATGATTGCTGCCTACATGCTGGAAGTGCACGACGACGATCTTGAATGGGATGTCGATCGCTTTCGTGTAAAGGGCAATCCGGAGCGTTTCAAGACGATGACCGAGCTTGCCTGGGCGGCGTATCACGAAGTGCCGCCGGGCATGGAGCCGGGCCTGGAGGCGATCAACTACTACGATCCTCCGAACTTCACTTACCCCTTCGGCGCCTACATCTGCGTGATGGATGTGGATGTCGATACAGGGTCAAGCAAAGTGCGCCGCTTCTATGCGCTTGACGACTGCGGTACACGCATCAATCCGATGATCATCGAGGGGCAGATCCACGGCGGACTGACCGAAGCCTTCGGTATCGCCATGGGCCAGGAAATCCACTACGACGAGGACGGCAACGTGACCACCGCGTCGTTGATGGACTATTTTCTCCCGACCGCCGTCGAGACCCCGAAATGGGAGACCGACTGGACCACGACGCCATCCCCCCACCATCCGATTGGTGCCAAAGGGGTTGGCGAGAGCCCGAATGTCGGCGGCGTGCCGTGTTTCTCGAACGCGGTGAATGATGCCTTTGCATTCCTCGGTTCGACGAATATCGCGATGCCACACGACAACTGGCGCACGTGGACGGCAGCTGAAAAACTCGGTCTGCATCGGTGAGGGCACTGGGAAACAGGCAATTGCGACGCTGGAGCGATTCCGGCGCCGCAGGTCTATATTATGAGACATGACGTTAGACCGCGACGATATCTCGAACCGGCTGGCCGCCGTCGGCTACATTGCCGATCATGATGTGGCGACCGCGCTGTGGCTGATGGACTTCCTGAAACGGCCGCTGCTGCTTGAAGGTGAAGCCGGCGTCGGCAAGACCGAAGTTGCAAAGGCCCTCGCTGCCGTGCACGGCGCCGAACTGATCAGGCTGCAGTGTTACGAAGGCCTTGATCAGAATGCAGCGCTCTACGAGTGGAACTATCAGCGTCAGCTCCTCGCCATCAAGACGCGAGAGGGTGCCGGCGCAAACGCCGACGCCATTGAAGAGCATATTTTTTCTGAACGTTATTTGCTCGAACGGCCATTGCTCGCTGCG